>JALYZC010000120.1 GCA_030945905.1 Actinomycetota bacterium
GCGCCCTGGTTCTCGAAGACGTCCTCGACCTCGATCTCGCGAGCGATCGTGACGCCGTCGTTGGTGATGGTGGGGGCGCCGAACTTCTTGTCGAGGACGACGTAGCGGCCCTTGGGGCCGAGCGTCACCTTGACCGCGTTGGCCACCGCGTCGACGCCGTTCTCCAGCGCCTGGCGGGCCTCCGCTTCGTACTTCAGTTCCTTGTGAGGCATATCTTCTCCTGAATTTCAGTCGGCGGTTGGCTAGGACTCGACTCTGGCGAGGACGTCGGACTCCCGGAGGACCAGCAGGTCCTCGCCCTCCACCTTGATCTCGGTGCCGCCGTACTTGCTGTAGAGGACCTCGTCGCCTTCTGAGACGTCGAGGGGAACGCGCTTGCCGTCGTCATCGAGCTTGCCGTCGCCGACGGCAAGCACCTTGCCCTTCTGGGGCTTCTCCTTGGCGGTGTCGGGGAGGACGATGCCACTTGCCGTGGTCTCCTCCTCCTCGAGTGCCTGCACGATCAAACGATCGCCGAGGGGCTTGAGCTTCATCTGATGCAACCTCCCGGTTACGAGGGTTAAGTCTGCGGGTGCTTGGCACTCTCCTACGACGAGTGCCAAGCCAGGACCGACTACTCTAGCCTCCGCCGTCGCGATGTCAAGGGATCTTTTTGGCACTCCTCGACCCGGAGTGCCAAGGTACCGGCTCAGTTCTGGGCGCCGCCGATCCCCCGGAGGCGGTCCGTGAGCTCGGAGGGGGAGTCCACGATCTGCGAGAAGCGCACCACCGTGACGGTGTCCTCGACCGCCACCGTGCGGCCGTAGATCTGCTCGAGGAAGTGGATCATCTCCTCCGTGCGGCGGAATTCGGGGTTGTCGTGCTCGATGTCCCGGGGAGAGAGGTCCTTTATGGGCTTGACCTCGACCTGGTCGATCACCGCTTCGAAGATCTTCTCCCGTGGGGAGTGCTGGTAGCCGACGGTGACCAGCACGACCTGGTTCTTGCGATACTTATGCGACTTGTCGCCCAGCCGAATAGTCGCGGTTTTGCGGCCCTTTTTCAGCTGGTCGGCGAAGAAGTCGGAGTAGAAGTTGAGGACGTGCACGGCACGGCCAGCCTATCGATCACCGCGTAATCTGGATAGAGCCCGCGCCACCATGTCGCGCTCGCCCTCGAAGCTCAGGGCCGTTCGCGCCTCCTCGAGGGGGATCCAGTGCGCGTCCTCGACCTCATGGTCGTGGTCCGCGGTGTCACCGGAGCGGTAGCGGAACAGGAAGAACCTCACCTGCTTGAGGATGCGCCGGCCGTCCCGCTGATACCAGTAGCGCACGTCGCCCAGCTTCTCGACCATCTCGGCCTCGACGCCGGCTTCCTCGCGGACCTCGCGCGCGGCTGCCTGGGCGAGCGATTCGTCCCCATCTGGGTGGCCCTTGGGCAGCGCGAGGACGCGCGCGCCCTCAGGGGAGCGTCTGAGCGGCACGATCACCGCGACGTCCTCGCCGCGCACGACCACCCCGCCTGCGGAGAACTCGCGCGCCGGACCGGGCGTCATCGACTAGAAGACGTACTGCGCGAGGGTCGCGGGCTCTCGGACGGTCAACTTGCCCCGTCCCTGCGAGATGGCGCCCGCACGCTCCAGCACCGCGAGGAACCGGCTCGCAGACTCGCGCGAGGCTCCCGCAAGCCGGGCGATGTCGGCCTGGGTGATCGTGAGCAGCACGTCGCGGTCACGGGCGCCCTCCCGGCGCATCTGCTCGACGAGCTGGGAAAGGACGGTGGCGACCCGGCTTTGCACGGTCTGGAAGGACTGCCCGGCCAGGCGTTCGTTGGCCGCGCGCAGGCGACGGCCCAAGGAGACGATCAGCTTCACCGCCAGCTTGGGTTGGTCGTCCAGGAGCCGCCGCATATCGGGACTCAAGACGGCCAGGACGTCCAGCTGATCAACCGCCTCCACCGTGGCCGATCGGCGACCGTCGTCGAACATCGCCAGCTCGCCGAATATGTCTCCCGGTCCGAACGAGGCGAGGGTGATCGTCCGGCCGTCGGCATGGGAGCGCAGCGCGCGGGCGTGGCCGGATCGCACCACGTAGCAGCTGTCGCTCGTCTCGCCCTCTCGAAACACCATCTCGCCTGCATCGAAGCGGCGCGGAACGGCCACGGCGGCGATGCGCTCGAGCTCGTCCGGACCCAGCGCCTCAGATAGCGGGATGACGCCGGGCACCGTGGCCGGGTCGTCGGTCCTCGCTGCCATGCCGAGCAGTATCACACGACCAGAGAGCGCTTCGCGGGCCTAGCTCGAGGCCAGGACCCGCTCGCGGCGCCGACGCCGCGCGACACGAGTCGTCAGGCCGGCGAGGCCTACCGCGAAGGCCAGCGGGAGCGCGATCGCCAGCCCGACGACCAGCACTCCCAGGCTGACCTCGAGGATGCGACCGGCGTCGCCCAGCGCGTCGTCTGGGGTCCACGTGCCGGCACCGGTGCCATCGCCTCCACCGCGCGCCTCGACGGTGAGCGCCACGGTGGCGAAGTCGGTCCGCCGACGCACCTCGTTGACTCCGCTGCGCGCCTGCATGATCCGCTGGGCGTTGATGCGCAGCCGGGCACGGATGCTCTCGGCCTGGTTGGGCTTGTCCGCGGCGGCCAGCTGCTTGAGCAGTGACGAACGCTCGGCCAGCGCGTCGTCCAGTCGCGTCTTGGCCGAGGTGAAGCTGTCGGTGACGTCCCGACTGCCTTCCTGACGGGAGCGGACACGGGCGAGCTTCGAGAGCCGTGCCAGCGCGTTCTGCAGGCGATCGGTGGGAATGCGCAGCTCGAAGGACGCCCCGCCGCTCCCATCGCCGCTGGAGATCGAGGAGTTCGCGACGACGCCGTCGACGCCGTCGGTGACCCGGATGACCTGCTGGGAGACGTCATCGATCCGGTCCGGCGCAGCTTGCAGGGTGAGCGATGCTTGGCGCTCGACCTTGCGGGGGGACTGGGCGGGGGCCGCACCGGAGGGAGCGGCCGACGGGGCCGCACTCTGCGGTGAAGCCAGCCGGCTCGGGTCCGCGCTCAGCGGTGAAGCCGGCCGGCTCAGGTCGCGCCCTCGCTCGGATGATCCGCCCAGCATGGATGTGACGACCACGACCGCCAGCAGCACGGTCGCCGCGGCTCCGAGGGCGGGAAGCAGCATCCGCCGGCGCAGTCGGGCGCGCACAACGGCGCCGGGGCGCCGGGGCGTGTCGCGCTCGGAGGCGAACCCCGCCTGGACACGCGCGTTGAGACGCTTCGCGAACTCGTCCGCCGGTCGGGGGCGATTGGTGCGAGCCGTCCGCACGAGCGCCTCGAGCTCGGCGAGCTCGGGCGCCACCGGCTCACCGGCGAGCGCTGCGTCGATCGCAGCAAGCTCGCGCTCGACCTCGGGATCCATCGTGTCGTCGCTACGCAGTCTCATGACAGGCCTTTCTGAGCTTTGCCACCGCGCGGTGGAGCATCGTGCCGGCGTTCGACTCGCTCACACCCAGCACGCTGGCGAGTTCGCGGTTGGACAGCCCGGCGTAGAACTTGAGCCCCACGAGCTCGCTCGCGGGGCTCGAGCGTCGCCATGGCGCTACGCACCGCGGTCCGGGTCAGCCCGTGATCGGCGCTCTCGTCGGGGGCGACGGCGTCGAGGTCCTCCGGGTCGACGACCAGGGTGGCCTGGCGCCGGCGGCGGCGCAACTCGTCGAGCGCGGCGTTGCGCGCGATCCCGAACAGCCAGGCGCGGGCGCTCCCCCGCCGTGCGTTGAACGTCCGCCGGCGGCGAAACGCTCGCTCGAACGCCTGGGCCGTGACGTCTTCGGCCGCGGCCCGGTCGCGTAACAGCGAGGCCGCGTAGGCGTAGAGGTCGTCGCGGCTGGAGCGATACAGCGCCTCGAAATCGAGGGCGGCGCGAACCGGTTCGGTGGGGAGTGCCGCTGTGAGCGTCTCGGTCACCCCCCTACTACGACGCGGACCCCCGGGCATCACAACGAGGATGTCGGCGGATCGTCAACTCGCTACGGCGGGCGAGGCGAAGAGGCGCGGGTCGTTGCTGATCACGCCGGTGACGCCCATGCCCACCAGCCGCCGGATCTGCGTGGAATCGTCCACCGTCCAGACGTAGAGCTCCCCGCCTGCCGAGCGAACCGCATGCACCAGCCGGGGGGTGACCAGACGCCAGTGGGACATCAGGGCATCGCAGCGGCGCGCCCGGATGGCGCGGGGTGCCCGCCAGCGCAGTGTGTGCGCGTAGAGCCAGAGCAGTGCGAGCACCGGGAGGCGGATCCCCGGCGTCGCCGTGTAATCGCTTGCCGCTCTCGGGACCGACCAGCCCAAGCGGAGCGCGGGTTCGAGCGTTCGCACGCGATCCAGGCTCTTCGGGTGCTGCGAGGAGACCAGCGACCGGTCCACCAGTCCGGCGTCCTGGAGCGCTCGGACCACCCGGTCCTCGTACCCCGGCGCCTTGAGGTCGACGTCGAGCTCGATGCCGGCAAACCGCGGCGATGCCAGGTGCGCGAGGCCTTCCTCCAATGTCGGCGGGGTGCCATGACGACCCGCCTCAGGATCGTGGGCGAGGATGAGGCGCCCGGTTCCGCGCTCGGGGAGGACGTCGAATTCGATCATGTCGACCCCGACGGCCAATGCGGCGTCGAACGAGGCCAGTGTGTTACCGGGGACGAGGAGGTCGGCTCCCTTGTGCCCGACGCGGCGATAGGCGTTCATCGCTGACAGCCCGGACACCAGAAGGCGCGGCGGTTGTCCACGCCCTGACCGCGGGCGCGGATGCGCCCCCCGCAGCGCCGGCAGGGCAGGCCGCTTCGGTCGTAGACCCGGCGGTCACGATCCTGATGGCCGTGCGCGGCGGCTGGCTGCATGCGCGCGCGTGCTGCCTGCACGATGGTCAGGGCCTCAGCATCGCTGATGTCTCGCAGCGCCCGCCAGGGGTCGATGCCGGCATCCCAGCACGCCTCCGCCTTCCACAGGTTCCCGATTCCGGCAATCGTGCGCTGGTCGAGCAGGGCGTCGCCGATCGTCCGGGTGGGGTCATCGGCCCGCAGGCGGCGCAGGAAGGCGCCGGCGTCGAGCTCCTCGGCGAGCACGTCGGGGCCGAGCGCGGCCAGCCGCTGATCGAAACGGGTTCGCGATTCTGACATCAGCTCGAGCACCGGCCCGTCGAACTGGACGACCTCGTGGGAGGGTGTGCGCAGCACCAGCCACGCTCGCCGCGACGAGCGGCCCCAACGCCGCCCACGCTCGTACACCCCCCAGGCTCCGGTCATGCGCAGGTGCGAGTGCAGCGTGAGGTCCGGGTCGAAGCGCAGGAAGAGATGCTTGCCGTGGGTGTCGATCGATCGAACGGGCCGTCCGGCAAGCCGCTCCGGCCAGCGGTCCATGGTGTGCCGGCGCTGCGGGGTGAGGATCTCCCCCGGCGCGTGACCCTCGAGGACGGGGCGCATCCGGTTTGCCGCGTAGCGGATGGTGTCGCCTTCTGGCATCCGCCCGAGGATACGGGCGGATGCGCAAGACGGCGGGGCCCCGGGCGGCGCCGGGGCCCCGCAGCAGCCTAGGAGACCTTCACTTCCTTGAGCAGGCCCTTGCCGAAGTGCGGGCCGCCCTTTCCGTCGCGGTCGGCGACGAAGCAGAGCATCACGTAGTTGCCCGGCTTGAGGTTGACGTCCGCCACGATCTTGCTGTTGTGCTCCACGACCTCGGTGCCCTGCACCTCGTCGAAGTTGACCGGCGGCGGACCCATGGGTGGCCCGTTGCTCGCCAGCGCCTTCTTGACCTCGGCCAGCGTCTTCCCCGGCAGCAGTGGCGCGAGCTGGACGTGGTGGTAGTTCGTCTTGCTCTGGTTGTCGAGTTCCAGCGTCGTCTTCCCGGACTTGAGAGTCGCGGGAGCTGCGAACTCGTACTTGTCTCCCGGCGCGTCCTTGATCGTGACCGTCTGCTGCGCCGAGGGCAGCGAGCCGGTGGCCTTGCCGCCCTTGACTTCGAACGCCTTCACGGCGCCCTGAGTGAAGTAGGGCGGCGCGTTGTTGGCCATCCCGGAATCCGTGTCGAGGGCGTAGTACTTGCCAGGTGGGAGCACCACACTCGCGCTCGCGGTCCGGCCCGGCTTGACGTTGGCGACCCCGCCGACAGGATGCAGGTAGTCGGCCAGGGGCTGGTTCTGCCCTGAGGTCACCTTCTTGAGCGCGTCCAGGACCTCGGCCTGGGTGTGGGTGCCGTCGACCCGGGCAAGCGAGACCTCATGCGGAACCTTGCCCTTGTTGGTGAACGTGACCTTCACCGTCCCGCCCTTGACCTCCTTGACGCCGGTGTAGGCGTACTGGTTCGCGCCCGGCTCCGTCTCGGTGACCTTGAGGTCGGAGGAGCCGCTGCTTCCGCAGGCCGACAGCGCGGTGAGCGCGCCGGCCACGAACAGCCCTGCGAGTGCAGGCCGAGCGACCCGACCGCTCCGTTGAAGAATGTGCATCGAGCTCCTATCGAATAGTGGGTATGGGCGAGCGAGCGGAATCTATCCAAAACTTGGCGCGATAGGCATTTAATTGCCTGTGTCGCGCTACGCGCTCAGCGTAAGCGCCCGTGGCGTCTGGCGGAATCCGAGCTCCACCAGCATGGGGCCCAGTGGGGACGCAGCCACCGGTCCGCCGTCGACGCGCTCCACTCCTATCCGCTTGATGCGCCCGGAGCGCACGTGCTCGGCGAGTGCCGTGAGCGCCGGCTTCAAGCGCTGATCATCCGCGTCGACGAAGGTGAGCAGGCCCTTCCCGGACCGCTCGAGGTAGACCACGGGCTCGCCCGCGATCAGGACCGCATAGGCGCCCGCCACTCGCTGCGGCCGCCGCGCATCCTCGTCGTGCGTGCGCTTGGGCCAGGGGAGGGCCGCCCCGTAGGACTGGGCCGGGTCGACCGCCGCCAGTACGACCCCAGCCGCAGACCCGTCCTCGCGCTGGCTGCGCAGCCGCTCCACGGCCCCCGGCAGCGCGAACTGGGCCCCCCCGAGCCCCTCGACGAAGTAGCCGCGCCGAGCCGCGCCGAGCGTCTCGAGCGCGGCGAGCGAGTCATAGAGGGCGGAGAACCCGCCCGGGACGCCCTCGGACAGCACCTGCTCGCGGGTGACGATTCCGTGGCGCTCGAGCAGGAGCTCGGCCATGGCGCGGCGGCGCTGGCCCGGCCCGGCCGGCGCGAGCGGAAGGTTGGAGACCAGCGACCACCGGCCCTGGACCTGCGCCTGGGCGCCCGTCCGCCTGGACGAGAAGCGCCGCCCCGCGGCCCGGCGGGCGCGCTCGCGCTGGGCCCGTGCCAGGGTCAGCCGGGGCGCCCGCAGCGGCGCGAAGGCATCGTTGGTGATCTCCCCCGCCCACGCGAGGTCCCATAACGCCTCCTGCAGTGCCTCGGGGGCGAGGTCCACATCCATGAGCAGGTCCGTGAAGAAGCACGCGCCCCCGGCCAGCCGCTCCCTGACCGCGTCGTGCTCGCGCGCTGTCGGCGCCTCGCCCTTGACCGGCGGCGGACCGATGGCGGCGACGTCCTCGCGGAAATACAGCGCGACTCGGCCGGAGCGTCGTCCCAGGGCCCCCGCGCCGATCCACACGAGCTCGCCGCTCGCGCACAGCTGGTCCATCCACGTCGGGGAGTAAGCGCCGACCCGGCGCGGAAGTACGTCCCGCTCCCATGCCTCGGCCGGAAGCGCCAGACCCTGGAGGGGGACGAGGACCTCGCGC
>JALYZC010000147.1 GCA_030945905.1 Actinomycetota bacterium
AGTCAGGAAACGATCAAGCGTCTCGCCGACGAGCACGGGCCCGAGCAGTTGCTGGTGGTCCTGGGCGCGCCGGACGCAGAGAGCGCTGAGATCGCCGCCGAGACAGTCGTGCTCGGCGATCCGACCTATGCAGGCGCCTTGGCCGAGGTCCAGTTGGGCCTCTCCGTGTACCACGTGCTCGAGCCGGAGCTCCGAAGCCAGATCGACGACGACGTCTGGGAGGACCAGATCGGGGTGATGGCCGACGTGCTGGAGGCCGACGAGATCGCTGCGGCGGTCAAGGGCATGCGCGAGAGCAAGCCGGCGACGAGCGGCGGATAAGGGGACCTGTCGATTTTCGCCGGGTACGTTCGTCTTTCAGGCGACCACACCCTGCGAAGGAGGAATCGATGCAGTACATGCTCCTCATCCACTCCGGCGACGCGATGGCGCGGTGGGACACGCTCGGCGAGGACGAGCAGAAGGCGATCATGGGCGAGTACATGGCGATCTCCCAGTCGCCGCAGGTGAGAGGCGGGGAGCAGCTCCAGCCCGCCGAGACCGCCACCACCGTCCGGGTGGAGGACGACCGCACGCTGACCACCGACGGGCCGTTCGCCGACACCAAGGAGGCACTCGGCGGGTACTTCCTGCTCGATGCCGAGGACCTCGACGCCGCCGTCGAGATGGCCTCGCGTATTCCGGCGGCGCGCATGGGCGGGGCGGTCGAGGTCCGCCCGGTGGTGGAGCGCTGAGCGACCTCGAGGCCGTCTTCCGCGATGAGTGGGGGCGCGTCCTCGCGACCCTGATCGGCTTCCTCGGCGACTTCGATCTCGCCGAGGAAGCCGTCCAGGACGCGTTCGCGACCGCCGCCGAACGCTGGCCGCGGGATGGACTGCCCGGGAGCCCCGGCGGCTGGCTGATCACCACCGCGCGCAACCGCGCCATCGACCGGCTGCGCCGGGACCGGACCCTCGCGGCCAAGACGAGACAGCTCGAGGCGTCCGCGGCGGTCGAGGACGAGCCCACCATGGAGGAGAGCGTCTTTCCCGACGAGCGACTCGAGCTCGTCTTCACCTGCTGCCATCCGGCGCTGGCCACCGACCTCCAGGTCGCGCTCACGCTGCGCACGCTGGGCGGCCTGGCCACAAGGGACATCGCACGTGCCTTCCTGGTGCCCGAGGCGACGATGGCACAGCGGCTCGTGCGGGCGAAGCGCAAGATCAAGGCCGCCGGGATCCCGTTCCGCGTCCCGCCGGCGCACCTGCTGCCCGATCGACTCACCGCGGTCCTGGCCGTCGTCTACCTGATCTTCAACGAGGGCTACGGGGGAAGCGCCGGGCTGACCGACGAGGCAATCCGACTCGGGCGCGCGCTGGCCGGGCTGATGCCCGACGAGCCCGAGGTACACGGCCTGCTGGCGCTGATGCTGCTGCACGACACACGCCGCGACGCCAGATTCCGCGATGGCGACCTGGTGCTGCTGGCCGACCAGGATCGCGCGCTCTGGGACCGCGGGCAGATCGTCGCCGGCCGCGCCGCGCTGGACCGTGCTCTGGCGCTGCGCGGTCGGGGCCCCTACGTCCTGCAGGCGGCGATCGCGTCACTGCACGCGGAGCAGGCACCTGACTGGTCGCAGATCCGGGGCCTGTATGACGAGCTGGTCCGGCTGACCCGTTCGCCGGTCGTGCAGCTCAATCGCGCCGTGGCGGTCGCCGAGACCGCGGGGCCCGAGGCCGGCCTGGAGTTGATCGACGGCCTCGAGCTCGAGTCCTACCGCTACCTGCACGCGGCTCGCGCCGATTTCCTGCGGCGCCTCGGACGATCGGGTGAGGCGCGCAGCGCCTACGAGCGAGCGCTGGAGCTCACGGACTCCGCTCCGGAGCAGCGGTTTCTGGCTCGCCGACTGGCCGAGCTGGGCTGCACGCAGCAGCCGTGAACAGCCTGATTCGCGAGCTCGACCTCGAGGAGGCGCGGCTGGAGATCTAGGCGACAGCACGCGGGCTTCCCGGCTCATATCCTTGCGGCATGACTCCTTCCCCCGGCGCCGCGTCGGACGCCCCCAGTCACCCGACGCTCCCCGCCACGCTGCGCCTCGGGCCGGTCCACCTCACGGTGACCGACCTCGCCCGATCGGTGGCCTTCTATGAGGAGGGCATCGGCCTGCGCCAGCACGGCAGCGAGCCCGGCCTGGCGATGCTGGGTGCGGGGGAGGAGGACCTCGTCCTGCTCTTCGAAGAGTCCTTCGCGCGTCCGAGCGGCCATCACGCCGGCCTCTACCACTTTGCCCTCCTGCACCCGTCGCGACTCGAGCTGGCGCGCGCCGCGCAGCGGCTGGGGGTCAGGCGCATCCCGATCAGCGGCGCCTCCGGCCATGGAATCTCCGAGGCGATCTACCTTTCAGACCCGGATGGCAATGGCATCGAGCTCGCAGCCGACCGTTCGCGTAAGCATTGGGGAGACCTCCGCGACCCGGCCACGATCGGTCCGGCGCCGCTGGACATGGACGATCTGCTGGAGTTGCTCGCCGACCATCCCGGCCGGCCGTACGCCGACCCGCGCCTGACGGTGGGCCATCTCCACCTGCACGTCGGCGGCATCGACGCCGCCCTGGGCTTCTATCGCGACGTACTCGGCTTCGAGGTGATGACCCTGCTCGACAGCGCGGCCTTCGTGTCGGCCGGGGGCTACCACCACCACCTCGGGTTCAACACGTGGCGCGGCGAGGATCTGCCGGCCGCCCCCTCGGGCGCGGTCGGCCTGCGCGAGTGGACGGTGGTCCTCGAGGAGGAGTCGCAGGTGGAGGAGGTCCGCCGGCGGGTCCGGCTGGCGTTCATCGAGCCCGAGGAGGGCCCGACCGGGATGCTCGTGCGCGATCCGTGGGGCATCGCGGTGCGCTTCACGGCCACGACGCTGATGCTCTAACCACGTACTGGCCGCCGGGGCCGCGCTGATGGTCCTGTGGGCGAGTGGCGGCCTGCGCTCAGCCGAACGCGCCGGCTGAGCCGCTCGACTAGGCCTGCGCCAGCTCGGCCGGACCGATGCTGCCGTGTGCCCGCCGGATGACCTCGTCGCCGGTTTCGCCCGGCGTCCATACCGCGTGACCGAAACGGACGTGCAGCCTGTCGGCGAGGTCGCCGATCTGCAGGCGGACCATGGCGACAGCGTGGTCTCCCTGCTCCTGCGGGATCACCAAGCCGAGACGGCGGCCGCTCACGCGGCACGGGATCCCGTCGCAGGCGGTCGCCGCCGTCTGCACGGCGCGAGCCGCCTCGCGGATGGCATCGTCGCCGGCCGCATAGCCGTCGGTGCGGTTCAGCGCCCCGACGTCGAGCTCCACCACCACGATGCTGAACGGGCGGCTCTGCACCGCCGCGCGCTGTGCTTCGGCGTGCGCCACCTCGTGGAAGTAGCGGTGCGAGTAGAGCAGGGTGAGGCTGTCGGTGACGCCAAAGGCCTGTGAGCCGAACAGGGGGCCGTCGCCATCGCGGCGCAGCTCGAGCTCGGGATCGTCGATGGGGCGGTCGGGCTCGTCGTCGGCGTCCGGCGGGTGGTTGCGGACCTCCTCGACGAACATGCGGGCGATCTCGGGGTCGAACTGCGTGCCCGCGCAGCGCTGGAGCTCGGTGCAGGCCTCCTCGATCGTCATCGGGTCTCGATAGGGCCGATGGCCGGTCATCGCGCTGAAGGAGTCCACGACCGACACGATCCGTGCCTCGATGGGGATCTGCTCCCCCCGGAGTCCCGCCGGATAGCCGGTCCCGTCGTAGCGCTCGTGATGATGCAGCACGGCCGGCGCGATCCCGCGCAGTGCCGGGACCTGTTGCAGGAGGCGGAACCCGATGCGCGGGTGAAGTTCGATGACGCTGCGCTCCTCCTCGGTCAGGGCGGCGGGCTTGAGCAGGATGCGCTCGGAAATGCCGATCTTGCCGACGTCGTGCAGCAGCGAGCCGAAGATCAGCTCTTCCCGGCGTCGACCGTCAAGGCCGATCTTGCCCGCCATCGCGGCCACGTAGCGTGAAACGGACGCCGAATGACCGCCGAGCAACGCGTCCTTTGCCTCGATGGCCTCGGCCAGGACGGAGACCGTGGCGAGGTATGCGCTGCGCAGGTCGCCGTGCAGGCGGGAATTCTCCAAGACCGCCCCGGCATGATCGCCGAGGGAGAGCAGCACGTCGTCGTCGACCTCCTCGAAGCCGTCGGCACGGTTGGCGCACACCACGACGCCGCTGAAGTCGTCGCGGACGTAGATGGGGATCGCGACCAGATTGTGGATCTCCTCGTCGACGGCCGTGCGCTTCTCGGCGTCGACCGTCGAGCGATCGTCCTCACGCACCATCGTGTCGCGCTCGAGCACCTTGGAGGCAAAGCGCTGCGCGACCGCGCTGTCGCGCGGATCCTCGGTGAAGCCTTCGCTGGCCACGAGATCCAGCGAGCCGTCGCCGTCATCGTCGCGCCGTGAGAGCAGGAGGCCCTTCTCCGCTTCCACCAGCGTGGTGGCCAGGCGCAGGACGAGCTGGCGGATGTCGTCCATGTGGCCGAGCGCGCCGCGCTCGTGCTGGATGGCCACGATCTTGTGTTGAAGCTCGCGGTTCCAGCGGTGCTCGGTCTGTCGCGAGTGCTCGAGCCGGCGCCGGGCCGCGCGCTCCTCCTCGACCTGCGCTTCGATCGCCTGACGCGCCTCGCGGACCGCGTGCTCGCGCGCGCGTCGTTCCTGCTCGACCTCCTGGCGACGGGTCTGCTGCTCGCGCTCCACCTCCCGCCTGCGGGCTTCGCGCTCCTGGTGCAGGGCTTCGTCGCGGCCTCGCAGCTTGCGCTCGAGGTCCTGGCGCATGCGCTCTTCGCCCCCCGCGAGCCGGTTCGCCCGGGCAGCCGCACGCTGCCATCCGACAAGAGCGCCAACGCCGGCCAGCAGGCTGACGATCAGCCAGGGAAGCGCCTCGTGATGGGCGCCGGCGAACTCGAGCGGTCGAGATCCCTCGATCTCGACCAGGTCAGAGCCGCCCAGTGCGAGCACGAGCATGTAGACGGTCGAAGCCAGAAAAGCCACGCCGATCAGCACCATCAGCGCGCTCGCGATCCGTCGGTCGCGCGAATTCATCTCCTGGAGGATACCCCGACATTGTTCACGGCAATCACCATCGACGGGCCTGGCGCCCCGCCGACGGCTCGCGCAGCTACGGAAGCGCCCGGGAGCGCTCGATGAAGTCGGCCAGCGCGCGCACGTTGGCGAGCAGTCTCATGCGTTCGTTGGGGGACAGCCAGGCGGCTGCGCGGATCGCATCGGGAAGCGCGGCCAGGTCGACACCCGCCGGGAGGGGCGCCGCCTGCGTGTCGTGGGGCGCGGTCTGCAGTCGCCGGGACGGGTACAGAGCATCGGTGACCGACCCCTCGGCCCGGGTCGGCTCCTCGCGTGACTCGGTCTGCAGTCGGTTGAGCGCGCGGCGGTCCAACAGCCCTCCCAAGCCGAACTTGAGCTCATCCCGCTGCGATTCGTCGGTCACGCGTTCTCCCTTCTCGCCTGCACGCACCGTAGCGGACGTCCAGGCTCGGCCCCCGTCGATTGATCGAGCCGCGTCAAAGTTTTCGGCGTATCGCGCTTAGAATGCTCGATGGTCGGGTACCACCGTCTGAGCCCATGGCGACATCGGACACGCTCACATATTCGATTCCCGGCGGGCCCCGCGCGGCGTCCGAGGCCCGCGCGGTGGTGACCGAGGCGCTTCAGACCCGACTCGACCGCAGCCGTCTCGCCGATGTACGGCTGCTGGTCAGCGAGCTGGTGACCAACGGCATCGTGCACGGGGAGGCCGCCGACGACGGGGAGACCCTTACGCTGGAGATCGACGCCAGCGCAACCCTTCGAGTCGACGTGGTCGACCACGGTCACGGCTTCGAGCCCGAAGCGGCTGGGCGCGAGTCCCTGGGCGGCTGGGGCCTCACGCTGGTCGAAGGCCTCGCCGACCGCTGGGGCGTTCTCCGCGACGGAGAGACCCGCGTCTGGTTCGAGATCGCCGTGTGACGGCACTTGGGTAGGCCGGCTTCGCATCGCGCGCTCAGGTATCTTGATCCGGAGTCTTGGACGGAATCGAGATACGGTAGTGCAACCGGACGAGGTACCCCACGCCGATGAACGGGTCATGGGGGCCGTGTTCCGGGCGTCGCTGGACTGCGTCGTCACGATGGAAGCCGACGGGCGCGTGGCGGATTTCAACCCGGCGGCCGAGCGAACGTTCGGCTATCGACGCGAGGAGGCCATCGGGCGCGAGATGGCCGAGCTGATCGTTCCTCCCGCCTTGCGCGAAGAGCATCGACGCGGGCTGGCTCGCCACCTGGAGACGGGGGAGGGGCGAATCTTGGACCGGCGTATCGAGCTCACCGCCATGCGCGCGGACGGAGGCGAGCTTCCGGTGGAGCTGACCGTGACGCGGCTGCCCGACCGCGAGCCGCCGCTGTTCGTCGGCTTCCTGCGCGACCTCACCGAGCGCCGGCGGTCCGAATCCGAACGGGAGGAGCTGCTTGCCCGGACCGAGGAGGCTCGTAGCGAGGCCCAGAGCGCGGCGAATCGCAAGGATCGCCTTCAGGGGCTGACCGCTGCGCTCTCCGAAGCACTCACCCCCGAGGAGGTCGCCGAGGCGGTGATGGCCGAGGGTCTGCCGGCCGTGGACGCGCAGGCCGGTTCGTTGACGATGCTCGAGTCCGGGGCCGCGGGGCTGAGCGTGATGCGCTCCGTCGGGTATTCCGAGCACACCCTCGCCCAGTGGGAAGCGTTCCCGCTCGACGCCCCGGTTCCCATCGCCGAGGCGGTGCGGACCCGCGAGATGGTTCTGATCGAGGACGCGGAGCAGCTCGGGCGCCGCTATCCGGTCGCTGCCCTTGGCATCTCGAGGCCGGGGGCGTGGGCCGCGGTTCCCCTGATCGTCGAGGGGCGATCCGTCGGGGCGCTCGGGTGGACGTTCGGGGAGGCGCACCGGTTCGATCCGGCCGAGCGTGACTTCCTCACCGCCGTGGCCCATCACGCGGCGCAGGCGCTCGCGCGAGCGCTCGCCTACGAGCGTGAGCGGGAGGCGCGGGCGCAGGCCGAGGCGGCGCAGGAACGTCTGACCTTCCTGGCGGAAGCCAGCGCCCTCCTCGATCGCTCGCTGGACCCGAACACCACCCTCAAACGAATTGTCGATCTCGCGGCCTCGCGCCTGGGGGAGCTCTGCGTGATCGATCTGCTCGACGCCGAGGGCCGCATCATGGGTGCGACGGCCGCGGCCCACGACTCCAAGATCGCCGCGGACCTGGAGCGCTTGCGCGAGCGCTTTCCCCTCGACCCGGCGGGCGAGCACCCGGTAGCCCGTGTCCTGCGCGACGGTCGTTCCCTCCTGCTCAGGGAGATGTCCGACGAGCTACTGGGCCGCATCGCCGAGAGCGACGAGCACCTCGCCTTCATGCGCCGCATCGGCTACCACTCCGCCATCGTCGCCCCGCTGCGGGCCCGCGGCCACACGCTCGGTGCGCTGTTCGTCCTCCAGATCGCCGGTCGCGGCAGCTATGACAGCGCCGACCTCGCCCTGGCCGAAGAGCTTGCGACACGGGCGGCGATGGCGCTGGACAACGCCCGGCTGCACGACCAAGTCAAGCAGGCCGGCCAGGCCGAGCGTTTCCTTGGCGAAGCGGGCAAGATCCTGGCGGGCTCGCTGGACTACGAGGAGACCCTTCGCCGAGTCGCCGGCCTGGCCGTCCCGGAAGTCGCAGACTGGTGCGCGGTCGACCTGGTGGACGGACGGACCGGGCTGCGGCGGATGGCGCTCGAGCACGTCGACCGTGACCTGGTCGCCCTGGCGCTCGACATCGAGCGTCGATATCCCGCAGACCCCGAGAGCACGGAGGGGGTGGCGGAGGTCATTCGCAGCGGTAGCTCCAAGCTCTTCGCAGACATCGACGAGGAGATGCTGCGAGGCGGGGCCGTGGATGCGGAGCACTTCGAGGCGCTGCGCCGCCTCGGCTTGAGCTCGGCGATGATCGTGCCCATGGGCGCCCGGGGTCGCACGCTCGGTGCGATCACCTTTGTTACGGGTCCGGCCCGGCGCCGGTTTCGCGTGGAGGACCTCGTGCTCGGCGAGGAGCTCGGCCGCTCCGCGGGGGTCGCGGTGGACAACGCCCGGCTCTACAAGGAGCGCAGCGAGATCGCGCACACCCTCCAACAGAGCCTGCTTCCGCCCCAGCTGCCCGAAGTCCCCGGGGTCGAGGTCGCCGCGCGGTATCGCCCGGCGGGGGAGGGCATCGATGTCGGCGGAGACTTCTACGACCTCTTCGCTCTCGATGACGCATGGGCTCTGGTGATCGGCGACGTGTGCGGCAAGGGGCCCGAGGCGGCGGCGCTGACCGCGCTCACCCGGTACACCATCCGTGCCGCCGCCCCGAGCCATCCGCGACCGAGCGACGTACTGGCGACGCTCAACGAGGCGATCCTGCGGCAACGCGACGACAGCCGGTTCTGCACCGCGATCTTCGGACGCCTCGAGGTCTTTCCGCGGCTGCGGCTCGTGCTCGCCAACGGGGGCCATCCCCCGGCGCTCCGGCTCGGCGCCGGCGGCGAGATCGAGACGCTGCCGGCCCGGGGCGACCTGCTGGGCGTCTACGAGGATCCGCGGATCGCCGACTACGAGGTCGAGTTGCAGGCGGGGGACACCCTCGTGTTCTACACCGACGGGGTAACCGAGGCACAGGCACCCGACCGCATTCTCCAGAGCGGGCATCTCGAACAGGTGCTTGCCGAGCACCGGGGCGCTCCGCCCGCCCGGCTGGCCGAGGTGATCGAGGCCCACGCCGTCGGGCAGGGGGAGCCTCGGGACGACATCGCCCTGATGGTTCTGCGGATCCGCGAGCCGGCGCGGTCCGGCCTGGAGGGCGGGTTTGAGTTGGCCGGGCAGCCCGGCCCGATCCTCTGACGCACGGGAGAGCTCAGCCGGCGGCGATCTCCAGCCCGTCGGCGCCGATACCGACGCGGCGCCGACCGGCGAGCAGGTCGAGCAACTCGTCGCCCACCAGGTCCCGGCGCCAGCCCCGCAACACACGGGAGCGGGGGTCGGTGGTCCCGCTTCGCACATCGCCGACCAGCGCGGCAAGGTCGGCCTGCGTGGCGATCAGTTCCGTGGCGATGCGCGCCTTCAGCGCGCGATGGCGTACCACCGCCTGGGCCAGCGCCACCAGCGGGGCGTTGCGCGCATCCGGGCGCGGCGCCTCGTCGTGCACCGCCGGAGGAGATGTGGACGTTCCGGCTCGTATCGCCTCGAGTAGCTCGCGGCTTCGCCGGTGCAGCGTCTGCGCCGGAAGGCCCCGCGCCGCGGCAAGCTGCTCGGGGGTGCTCGGGGCCGTTCGCGCGAGCTCCACCAGCACATGGTCTGCAAGCACCGACGCGGCCGGACGATCGAGCTCTGAAGCGACGTCCTCGCGCCACCGGACCAGCGCGTAGGCGATCGCTCGTTCTCGTGCTTTCAGCCGCGCGGCGCGGGGAAGGCGCTTGAACAGGGCGTCGACGTCACGGTCGTCGCTGGACTGCTCCAGCGCGCGGCACTCCTCGCGCGCCCACTCTAGTCGCCCGGCGGCGGTCAGCTGATCCTCCATCGCCCGCCCCAGAGTGAGCAGGTGAGCGGCGTCGGCGCGCGCATACTCGAGCTGGTGGTCGGTCAGCGGTCGGCGATCCCAGCGCGTGAACGCCTCGGTGGCTGGAACGTCGACGCCCAGCACACGATGAACCAGCGCCTTGTAGCCCTCCTGGAGCCCGTAGCCCAGAAACGCGGCGGCCACCTGGGTGTCGAAGACGTTGGTGACCTCCGTGTGCCAGGTGCGACGCAGGATGGCGACGTCCTGGCGACCGGCGTGGACGATCACCTCGACCGTCGGATCGGCCAGCGCCTCCGCCAACGGGCCGGGCTCGATGTCCGCCAGCGGATCGACGACCTCGGTCCGGACGCCCTGCTGCTCGCCTCCGTCGGCCACGGCGACCTGGACGAGGCACAGGAGCGCCTGATAATGGCGCTCGGACATGAACTCGGTGTCGATCGCGAGCCGACCCGCCTCGCGAGCGCTCCTGGCGAGCTCTGCCATCACCGTCCGGCGAATCTACCGACTGAAGGACGATGGCAGCGGGCAGCATCGTTTATGCCGCAAATTGCGCAACGTGCGCGTCCCGCGTATACCTTGGCATCTCATGATTCAGGACGAAGCCGAGGAGGCGGCGGCGCGGAGGAACCGCGAGGATTCCCGCCGCGACCGCTTCGTGTTCTACGCGCTTGACGAGAGCGCGGGCATCGCGCCGGACGCTTGGGAGGTCGCGATGCGGCTGCGTCGCGACGATGAGCGACCGCGACGGAAGTCCAGGGCGCGGCCGGCGTCGATCGCGCCTCCGGCGCCGCGTGAGCCGCAGGAGACCGCAACCGCCGTCATCGAGCCCGACGTCGAGGCCCCGGCGCCTGTGGCGTGGGAGAGTCTCGATCCCACCGAGGTCTACGACCTCGCCGCCGAGCCGATGGTTCCGCTGGAGCCGGCCCCCGGCGCGGCCGACGCTGAGCCGGAGTCCGAGCCGGTGCGACGGCGGCGTTTCGGCCTCGTCCGCCTGTGGGGCGTCTTCGTGGTGCTGGTCGGGCTGGCGTTCATCGCAGCCGTGCTGATCGTGGCGTTTACCTTCGAGGACTACACCCACCTGAACACCTTGACCTGGGGGACCGGCGTCGCCATCGGGGTGTTCGCCGTGGGGGTGGGCCTGGCGCTCGCCCGCCGCCGACGCTGACCGGGCGGATCTCAATCCGTTGTCGCGCTACGCGGACGCGGGCCGGGCCTACGCGCGGGTAGCGCCGTTGAGAGGATCGTTTCCCACCCTCGAGCAGGCGGGCCGCCGGGATGGTGATCCGGCGTGGGCCGCCCGGCACTGACGCGTTATCGTCTCGCCGTGCGGATGCCGACCTTCGAGCTCACCACGGAATCAGGCGAGAATGGCGCTGTCCGACTGAGGTTTTCCGGCGAGCTCGACATTGCCACGGCGCCCGAGGTCGAGGAGGAGCTCCGGCGCCTGGAGGCCGGCGCGCCGCCCGTGCTCGTGCTCGACCTTCGCGGGCTGGAGTTCATGGACTCCACCGGCCTGCGCACCGTGGTGGCCGCCGATACGCGCGCGCGCGAAGCCGGACGCCGGCTCGTGGTCGTGCGCGGCCCCGCCGCCGTTGATCGGATCTTCACCGTCACCCAGCTGGACGAGCGTCTCGAGATCGTGGAGGATCTCGCAGCCGCCGAGGGGGGGAGCGCTACGCAGCCCGCGCGAGCGCCGGCGAGTCCTCCTCGCGAATGAGGTCGAGGACCGCGGCCTCGATCTTGGATCTGATCCGCTCGTCTGCCAGGTCTGGATTGCCTCCGGCGGCCTGTATCGCCGGAGCGATGGTCCAGCCTGAGCGGTAGCGGTCGATCACCCGCGGATCGATGTAGGACGCGCGACAGACCGCCGGGGTATTGCCCAGGTAGGCGGCAACCGTCTTCACCGTGACGTTGACCGCCCGCTTGCGGGCCGTCTTCGTCGTCGCGGCCGTGCCGTCGTGCGCCAGGGCCGCCGCGGCGAGCACGGTGGCGTTCCAGGTGCGAAAGTCCTTGGCGGAGTGCTCGCGGGCGGTGACCCGCTTGACGTACTCGTTGATGTCCTCCGAGCGCACGTCGACCCACCGCCGGCCCTCCCGGTAGGCCAGCAGCTCCGGGCTGCCGCCACGGCGGCGCTTGAGCTCGGCCAGGACCTCGCGGACGTGGGGATCGGCGATCGCCTGTATACGGCGGCGGCCGCTCTTGGCCGGGTAGTCGAACACGACCTCGTCGCGCTCGATGCGCGCGTGGCGCTTGAGCATGGTGGCCAGCCCGTAGCTCTCGTTGCGCTCGGCGTAGTCCTCGGAGCCGATGCGAAAGAACCCCAGATCCAGCAGGCGGGCCGCGCAGGCCAGCACTCGGGTGCGGGACAGCTCCGGGCCGTCCAGATCGCGACGCACCCGGCGACGCATCTGCGGGATGGCGGCGGCGAAGTCGAGCATCGAGTTGAACTTCTCCTGGTCGCGGCGGTTGCGCCAGTCGTCGTGATAGAGGTACTGCTTGCGGCCCGCGGCATCGACGCCGGTGGCCTGCAGGTGGCCGTTGGCGTGCGGGCAGATCCACACGTCCCGCCACGCCGGTGGGATCGCCAGGCCGCGGATGCGCTCCAGCACCCGCTCGTCCCCTACGCGCCGCCCGTCTGGATCCACGAACTGAAACCCGCGTCCGCGCCGGCGGCGCACGATCCCCGGTGCAGAGCAATCGACTCGGCGCAGCCTGGGCACCCCATCCACGCTACACGCCCGATACGGGCTTCGAGAAAGGCCCGGCACGGGGTTTGCCCACCGCTCCTTCGGGTAAGTTCAGTAGTTGGCAACCGAAAAGGAACGTGACAATGAGCATCATCGACAAGATCACAGGCCGGGCCAAGCAGGCCGCCGGGGACATCACCGGCGATGGCGCCATGCGCCGACAGGGTCGTAAGGAAGAGCGCAAGGGCGAGGCCAAGGAGGATCTGGCACGCGCGGACGAGCGTGCGGACGCCAAGGCCGAAGAGGTCTCCAACCTCGAGCGCGAGACGAAGTAGCACCGAGCCCCCGCGCCCGCTCGGGACAGGTTCGAGCTCGGGCCGGCGGAGCGAAGCCCGTGTTCGACCAGCCATCACGCAAGGAATCGGATCAGATGCCGGAGGAAGCTCCGTCGGAGCAGGTGCCCGACGACGCCGACGGCGAGAACGAGTCGTCGTCGGCCGCGCGCGATTCCGCCAGCCGGCAGGCCAACGAGGCCGGCGCCGAGAAGGCGAACGAGGCGGGCGGCGAAGCCACCGGCAATCCCAAGAGCGCGGGTTGACCACCCCCGCGGTCGCCTCTCCGAGGCGCGGCTAGCACACCTGCGACGTCAGGACGGCCGCGCGGCCCGCTTCGGCGCGGTGCCAAAGACGTAATCCCAGAATGGGGCGCTGACGCCGAAGCCGCGCGTGTGGTCCTGGAAGTGATGGCGCATGTGCAGCTCGCGCAGCTTGCGCTCGAGCCTGGTGCGCGCCTTGTGGTGGTGCACGTGGAAGTGGGTCATGTCATAGAGCAGGTATCCGGCCATGAATCCGGCGCCGAACGCGTACGCCACGGGTGCGCCGAGTACGAGAAGGAACAGCCCGTAGAACACGAGGGCGAGCGGCACGCTGACCGACGGCGGCATCACCAGGCGCATGCGATCGTTGGGGTGATCGTGATGGACGCCGTGGATGATCCAGTGCAGGCGAGCGCCGATGCCCTCCTCGGGCTCGAAGTGGAAGACCAGGCGATGCATCCAGTACTCCGTCAGCGTCCAGAACAGGTACCCGCCGAGGAGCCAGGCTGCCGCTGAGGCTGCGTCCATAGCGGCGAACGCGGCGGCGCCAAAGAGCGCGACGGCCGGCACGAATATGACCAGCGGAACCGCGGGGTGGACGCGCGAGACGCGGTCGAGAAGCGGCGATTGAAACATCCGGGGCGATGCACGCAGGACGTCGCTCTTCGGGGCTCCGGTGAGATCCTCGATACGTTCGTACTGCATGGCCCGACCTCCTCACGGGTGTGGCGCAAGTCAAATCATATGAAAGCAGGCGCCCCCGCCGATCTGAGTTCGACGCCGACCGAAGTCTCAGGCGCAGTCGGCCACGCGCAGGTCCAGTTGCTCGGTGGTGGTGTTGGGCGCTATCTCCAGCCCGTCGACCAGCTGCTCGATCAGCGCCGGCATGCCGCCGATGGCCGAGGCCTCGATCATGCGCTGCGCGCCGCCGGGCTCAAGCGGACCCACCCGCAGCCGCAAGACGGCGTTCTCCCCGTCCACCCCGATGTGGATGTGGCGGCCGACGAACGCCTCCGGCCCGTGGGCGGCGATCGCGTCGCTGAGCAGCTGGACATCGGCCAGGCGGTCGACCGAGAAACCGCAGCGCGCGGCCAGCAGCCCCACGACGCGGCTGAGAACCGGAGCCGCCAGGGCTCCCGCCGCGATCGACACGATGATGTCGCCGGCGGGGGGCATGACCTGCTGGTCGGTCTCGCGGGCCGATGACGGCTCGGGCGTGACGGCGTCCGCGGTGTGAAAGCCCATGCGCACCTCGGTTCCTTCGCCCGCGACGCCGCTGAACTCCACGCGATCGGTGAGGGCCTGGATGAGCGACAGCCCGACGCCCTGGATGCCCGAGGCCGGCCCGGGGGACGTGGGACGGATGCCGCCGCCCGCATCGCGCACGACGATGTCGAACTCCTCCCCGTCGGGGCACATATAGACCTCGAGCATCCCGTGCCGACCGTCGTAGGCATGTACGACGACGTTGTTGCACGCCTCGCTCACGGCCGCCTTGATGTCCGCCACCAGGGCGTCGTCAAGTCCGAGAGCCGCGGCGAGCCCGCTCAGCGCCTGGCGGACCACCGCGACGTTCTCGGGCCGGCTTAGCAGCACCAGACGGAGGTCCGGCGCGTCGGTGGCCTTGAGCTTCAGCTCGACTCCGGGCAGGGTCATGCGTGAGCGGTCCTTCGAGATTGACTGGGCAACCGGTCACTACCCGGGACCGGCCCGCGCCCAAACCTTACGAGGGATCGATGCGGGCCTGCTCGATGCGGCGGGCGATCGTGTCGCCCCATTCCCCGCCGCGGCCGCGGACCTCGGCCGCGCTGGCCGTGTGGTCGTATGGCACCCGTCGGAGCTCGACGCTGCGGTCGTCGGCGATCAGGGCGTATGCGGCCCTGGGGTCGCCATCGAAGGGCATGCCCACGCTGCCCGGGTTGACGAGCTCGATGCCTCCCCGGGCGGAGATGCGCCGGAATGGCAGGTGGGTGTGGCCGAAGATCAGGCGCGGCTCGCGCACGCCTTCGAGCAACTCGGCCTCATCGTCGTCGGGCTGGGGGAGGAAGGAGCGCACATCGGAAACCGGCGATCCGTGGCAGAGGCGATCCTGCCCGTGCACGAGCATCTCCGGCAGTTCGGCCAGCTCGGATACGGCGGCGGTTCCCAGGGCGCCGGCGCAGTCGGCGATCGCGCCCTGAACCGTCGGGTCATCCGGCGCCTGGTCCGGGCTCGCGGTCCATCGCTCGCCGTTGCCGCGGATCCAGGCGGCCTCGAGGGTCCGCAGTCGCATCAAGGTCTCGCCCGGCCAGCCACCGAACAGCGTGTAGTCGCCCCCGAGCAGGCACCGCTCGGCGCCCTGCCCGCGGGCGTCGGCGAGAACGGCGTCCAGCGCGGGCAGGTTGCCGTGGATGTCATAGAGGAGCGCCAACATCTCAGCTCTTCCGGGCTTCCCAGCTGAAGCCCCGCACGGCGAGGAAGGCGCCGAGCGCTCCCCACACGGCGATGATCCCCAGGGCCGAGAGGTTGTGCCCCAGCCCCTTGCCGCTCACCATCGCCCCGGAGAGCCCGTCGATGAGGTACTTCAGCGGCAGCGCCTCGGCAATGTCCTTGATCAGCTTCGGGGCACGGCCGGCGTCGTAGAAGACGCCCGAGATGAAGATGGTGGGCAGGAAGACGGCGTTGACGTAGGCCGGCGCCGAGTCGAAGTTGGGGATCGCGTGGGAGAAGGCGACGCCCAGCGACGCGAAGCAGGCCACGCCGGCGGCCACGAACACCACGAGCTCGAAGCCCTCGGGCGGCCAGTCGACGCCGAAGAACGCCTTGCCCGCCACGACGATGATCGTCACCTGGATGGCCG
>JALYZC010000131.1 GCA_030945905.1 Actinomycetota bacterium
GGCATCCCCACCAGCATGACGCGACCGCGCGGGCGCACCGAGGCGACAGCGGCCTCCAGCGATTGGCCGGAGCCGACGCAGTCAAACACGGCGTCGAAGCCCCCGAGCAGGAGCTCGCGCCCGAGAGGGCCCACCAGGCGCCGAGCGCCGGTCATGCGCACGCCCTCGAGTTGGAGCCGCCCCGGCCGGCAGGTCGTGTCGGCGCCGAGGCGTCGCGCCTCGAGGTCCTGGCCGCGGTGCTTTGCCACGGCGAGCACGGTGACGCCCGGGTGGCGTTCGCGCAACGCGGCGACCGTGAGCAGGCCGATCGTTCCCGCGCCCACGACGGCGACGGTCTCCGCGTCGCCCAGCTCGGCCTCGCGCACCGCGTGCAGTGCGCAGGCCAGCGGCTCGGCGAGCACCGCGTCCTCGTCGGTGAGCGTCTCGGGCACAAGATGCAGTTGGCTCGAGTGCGCGACGAGGCCTTCGCTCCAACCGCCGCCGGTCTCGCGGCAGAAGCCGGTCTGCAGTCCGGCCGAGAGGTCGCCGTCGATCACCGCCCGACACAGTGCATGGCGACCCTGCGCGCACTCGGGGCAGCACGGATCAAGGCCCCGCACGACGCAGCCGAGGGCCGGCTCGACCACGATCCGCCGCCCTCGCGCCGGACCCATGGCAACGTCGCCGACCACCTCGTGGCCGGGCACGAAGGGCCCCGAGGTCAGCGACGCGAGCGCCGGCGACGCGCTGGCGTCGAGGACCGCCTGGTCGGACCCGCAGATACCGCTCAGTCGGGGACGCACGGAGACCCAGTCCTCACCGGGCAGCTCGGGCGGTCGCGCCTTCACCAGGGTGAGCGCCCCGACCCCGGCCCGCGGTGCAATGCGCGCCGCGGCGTAGCGGGCGAGCGAGGCGCGGTACTCGAGCGCGAGCATGAGCTACGCGCTCACCTCCATCGGAGCCGGCGGCGCGTTTCGCGTCCCCGGCTCCACTGTCCATTCGACGACCGGCCAGCCGCGCCGGCGCGCCTCGCGGGCGAGGCGAAAGTCGGGGTTGACCGCGTGTGGGTGGCCGACCAGCTCGAGCATCGGGAGGTCGGAGATGGCGTCGCCGTAGGCGTAGCAGTCGCCCAGATCCACCCCGTGATCCGCGGCCAAGCGGGCGGCCAGCGAAGCGCGTCCGTCCGCGGTCACCGGCGGCTCGGCCAGTTCGCCGGTGAACGAGCCGCGGAGCTCGACCAGCCGGGCGGCGATCAGCTCATCGGCCAGGTGTTCGAGCGGGGCGACGAGGAAGTCCAGTGCCCCGGTGACGAGCACCACGTGATCGTCACGGCGCCGGTGGGCGCGGATGCGGCGCACCGCCTCGTGGCGGATGCGCGGGAGGATGAACTCGCTGAGGGCGGCTTGAGCGCTCTTGCGCAGCTCGCTGGCGGGCAGCCCTCGGTAGTTGCGGTAGAAGGCGCGGCTGAACGCAGCGCGCGAGTGGCGATCGGCGACCAGGTAGCCGGGCACGCGGGCGCTCAGCGCCGCCGTCCACGTGGCGCGGTCGGGGACCGGCATGTCGCGCCCGCGCAGCCAGTGGTAGAAGTGGGCCACCGTCGCGTCGAGCACGACGCCCTCCACGTCGAAGATGGCCAGCCCGGGCGGCCCGTCGGGCAGGCTCGGCCGGGCCGGGGCCTTCGTGCGAGGAAGCGGTGCGCGCGCTGGTGTGACCAGCCCGCGCAGCGCGGGCAGATGGATCTCCTGGAAATAGGTCGGCCAGTGCATCCGGGCGGGGTCGAAGTCGAACTCGTCGCGGTCGGCGTCTGCGAGGCGTCCCTCCAGCTCGCGTGCGTGGCGGTCATCGAACAGGCAGTCGAGCTGCAGGTAGGGGCCGTACACGTCGGTCAGGCGGCGCAGCCGTTCCAGCGCGCGGCGCTCGCGGTGCAGCCGACGCTCGGCTTCGTGAGCCCGTGGGACCGGGGCTCGGTCCAGCAGCCACCGGCCGGCGCTGAGCGCACGCTCCCCGCGGTCAAGCGCGGAGGCGACTCGACCGCGGCTCTGGAAGCGCCATTCAGGCACGTCTACCGGCAGACCGTCCTCGTCCGCGAGCGGGCGCTCGCGAAAGTAGTCGGTGATCAGCTCAGACGCTTCGTCGATGGTCACGGGATTGCGTGTGCCCGTGACCACCGCGACGGTGCGCACGTCCGCGGGGGGGTGGGCGGCGGCGGCCACGCACGCGTTGGCCACGAGATCAACCGGGACGAGATCGAAGCGCGCCGATGGGTTGGCGGGCAGGCGCGTGACCATTCCGCGGCCGTAGGCGAGGATGATCGGATCGGCGACCTTGATCCCCTCGATCCATCCCGGATAGGGATCGCGCAGCGCCGACTCGATGATCGAGGGGCGCATGATCGAGAGCGGGCGCACGCCCTCGGCGAGCAGCGCGCGCTCGCCCAGCGCCTTGGACAGGCCGTAGCCGTCGCTCCAGCCCAGCCCTCGGGCTCGGTCGCGACCCCTCTCCGATAGCTGGTCGGACACCCAGGCTCGGCGGGCGGCCTCCCCGCGCGCCCCGATGGCCGGCCCGCCGGCAGGGCCCAGCTCGTGCGACGCATCGGCGACGAAGCGGCGCTGGTGCTCGGGACGGCGCGACTCGGCCTCGATCTCCGTACGCCACGCGCGCGCGGCCGCCAGCTCGGCGTCGAAGTCGACGTCGGGCTCGGCGGGTGCCTGGCCCGATGGGCGCTCGAGCACCAGACCCGTCCGAGTGCCCGCTGCGTATGCGGTCGATACGTGCACGATCTCGGGAGTGGAGCCCGCGCCGATGACTGCCCGCGTGATGTTGATCGGACCGAGGACGTTGAGCTCGAGCATCTCGTCGAGCGGCTGCTCGAACGAGACCGAGGCGGCGCAGTGGATGAGCACATCGACGTCGCGCAGCGGCGCGTCACCCTCGCTGCGGCCGAGATCGGCGTGGCGAACGTCGCCGCACAGCGCGGACAGCCGGCCGTCCGCCAGAGCGGTGTCGAATCGCTCCCCGTAGGGAGCCTGCCCGAACGCGGCGGCAGAACGCACCTCGTCGCTCAAGCGCAGGCGGGCCGCGTCGTCGTCGGCCCCGCGCAGCAGCAGGCGCAGTGCTCCGATCTCCGGCACCCCCCGCAGCAGCGCGCACATGATCGCCTTGCCCAGGAAGCCCGATGCCCCCGTGAGCAGGACGGTCTTGCCGGCGAGGCGCTCGGCGATCGGCGGCTGGCTCGCTGACGCCATGAGGGCGCGATCCTATCGTCTACTGACCCGTCAGTAGACCGCTCCTACGGCATACGATCTCAGGGACAT
Source organism: Actinomycetota bacterium (assembly GCA_030945905.1). Classification (GTDB taxonomy): domain Bacteria; phylum Actinomycetota; class Thermoleophilia; order Solirubrobacterales; family Solirubrobacteraceae; genus JALYZC01. Next base: position 3,294 of record JALYZC010000131.1, read on the forward strand.
GGAATCCGCAGCTCAACCGCCCGGGCCCGCCTCGCGTCAGCGAATCCTCGATGCGGCGCTCGTCGAGTTCGCCGCCCGCGGCTACGAGGGGGCGCGCCTGCAGGACATCGCACGCACCGCCGGGCTCTCACGCCCCACGCTGCTCTACCACTTCGAGTCCAAGGAGGGCCTGTACGCCGCCGTCATCGAGGCGGCGACGGCCGACTGGGCGACAGAGACCCACCGGGCCATCTCGGTCAATCTCCAGGGCTTCGAGCAGATCGCCTCACTGGTCCGGGCGGCGTTTCACTTCTTCGAGACCCATCGTGATTTCGTCCGCGTGCTGCGCCGCGAGGCGATCGAGGGGGGAGAGCGCCTGGGTGCGGCGAGTGCGGACGTGCTCGCGCCCTTCATCGCGCAGGGGGTCGCGTTCCTCGAGCGCGAGACCGCCGCCGGGCGACTTCGAACGCATGACCCGCTCGAGTTGATGGCCTTCTGCTACGCCTCGGTGTTCACGCACTTCTCCGAGGCCGCGTTCCGCGCGCGCGTTCTCGACGAGGACCCGCTGGCGCCGGGCGGGCTCCAGCGGGGGCGCGACGCGCTGATCGCCCTGCTGCGGGCGGCACTCGAGCCCGGCGGCTGATGGCGCGGGCGGGAGTCCTCGCGGCGGATCGCCGTGCTTAAGCCGCGACGCTCGCCCGCACTCACATCCCGCCGAGATACCCCGTGACCAGCCGCGCTCGTCTGGCAACGTAGCCCCACCCGCTCGCCCCTACCCGCGATCGCTCGGAGCGCCGCCGATCGCGTCGCGCAGCCGGCGTCCCAGGACATTGGCTCGCGTGCTGGCGGCGTAGCGCCGGTGCGAGCGCTCGAGCTTGTCGGCACGCGAGCCGGTGTAGCGCCGGTGCGACCACGGCGAGTTCGGCTTGGCCAGTCGTGAAGCCCCGACCAGTCCCACCACGGGCACGAAGAGCGAGACCGACCCGAGCAGCGTTCGCCCCTTGAGGAAGGTCATCGCGGCGAGGATGACGTCAGCCGTCACCACGCCGACGGTCCCCAGCACCGAGCCGGTGTCGCCTACGTCGAAGGGCCGAACACCGACCACGACCAGTGAAGCGAGCAGCGCGGCCATGATCACGGCGTCGATCGACTGCCGGCCCTCGGCCGACCAATAGACGTCCTCGAGTCGCAGCCACAGCGCGAACTCGTCGAGCGTGAGCCCCGCGCCGATCCCGAACCCGATCGAGGTGATCTGCCACCACGGGGAGTAGAGGTCCGACACGAAGGCGGCAAAGCCCGAGATCAGCAGCAGCGAGATCCCCCACACCAGGTGGTGGATGTGCAGATCACCCGCCTCCACGCTGCCGGGCCACCACGGGACGCGGGGGCTGCGCATCAGGCGCGCCGAGGTGCGGATGAAGGCGAAGGAGCCCAAGAAGGCTAGCAGGACCAGGAACGCACACTCGTGCCCGGGCTCGCGCACGGAGCGAAAGAGGTCGAGCGCCAGCGGTATCACGGCGATCGAGGAGATGCCGGCCAGCCCTGGAGGCTCAGTCGGTCCACCAATTCTCCACGATCTCCCCGTCGCCCTCGTGACGCGGGCCAAAGGCGATCATCTCGATCCCCTCGGGCCCGCCCTCGAACTGACGGATCACCCCGGGCGATACCCGGATGGCATCGAGGCTCCCGAGGTCGACAATCTCGTCGTCGAGCTTTACGCGGCCCGAGCCCCGAATGACGACATAGACCTCTTCGGCCTCCTCGTGCTTGTGTGCGAATGCCTGGCGCTTGTCGGCCTTCACGCGGATGTGGCTCACGCCGGTGTGCTGCGCATCGAGATCGTCGTTTGCGAAGCGAACCTGCTGGACCTCCTCGAAGCCGAACTTGGGGGCGGAGTCTTCGACCTCGGTCAGGTTCTTGAGCGTGTACGGGGCGGCCATTTGCGCTCTCCTTTCGATGGGTGACGGAGCCACAGCTTGCTTGATGTCCACGCGTTCTGCGCGCCGACTTCGACTTCCCGCGACGTTCGGCTGGCGGCGGCTACCCCCGATCGCGCAACCCGCTTGACTTAAAGTGCAGTTCAAGGTGCATGATGGTTCGAGCAAGCCATCGACCTCGAGGAGCCGTCCATGACCACGTCACCAACCAAGAGCGCGCAGATCACCGAGGAGGTCCTGGCCTGGCCAGGGGTCGAGGCGGGCCCCGGCAGCCGCGGCGAGTTCGCCTTCACGGTGGGCCGCCGTCAGATCGGACACCTGCACGGCGATCGGACCGCCCACTTCTCCTTCCCCAAGCAGGTCTGGGCCGAGCTCTACGAGCAGGGCCGGATCGGGTACCACCCGGTGTTCCCCGATACGCCGGGCCCGGCGGCCCGCAAGATCGAGGACGAGACCGACATATCGGAGGTGATCGAGTTGCTGCGGCTCAACTACGACCGGGTCGTGGCGCGTTACGGCCTGCCGGGCGAGCCGGAGCGGTCGACCGCCGCGTAGCCCGGGTTGAGCGACCCGGAGCGCAGCGGCTCTTCGCTCAGCTCGGCCCGCTCGTAGCCGGCGTCTCGTACGGCACGCTCGATGGCGACGCGCTGGTCGGCGCGACAGGCGCGCGCGAGGTCGGCGCCGGCGATCTCCACACGGCCCAGGCTGCCGTGATGACGGACTCGCAGCTCGGCGTAGCCCAGCGCGCGCACAGCACGCTCGGCGGTGTCGATGCGGGAAAGCGTGGCGGGCTTCACGGGGGTCCCGTAGGGAATGCGCGACGCCAGGCAGGGGCTGGCGACCTTGCGCGCGCTGGGGACCCCGAGCGCCTCGGCCAGGGCGCGCACCGCTGTCTTGCCCACCCGGGCCTCGAGCAGCGGATGGATGACGCCGTGCTCGGCCGCGGCCCGCAGCCCGGGGCGCCAGTCGGATGCGTCGTCGGCATTGGCTCCCGAGAGCACTGCACGAAACCCGCGCGACTCGGCGAGGGCCTGGAGGGCGTCGTAGAGCTCGGACTTACAGTGGTAGCAGCGGTCGAGGCCATTGCGACGGTATCCGCTGCGCCGAAGCTCGTCGGTGGCGATCGTCTCATGCGCGATGTCGATCACTGCCGCCACATGCTGCGCGCCTGCCAGCTCGCCGGAGGCCAGCGCCGGTGAGACCGCGGTCACGGCGAGGGCACGATCCCCCAACGCACGGGCCGCCAGCGCGGCGACGAGCGAGGAGTCCACACCCCCGGAGAAGGCGACCACGGCCGAGCCGAGATCCGCGATCCGAGCGGTCAGGCGTTCCGCGTGGTCGGCGAGCGCAGGCGAGGTCGTCGCTGCGCTCACTGGACAGCCTCGCGTGTCCGCGCCGCGAGCGCGCGCGCCCATACTTCGCCGACGGGCATGCCGAGCCGCTCCGCCACCCGGGCGCAGTCGTCGTGCTCGGGGGAGACGTTGACCACGTCGCCGTCGAGCGTTCCCAGCTTCACCCGCACCGGTTCGCCGCCGACCTCGACCGTGTGCCAGCGGCGCTCGAGCTCTACCCGTCCGGCCGCGTGGATGCGGACGCCCAGGGCCGTCGTATGTCGCAGCATCGCCCCAGCCACGGCGCTCTCGTCGCCGCGACGGCAGAGCGCGCTCAGCACGATCCCGGGGCGCCCCTTCTTCATCTGAACCGGGACGGTCCACACATCGAGGGCACCGGCAGCAGTGCACCGGGCCAGCGCGTCGGGCACGAGCTCGCCCGGCAGGTCGTCGAGGTTGGTCTCGAGCAGCGAGACCTCGGCGCGGGTTCCGGCAGTCCGATCGAGCGTTCCCGCCAGCACGCGCACCAGGTTGGGGCGGTCAGGGCGCTCGCGTGTGCCCGCGCCATACCCGACCGTCTCGAGCCGCAGGGCTGGGAGCGGCCCGTAGGAACCCGCGAGAGCAGCGACCACCGCCGCCCCGGTCGGGGTCACCAGCTCGGTCTCGACGTCGACGCCGTACAGAGCAGCGCCCCGCAGCAGCTCGAGCGCGGCGGGGGCGGGCAACGGAAGCGGACCGTGGGCGGCGTCGACCACGCCTTTGTGCGGGACGGGCAGGGGCGAGCACGCAAGCTCATCGATCTCGAGAGAGCCCAGCGCCAGCACGATTCCGCATACGTCGGCAATCGCGTCGAGGGCGCCGACCTCGTGGAAGGTGACCTCTGCGGCCGGCACCCGGTGCACGCTGCCCTCGGCCCGCGCCAGCGCGTCGAAGATCGCTCCGGCTCGTGCCGCCGCGCGCGGCGGCAGGTCCGCGCCATCGATCAGGGCACGGACGTCACCGAGCCGGCGGTGCGCGTGCTGCTCGGGAGCCCGAACCGTGACCTGAGTCGCGCCGATGCCCCCCCGCTCCACGGCCGCGACCTCGAGTGCAAGGCCCTCGACGCCCAGCCCCTCCAGGCCGCCGCGGACCTGCTCGAGGTCGGCGCCGGCATCGAGCAGAGCGCCGAGCAGCATGTCCCCGGCGACTCCGGCCGCGGCGTCGATGTAGAGCAGCCGGCTCACGACCCGGCCCGCCCGCCCCGCCCGGCGGCGCGAGCGATGCGCGCGGCGATCGTTCCGGCACCGAACCCGTCGTCGATGTCGACCACCGCGACGCCGTCGGCGCACGAGGCGAGCATGGCCAGCAGCGGCGTGAGGCCGTTGAGCGCTGCGCCGTAACCGGCGCTGGTCGGCACGGCGATCACCGGGGCGCTCACGAGACCGCCCACCACCGAGGCCAGCGCCGCGTCACGACCGGCCACCACCACCACGCAGTCCGCCGCCGCCAGCTCGTCCAGCGCCGCGGTGAGGCGATGCAGGCCGGCCACGCCGACGTCCTCGCGGACGGTGACGCTGGTTCCCAGCAGCTCCGCGCGGATGCGCGCTTCGTGCACTGCGGGTGCATCCGAGGTTCCGGCCGACAGGATGGCCACGCGACCAACCGCCGCCGGCAGCTCGCGCGGTATCCAGGCACAGCGGGCCCGCGCGTGCTCGCGCACGCCGGGGTGAGTGTCGCGCACCGCAGCGCGCGCGGCGGGATCGGCCCGCGTGACGAGCACGCTGCCGCGCGCATCCTGTAGCAGCGCGCGCACGATCGCCGCGACCTCGCCGGGTTCCTTCCCCTCTGCGAGTACGGCCTCGCAGGCGCCCTGGCGGCGCTCGCGATCGAGGTCCAGACTGGCGAAGCCGAGCTCACGCGTGGCGGCCCCCCCGGCGCGCGCGGCCTCGAGCAGGTCCAGCAGGGCGCTCGCGGCGTGGGCGTCAACCGGCATGCGGGGCCAAGCTTACGGCCGTTGCGGGGACCGCGGCCGTAAGGCGGAGCGATCGTCAGCGCGGCGCAGCGACCGCGGCGCCGCTGTCGCGAGGCCCGCGACCTGCCGCCACGACGAGCACGCCGAGCCCGAAAACTGTCGCGAGGAACCACACCAGTCCGCCCGCGATGGGGATGAGGGCTACGAGGCGAAGGATCACGGTGCCGGCGATGAACGCCAGAATGCGTCCACGGTCGGCTCCGAGGAGCCTGCGTCCCAAGGCCCAGGCGCTCGTGGTGTAGCCGAGGGCATAGAGCGGTAGCAGGGCGAGCAGCATGAGCAGGCCGAGAGGTAGCCCGAGCAGCGTCACGAGCAGGATCACCGCCACGATCGGGATGCCGAAGAACAGCGCAAGCCCCCACGCGAACGACCGTCCCTTCCGGGTCTCGGCGGTCTCCTGGGCGGCGAGGGCGGCGCGGGGCGCCAGCCACAGGGCCAGCAGGCCGAGCAGGAGCGCCGAGATGGAGATCGCCAGCCAGGCTCCGATTCCTGCGGCGAAGCCAACGGGCCCGGCGATCTTGTCGACGTTGACTCGCTTGACCTTGCCTGAGACCTGCGCACCGGAGGCCACGGCCGGCTTCTCGTTCACATAGCTGACATCGCCGCCCACGCGCGCGCCGGGATCGATGGTGATCCGGTCGGAGATCGCGAACACGTCGCCCTTCACCGTGCCGCTGATCTTCACGGTTCCCTTCGCGACGACCAGGTCGCCTGATACCTGTCCACTCACCACGACGTCGCCGTCGCCGACCACGACGTCGTGGGCGACCTCGCCACGCGGGACCGTGACGGGACCGACGACGACCACTCGGTCGTTGTCGCTGCTGTCGGCTGCCGTCGCGGGACCTGCCCCGAGGAGCAGCAGCAAGAACGTGCAAGCGACAACGGCGCGGCGCACGCTCGCCACTGTAGCCCGGGCCCTGCCTGCTGCGTGAAAACATTGGCGGTCCGGATCGCCGCCGCGGATCGCCGCTGCGGTCGCTGCGGGGACGTACACGGCCCTACACTGGGCGGGTGAGCGGCACGCCGCCCCCGGAGGCACGTCACGAGCTGCGGTGGGAGGTTGGGTTCGCATGCCCAGTGCCCATCGCGGACGACCGGTGCGCCACTCCCTACCTGCGCTGGCATCACTTCGATCCGCCCTGGCGAGTCCGTCCGCACTACTACGTGCCGGGGATGATCGCCCTGTGCCAGGAGCACCACGAGCAGGCCGAGGCGGGCGAGTTCTCAGTCGAGCAGCTGCGCGAGTTCAAGCTAGCCGGACGGGACGGGGCCGAGAAGCTGCGCGGGCGGCTGGGGTGGATGCGCGAGAAGCTGCTGGCGGTCGTGGGCGGCAACTTCTATTACGAGACGCGCGTGCCGCTGCAGATCGGCCCCCAAGCCGTGGTCGGCTTCGATCGCGATGAGCAGGGACACTTTCGCCTCGACGTCAACGTGCCCTCGACGACCGGCGAGCCTCGGCTGCGCATCGACAAGAACGACTGGGTCGAGACGGGGATCCCCGCCGATCTGGAGTGCCCGCCGGGCGGGCGCCTGGTCAAGGTTCGCTACGCGGCCGGCGACGTGTTTTCCCTCGAGCTCCATGAGGTCCCGACGGAGACCGCCTTGCTCGAGCGCTACCAGGACACTGCGCTGCCCCGCCACCTCGACCGCCATGCCCACGCCTTCGAGTATCCGCTGCTGACCGCCGAGATCACGCTGCAGGTCGTCGACGTGCTCGACCTTGGCCCGCGCGCCACTCGGGTCACGGGCCCTGACGTGGTTCCGGCTGGCGCCTTCGCCGGCCACGGGTCGGTCGGCCTGCAGCTCTGAGGGCGCGGCCCGAGGGTCAGTTCTCCTGCTCGGACTCGTCCGCGTCGTCCGCGGTCTGGTTGTCGTCGGAGCGCGCGCCCTCGCCGCCGAGCGCCACAGCGGCCCTCGCGGTCACGAGGTGGTAGAGGACCAAGAGCTGCACGATCGCGAGCGTGTCCGAGCGCTCGTTCTCGTCACCGACGTTGATCTGCCCTAGCTTTTCGGAGCGCAGGTGGCTCGCGAAGTGCAGCTTCTCCCAGATCGACTGCTGGATCTCCTCGGCGTGATCGTGGTCGATGTCACCCGGGATGCGGATGTGCAGGTCCGGCTCCTCCTCGATCAGGGTAATCCCGTCATCGCCCTCGAGGAACGGTGTGAGGTCGGGGTGGGGCAGGCTCTCGCGCAGGATCATGTGGGCGTCGAGCTCCTCGGACTCCCCACCCTCTGGCTCCCTGAACTCGATCACCACGTCGGCGTGGCGCTGTTGGGGCCGGATGAACTGCGCCGAATCGGGCTCGCGCTTCTCGAGATCCTTGTGGACGTCCTCTTCGGTGTATCCGCGCTTCGCCGTGTCTCGCTTGACCTTCCACTTGTAGCGCAGCTCCTCGGGAGGCGCGAGGAAGACGCGGACGTCGTAGCTGTCACGTAGTCCGGTCGTGTGGTAGCCGAGCAGACCCTCGACCACCGCAAAGGGCCTCGGGGTGATGTACTCGGGCGGCCCGAAGGTGCCGTCGTGGTGCTGGTAGACGGGCTTGAGGATCGGCTCGCCCTCGCGCAGCAGCGACAGGTGCTGGGCGATGATGTCCATGTAGTTGCAGTCGGGATGCAGGGGCGTGATCTCGCGCTCCTTGCGCTCCTCGCGGTCGTACTTGTGGTAATCGTCGGTCCCGACGTGGGTCACCTGGTCCTCGCCCAGGATGTCGACGAGGCCTCCCGAGATGGTTGTCTTCCCCGTCGCGGAGTCCCCGACGATGCCAAGGATGACCGGTCGCGGCATTTGCTTGACCCCTCTTCGTGAGCTTTGCGGCGCCTGCGGATGCGGGCGCCGGCACGGCGTAGTGCACCAGACGTTATACGCGTTCGCCGAATCGAGAAACGCTCGCGCGCCGCGCGACCGGACCGGCACCGCATTACGTGGCGCGCAAGATCCGCGCCACGGCCAGCCGCTGGTCCTCGCTGAGTGATCCCACCGTCACGGACCGAGGGAGACCGAGAGAGATCAGCGCGTAGCTGGCATCAAAGTCTCCGCGGCCCGGTCGGAAGAGCAGCAGATCGAATAGCTCCGCAGTCTGTATCTGCCGCGGAGGGTCGGCGATGACATCGGCGAGATCGACCTTTCCGTCCGTCAGCTCGCGTTTGAGCGCGGCGCGAAAAAGCCGCATGCGGTTGGCTGGCCCGAGTATTCGCTTACGGCATTCGAGCTCGTCGAGGTCCGGCTCGCTCCGTGTCGGAGAACGAGGTGCTGGTTCGAGAGTGGGGAGGACACGGATGATCTCGTTGCGGATGGCTTGGGAGTCGGCGCTCGCGTCGACCAGGATCCGTTCCACCACGCCCTGGGGATCCCCCATCAGCCCCAGCAGGATGTGCTCGGACCTCACCAGGTGATCACGGAGGAGGAATGACTCCCGCAGCGCCAGCTCTAGCGCCTGCTTCCCGCGGGACGTAACGGGTATCTCCCCTGACGTGACCTCATCACCGGTGCCCGCGGTGGGCGCGACCTGTGCGCAAACCTGCTGGAGCGTGACGTTCGAGGATTCCAGCACCCGAGCGGCCAGCCCCTGCTCGCGCAGCAGCCCCAGCAGGAGGTGCTCGGGGCCAAGGTAGTTGTGTTTGAGGTTGCGGGCCTCCTCCTGGGCGGCGATGACCAGCTCGCGGGCTGGCTCCGTGAAGTGCTCGAACACCGTCGAGCTTTGTCTGAGCCCCGACCGCCCCGCCGGCGAGAGGCCTAGGGCTCGAACTGGCCGTCGTAGATGGCGAAGGCCGCGCCCTGCGGATCTCGCGCGATGCCGATCCTGGCTATCCCGATGTCCATCGGACCGACCATCTTGGAGCCTCCGAGCTCCTCGACCCTCGCCAGGCCGACGTCGATGTCGTCGATCCCGAAGTACGCGAGCCAGTGGGGCGGGGCGGGCTGGTCGCCCAGCTCACGAATCCCGCCGTTGCTCCGGTCGCCGTTCTTCAACACCAGATACCGCTGCGGGCTCCCCTCGAAAGGGTCCGTGGCCCACCCGAACAACCCGTTGTAGAAGGCGGCGGACGCGTCCACGTCGGGCGATGAGAGCTCGTTCCAGGCAAGCGCTCCGGGAGCGTTCACATACCCGGCGCCGATGTGGCGCCGAGGCTCCCAGGCCATGAAGAACGCGCCTTGCGGGTCTTGGATTACGGCCATCCGCCCGGCGTCCAGGACATCGAACGGAGGTGCGTGCACGGCCGCCCCGAGCGTCTTCGCCTGCTCGGCGGTGGCATCGGCGCTCTGCACCGTGACGTAGGAGTTCCACATCGGGGGCACACCGGCCTCTCGCTGCTGCGGCGGCTGCGGAGAGATCGCCGCAACGTCCTTGCCGTCGAGGCGCATCATCGAGTAGACGACGCCATCGCCCGCCGGCATGTCCTCGGCCTCCCAGCCGAACAGGCCGCCGTAGAAGTCCTTCGCGGCCGACTGGTCGGTCGTCGTCACGTCGGCCCAGGAGAAGGTGCCTGGCGCGTAGCCCGTTCGCTCACCCATCAGGGGACACACTAACGCAGCGTCAGCCCTCGTCGTCGCCGTTCCGCGTCATTGGCTCGAGCACGAACGTTTCGGCGGCCAGGTCGGGGTCGAGGTGGTGATCGCTCATGAACGCGATGACCCTCCGGGAGGTCGCGCCCTCCACCAGAGCGACGAGGTCTTCGCGCATGGCCTGCTGAAAGCGCCGCCGAACGTTGAGCACCAGGTCGCTCTCCCCCTTCTCGACCAACGTACGCTCGGCTTTGGTCAACGAGTCTCCAAGGATGATCGTCACCAGATCGGGATTGATGGTGGTCCGCGCCTTGGTCGGCCCCCGCCCCGTGTAGTCCCTTACGAGTTGCACGGCGCCGTTGGATATCTGGGCGCCTGCGCTCTGATGCGCTCCGGTGTGGTCTGACTCCATATGGGCCTCTCGGGCTCCCTCGAATGAAAGCCGCCGGAGGGAAGAGGAAGACAAGAGTCCCACGAAGCGGAAGCTGGGGCAGGCAACCCATACTCATACCACCGGTCCCGGGCCTCGTGGCCGGAAGGCAAGAAGAACGCGCACGCCGGCGAGTCGGCGCCCAGTGGCAGGGCACCTGCACCAAACACCATACGCCCCTGCACCCCAAACGCAATAAACCGCACGACGCCCGCTCGGACGAGGAGTCTCCGATCGCTACGTCAGCCCCGCGAGTCCTGCGTGCCCAGATCATCCTTGCGAAGGATCTCCCCGGCGCCCGAAAGCAGATAGCGCATGCGGTGCTCGCGCTCCTGCCGGTAGATGTAGACCTGGTCACCGTGCACCCGGCGGCCGATCTCGACCGCGCCGAGTCGGCTGACGACCTCTTGCTGGCCCGGGGTCAGAACTCCCCATGTGGAAGGGATCGGCGCCACCTAGGGCCTCGCGCCGGACGCTGCCGGGCGGCATGCCGCGGCTGGTGGGGGCGAGCACGCCATCGGCCGCCCACCCTACTCGTGTCGCACATATATGTCGGTGACACCCCGCCGGGGCCCGAGCGCCGCACATCGGGCCTACTCTGAGAGGGCGATGCCTGACCCAGCGGCGGACGAGCCGCAGACGCCCGATATGACGATGTTCACCCAGGAGTTCTGGGATGAGCGTTACCGCGGACGTGATCCGGTGTGGAGCGGACGTCCCAACCCACAGCTTGTCGCACAGACTCGCACGCTCGCGCCAGGAAGGGCGCTTGATGTTGGCTGCGGCGAAGGCGCCGACGCGATCTGGCTGGCCGAGCGCGGCTGGACGGTCACCGGCGTCGATGTCTCGCCGCTGGGGCTGACCCGAGCCGCGGTCCACGCCGCCCAGGCGGGGGCCAGCATCCAATGGCGGCAAGTCGACCTGTTCAGCGAGGACTTCGAGCCGTTCGGCGCCTTCGAGCTCGTGAACTCCCAGTACCTTCATCTCCCTCCGCAGGTGCGCGACCGCGCGCTGCACCATCTTGCCGCCGCCGTCATACCGGGCGGGAGCCTGCTGTTGGTCTCCCATCACCCATCCGACCTCCGGATCCCCGGCCTGCGACCCAACCTCCCAGGGTTGTTCTACACCGCCTCCGAGCTCGCCGCCGGGCTCGACCGGGCGGAATGGGAGATCCGCGCCGAAGCCGCGCCGGAGCGCACCATCGACGGCCCTGAGGGGCGACCGGTAACCATCCGCGACGCGGTGCTGCACGCCCGCCGGCGTCGCTGAGGCTCAGGCAGACAGTCGGCGGGCGAATGGCGAGACCCGGATTCGAACCGGGGACACCACGATTTTCAGTCGTGTGCTCTACCAACTGAGCTATCTCGCCGAGGGGGCGACGATGCTAGCGATTCGACCTCCGGCCGCGGACGTCTACAACGACAGCCGAAAGGCTCAGCGCTCGAGCATCCGCGCCATCAGCTCCCGGGCTCCGGCCTTGGCCAGGGGCTCGTTGAGGTTCCCGCACTTCGGTGATTGCACGCAGGAGGGGCAGCCCTCGCGGCAGGGGCATTCGGCGATCAGGCGATGGGCGTCGGCGACCAACGTCTCGAACATGCGAAACCCCTGACGGGTGATGCCGACGCCGCCCGGGTGGCCGTCGTAGATGAAGATGGTCGGGCGACCGGTCTGGGGGTGGAAATTCGTGGAGAGCCCACCGATGTCCCAGCGGTCGCACATGGCCAGGAGGGGGAGCACCGCGATCTGGCCGTGCTCGGCGGCGTGCAGCGAGCCCAGGAGGCGCTCGATCGGGAAGTCGGCCTCGAGCAGGCCCTCGGGCACCTCGTACCACAGGGCCTGGGTCGTGAAGGTGGTTTCGGGGAGGTCGAGGCCGTTGAAGTCGATCATCTCGTGGTCTGAGAGGCGCTTGCGCTGGTAGCCAAGCACCTGCTCGGTCACGGCCACCGGGCCGAAGGACAGGCTCACGCCCATGGTCTCGCGGCGATCGAGCAGCCGCTCGATCTCGGTGGATGTCTCGCGCTTGGGTTGGGTGTAGAAGTCTCCCTGGAAGGGCGCGACCAGAGCTTGGCGCCCCTCGAGGTCGAGCTCGCGAACCTCGTACGCGCGGCCCATGTGCAGGTACACCGCCCCCTCGTGCGCGGTGGAGAACGCCCGAGCCGCCTCGATCGTCCCCACCACCTCGCCCGAGCCGACGTCGATCACCGCGAAGGAGTCCCCGGTCGCCGAGCGCAGCGACACGCCCGCGGCGGGGTAGTCCTGGGGCCGGCGCGGGACAAACGATCCCTGACGCTCGCGCAGTTCGCCCAGCGTCACGAGGCGCTCGGCGTAGCCCCGCCAGCGAGGGCCCAGCGTGTCGGCGTCCTCCGCGGTCAGTGGGCCCTCATGGGCCGCGCATCGCAGGTGGGCGAGGTGGATGTCCTGGGACTCATGGTCGAGGATCGCCGCCTCGACGGATCGCCCGAGGAACTCGTCGGGATGACGGCAGAAGAACTGATCCAGCGCATCCTCACCGGCCACGTAGATCGCCAGCCCCCGCGCGCGCCTGCCCGCGCGGCCCCACATCTGGCGCAGCGAGGCCACCGTGCCGGGGAAGGTGACGCATACGGCGGCGTCCAGCGCGCCGATGTCGATGCCCAGCTCGAGCGCGTCGGTGGTGACC
>JALYZC010000176.1 GCA_030945905.1 Actinomycetota bacterium
GGCCTGATCCGCCGACGCAAGAGCAGCGTACTCTGCTGGACATGCCACGTGTGCGCGGCCAGGTCACGGGAGCGGACGCCAAGTGGCGTCGGCTTGCGGACGAGGATCTCATGCAGCTGGTTCGCCGCGGTGAGCCCGAGGCGTTCGAGGTCGTCTACGAGCGCCATGCGGATGCCGCCTACTCGCTCGCCTATCGGATGTGCGGAGCCCGCGGCGTCGCCGAGGACGTGATCCAGGAGGCTTTCCTGGCATTGTGGCGCAGCGGCGCTCGCTATGACCGTGCGCGCGGAAGCGTGCGGACATGGATCCTCGGCATCGTGCACAACCGAGCCATCGATGCCCTGCGACGCAGCCTCGTCCACGATCGTCGGCGCGCCAGTGACGAGGGCATGGAGGAGCGCTTCGAAGCGCGCGAGCGCACCGACGTGGAGGCCAGCCGTCGCGAGGAGGCGGCTTCGGTGCGAGCCGCGCTCGGGGACCTTCCGCCCGAGCAGAGTCGAGTGATCGAGCTTGCCTATTTCGGCGGCTTCACGCACTCCGAGATCGCCGACATGCTGAGCACGCCGATCGGGACGATCAAGGGCCGGATGCGCCTGGGGCTGGAGAAGCTCCGCGGCCAGCTGAGCGGTATGCAGGAGGCATTGTCGTGAGCGGGCTCGACTTCGAGGCCCGCCACCGCGATTGCGCCGAGGCGCTCGGCGCGTACGCCCTCCACGCCCTGCCCGACGAGGACATGCACGACCTCGAGCTGCACCTGCGCAGCTGCGAGCGCTGCCGCGAGGACCTGGCCGGACTGCGACTCGCGGTCGATGCGCTGCCGGCGGCGGCGTCTCCGCTGATGGCTCCGCCCCAGCTCAAGCAGCGGATCCTGTCGAGTGTCAGCTCGGAGGCGCAGTTGCTTCGCGCGGCCGGAGCAGAGGCCGACCGTGTCCCCGTCCGTCGCCCGCCGCGCCGCAGCGGGCTGCGGATGGCCCGTCCCGCGCTGGCGGGCCTCGTCGCGGCCGCGGTGGCCGGCGTCGGAGTGGTCGGCTTCTTCCTCGGAGGGGGGGTCTCCGGCGGCGCCTCCACCCGGACGGTGCAGGCGCGCGTGCTCCCTGGCTCGGCGGAGGCTGCGAGCACGCGGGTGGCGCTGCGCGTTCACGGAAACCGGGGGACTCTGGTGGTCCGGGACCTCCCCGCACCGCCGTCGCAACGCGTGTACCAGGTGTGGGTCCAGCGAAGCTCGAGCTCACCGGTCCCGGCCGGCGCCCGGTTTGCGCTGCGCTCGGGGGCGATCGAGATTCCCCATAGCCTGGCCGGGATCGACGCTGTGATGGTGACCGACGAGCCCGTGGACGGCAGCGCCACACCGACGCGCTCGCCGATCGTCGTCGCCCGTCCCGCCTGACGGCTCCCCGCTGCTAGCGTCGGTGGGCCGGATGGCCACCTGCTACCGACATCCCACGCGCGAGACCGGGGTCTCTTGTTCGAGTTGCGGGCGGCCCATCTGCCCCGACTGCATGACCCCCACGCCGGTGGGCATGCGCTGCCCCGAATGCTCGCGCGAGCGCACCCCGGTGAAGACCATGCGAAACCTGCAGCGCGAGCCCGTGGTGACCTACGCGCTGATGGCCATCTGCGTACTCGCGTGGGTGGCCGAGGTTGCCACGGGCGGCGGGGCGAACGGCGGCGGGACGGTGTTCTTCCACGGCGCGCTGTTCGGTCCCGCCATCAGCGATCAGCACGAGTACTGGCGCCTGGTGACCGGAGCCTTCCTGCACTCCAACCAGCTCCCGTTCGGCATCTTCCACATCGGGTTCAACATGTACCTGCTCTGGTACCTCGGGCGGTTGCTCGAGCCGGCGATCGGCCGTGTTCGTTTTGGGGCCGTCTACGCGGTTGCGCTGCTCTGCGGCTCCTTCGGCGCCCTGCTGCTGACCCCTGACGCGAACACCGTCGGAGCCTCCGGCGCCGTGTTCGGACTCATGGGGGCGGCCGTTGTGGTGCTGCGCGCGCGCGGAATCGATCCCTGGCAGGCCGGGATAGGGCCGTTGATCCTGCTCAACCTCCTGCTCTCCTTCGGCGTGTCGAGCATCTCGATCGGCGGGCACATCGGGGGGCTGGTGGGCGGCGCCATCGCCGCCTACCTGCTCGAGGAGCTCCCCGCGCGCTGGCGGCGCGTGGGTCTGCCGGCCTGCGTCCTGCTGTCGATCGCCGCCGTGGGCGGTGCACTGGCCGTGGCGGGGGCAGGTGCGGGCGGCGGCTAACGCTGCGCCAGGACCCGATCGTAGAGCGCCTGCGTCGCCTCGAGCAGGCGGGTGGATGAGAATCGTCGACGTACGTCGACGGCCGCCGCCGCGCCCAGACGTTCCCGTGCCCGGGGATCCGCGGCGAGCTCGGCCAGGACCGAGGCCAGCGCCCCCGCATCGCCGGGCGCCACGAGCCGGCCGGTCTCCATGTCGGTGAGGATCTCGGGCAGGCCGCCCGTGTCGGAGGCGACCACGCACTTCGATGCGGCCGCCGCCTCGAGCGCCACGAGGCCGAGCGGCTCGGGAAGCGTGGAGGGGACGCAGACGACGTCGGCGGCGCCGTAGAGCACGTCGAGGTCGTCGCGCCAGCCCAGCAGCCGCAGCCGGTTCCCGAGCCCGAGCTCGTCGCGCAGGCGCTCCAGGTCACGGACGTGGCGCTCCTCCCCAGGCCAGGCCTCCCCGGCCACGAGTCCGATGGCGGCGATGTCGCGCATCGGCGGCTCGGCCAGGGCCCGCGACAGCACCTCCTGCCCCTTCCAGGTGGTCAGACGGCCGAGGACGAGGCACACGAAGGCTTCCGAGGACAGCTCCAGTGCGGCCCGCGCCTGCGCCCGGTCGGCGGGCCGGCGATCCAGCGCCTCGGCCGGGAGTCCCTCGGCAATGACGAGCGCCCGCTCTGCGCCGCCGAATTCCCGCCGCGTGGCCTCCGAGAGACACGGGACGGCGTCGGCGGTGAGTAGCACCCGCCGGTAGATCGGCCACCAGCGCGCGAAGTCGGCGTAGATCTCGCGAGCGTGCCAGATATGCGGACGTCCGACCGCCCCGGCGGCCGCGGCGCCGCCGAGGGTGACCGAGGTGTTGGAGTGCACCAGTGCAGCTCCCGTGCGGCGGATCAGGCGCCCCAGTACGACGGCGTCGACGGCGGTCCGAGCGGCGATGCCCGCGAGCCCGCGCGGGGTGAACAGGCCGCGACGCAGCACGGCGAGCGCCGGGCGAACGTGCACCGGGACGCCGGCGGATCGGAGCTCGGCTCCCAGCGCCCCGTCCTCGGGGAGTACCACGACGCCGCGATAGCGCGCCGGGTCCAACCCCCTGACGAGCTGCGCCAGTTGGCGGTCCGCGCCATACCGCCGGCCGGAGGAGTGCACGTAGAGGACGGTGCGCGCAGATTCGGCTGCGGCCGGCGTCACACCGGCAGCGCCCGCGTGGCGCTCGCGGGCTCGGGCACGGTGTCCGGGTGCAGCAGATGGCCCAACACCTCCAACCCGTCGATCAGGCGCGGACCGGGTCGCGAGAAGTTGCCGGCCGCGTCGACGGCCACGATGGTCGTCGCGCCGAGGCCCTCCAGCTGTTCACGGTAGACCTCCGCCTCCTCGTGCGCGCGAGAGGCGTCGTAGCCGCAGGGCATGACCACGACGACGTCGGGCTCCATCGCCCGGACCTCCTCCCAGCTGCGCACCTGCGAGCGCTCGCCGGCGAGCCCCAGCACGTCCTCACCGCCCGCGTAGTCGATCAGCTGCGGCGTCCAGTGCCCCGCCACGTAAACGGGGTCGAGCCACTCGAGCGCCGCCACTCGGGGGCGGTCTGCATCCGCGACGGCGACGCGCACCGCGTCGATGCGGGCCGCGGCATCCTCCACGAGCGCAGCCCCGGCCTCGAGGCGGTCGGTCGCCTCGGCCAGCGTGCGGACGTTGTCCAGGACCTCGCCGATCGTACTGGGATCGAGTGAGATCACGCGCGGCTGCGAATCGATCCGCTCGGCCAGCGCGACGACGTCCTCGTAGGACACGGCGCAGACGTGGCATACCGCTTGGGTGACGATGAGGTCGGGCTCGAGCTCCTCCACATGCTCGCCGTCGAGCGCATAGATCGCCTCGCCGCCCTCCGTCCGTTCGCGTACGGCAGCATCGATCTCGCCCGCGCTGAGACCTGGCTCGAGCACGTCGCGCGTTACGCGCGGCCGGTCGAGTGCGTCCAGGGGGTGGTCACACTCGTGGGTGACGGCGATAACCTCGTCCCCCAGCCCGAGGGCGAACAGCAGCTCGGTCGCCGAGGGCACCAGAGAGACGATGCGCACGGGGGCAACGATATGGAACTGTGCAGCGACGAGCAGATCGAGGAGCATCTCGCGGGCAGCGAGTGGCGGCGCGAAGGCGACACGATCGTGCGTGACATCCAGTGCGAGAACTTCGCCCGGGCGATCTCCTATGTCAACGCGGTCGCGGAGCAGGCCGAGGCCGCCAACCATCACCCCGACATCCTGGTCCACGGCTGGAACAAGGTTCGCTTGACGCTGACCAATCACTCGGCCGGCGGTCTCACCGAGGCGGACTTCCGGCTGGCGGGGGTCATCGACGGGTTGAGCTGAGGCCACTCACGCCTCGCGAGCCGGGATCGCCTCCCATGCGTTCGCGGCGATCAGGCCAGCCAGCACCTCGATCGCATCGATGTCAGACAGGCCCTCACGGCGCACGAGGCGCTGCCACGCAGCGAAGCTGCAGGCCAGCCCGATGGCGCCGAGCAGCCGCTGTGGTGCTTGCCCGCGGGGCTTCCAGCCGCTGACCAGGATGTCTCGTACGGCCTGCTCCCACGGGGCTCGCCCGGTGGTGACGACGGTGTGCAACGCGGGCAGCACGTGCATGTCACGCTCGACGTTGGCCAGCATCGCCTCCTGGTCGCGATACCAGGCGTGAAGGTCGGCCAGCGCCCGGCGTAGAACGCACCGCTCAGCGAAAGGGGTCGACCTGGAGGCGCAGCAGCGGATGACGGTTGGCAGCGGCGAGGGCGAGCACGTCCGCTTCGGCCAGGCCCTCGGGACCCGCCGCATGCTCGGCGGCACCGACACCCGCGGCCAGTTCGGCCTCGTCGAGCACGACCTGCCGGCCCGTCAGCTGGGATCTCCGATCCACACCCACGCCAACGAAGATGAGTACTCCTTCGTCCTCAGCGGCCGGCTCAGCGCCCAGATCGGAGTCCAGGTCATCGAGGCCGGGCCAGGCGAGCTCGTCCGCAAGCCGCGCGGGATCCCCCACGCCTTCTGGAATGCCGGCGACGAGACGGTGCGGTTCCTCGAGCTGATCTCGCCCGCCGGGTTCGAGGAGTACCTCTTCGAGCTGGCCGAGCCGTTGAACCGCGGGGACGAGGCGAGGTTGGGCGAGGTGATCGGCCGGTACTCGCTGGACCTGCGCATGGACACGGTTCCCGAGCTCGTCGCGCGCCACGGTCTGGTGTCGCCGATGTAGATAGAAGCCGGCCTGCCCCTGCTACCGTTCGCGCGGTCGGCTTGATGAACGACGACGACCTCCCTCGAAGTAGCGGCGGCCGCCTGGCCGCTTCCCCTTCAGCCTCGATTACTTGACCGCGCTTCTTCTCATCGCGGTCGCGCTTCTGGTGCTCATGAACGCCTTCTTCGTGATGGGCGAGTACGCGCTCGTGCGCTCGCGCCGGGCCAAGCTCGAGGCCGCACGCGACGAGGGCCTGCGCGGCGCCGCGCTCGCCCTGGACCAGATCGAGCGCATCAACGAGTACATCTCCACCTGCCAGGTCGGCATCACGCTCACGTCCCTCGGCGTGGGGGCCGTGGGCGAGCCGACCGTGGCGCACATGCTCGAGCCGGTGATCGGCGGACCCGTGTCCCACGGGGTCTCGGTGGTGATCTCGGTAGTCATCGCCTATCTGCTCATCACCAGCGCACACATCACGATCGGCGAGCTCGTGCCCAAGATCTACACGATCGAGCACGCGGAGGGCCTCGCTCGCCGCCTCGCCCGCCCGCTCGACTTCTTTCGCGTCCTCTTCACGCCGTTCTCCAGCGTGTTGACCGCATTCTCCAACCGGATTCTGCGGCTCCTGGGCGTCAACGCGGAGACGGTGAGCGAGGAGGGCGAGAACCCTGAGGAGATCAAGCGGATCATCGCGGAGTCCTATACCCGCGGACATCTCGACCAGGGGGAGGCGGGCATGCTCAGCGGGGTGTTCCACCTCCACGAGCAGGAGGCGCGACAGATCATGACCCCCATTCCGGCTGTCGTGACAATCGATGTCTCCGAAGGGGTGAAGACCGGATTGGAGCGCTGCATCTCCACGGGCCACACGCGCCTGCTCGCGACGGAGGATCACAACCCCGACCGCGTGCGCGGCATCGTGCACGCCAACAAGCTGGCCGGCGCCCTGATGGAGGGGCGCGAGAACGATCCGATCGAGCCGCTGGTTCGCGATGCGCCGATCATCCCCGAGACCAAGCCGCTCGACGACCTGCTGGCGGAGCTCCAGCGCCAGCGCACCGAGCTCGCCGTGGTCGTCGACGAGTACGGGCGGGTGGCCGGCGTGGTCACCGTCGAGGACATCATCGAGGAGGTCATCGGCGAGGTCCAGGACGAGACCGATCCCGCGGGCGGAGCCATCCGGCGCCTGGCCAACGGTGACTGGTATGTCAGAGGTCACGTAGCCGTTACCGACTTGACCGATTACGGACTCGAGCTCCCGGTCGACACCGATGCCTACAACTCGGTTGGCGGCTTCGTCTTCGCCAAGCTGGGACGGCTGCCGCGCCGCGGCGATTCGCTGAGCGTCAACAGCTTCTCGATCCGAGTCGAGTCCGTGCGCGAGAACCGCGTCGAAGCGGTGCGGATTCGAGAGCGCGCAGCCACGACCAGCTAGGTCCGCTCGGCGGTCGGCGCAAGGTCCGACCACTGGTTACGTTTCAGACCGCACATACCGGGAATGCGTGTGGCGACGGTTGAGGAGAGAGACCGGCGACCCTCGGGTGCGCCGTTGGGAATGGGGGAAGCACAGCGACGACCGGCCCGCGTTAGCGGGCCGGTCGTGTGCTTCTGGGAGGAGGTGCTGCTATGAGGTGCGTCGCCAGGCAGTATGCGCGGCGCACCTCAAGCCGCCTTAAACCTTGCGCCAGACTCCGATGTGCCGCTGGGGGAGGGCCTCGGTGCCTCAGGAGTAGGAATGAAAGCCGCGACCGGCCTTGCGCCCGAGGGCACCCGCCGCCGCGAGCTCGCGCAGGCGGGCAGGGACATCGACCTGAAGCGCCTCCCCGATGGCCTGGGCGACGTCGAGGCCGACCAGGTCGAGCACGGCCAAGGGCCCCAGGGGGTGCGCGGCCCCGAGGGTCATGCACTGATCGATGTGCTCGGGGGCGAGTTGCGTCTCCTCGAGCAGGCGCACGGCGCTGAACAGATACGGAAACAGCAGGCGGTTGACGACGAAGCCCGGTATGTCGGGCACCTCCACCGCGGTCTTGCCCAGCGCGACGCACATCTCGCGCGCCCGCAGGCGGGTTTCCGGCGCCGCCGAGGGTCCGAAGGCCAGTTCCACCAGGGCCATCTTGCGCACCGGGTTGAAGACGTGCAGCCCGACGAAGCGGTCGGGTCGGCCGCTGGCCTCGGCGAGATCACCGATGGGCAGTGAGGACGTGGTCGTGGCCAGCAGCGCGTTCTCGTCGAGCCTTGGGTGCAGGGCCGAGTAGACCTCGCCCTTGGCCCGGGAGTCCTCGGTAACGGCCTCGACGACGAAGCTGCTCCGCGCCAGCTCGTCGAGGTCGGTGGTGACGCGCACGTCGGGGGCCGGATCGGAGCCGCGAGCCTGAAGCTTGCCCCTGGCCCGCTCCGCGGAGCCCTCGGAGCGCGCCCACAGCACGACTTCGCCGTAGGCTCCGGCGACCGCGGCCAGTCCGCAGGCAATGGCCCCGCTGCCCGCGATTCCCATCCGCTCGTCCATGCGATCCCACCCTCGCCTTCCGAATTGACTCACCAGTCAACGAGTAGACTAGAAGCTGCAGGCGCGCTTCGCCGCGCCACCCCGTCTTCGCAAGAGAAAGAGGCGCAGCCATGGACCGTGAGCGAGGCCGAGAGGTCGTAATCGTCGATGCGGTGCGGACGCCCATCGGCCGAGGACACGCCCAGAAGGGCTATTACAAGGACACCCATCCGAGCAACCTCCTGTCCAAGTGCTTCGCGGAGGTCATCGCGCGCGCCGGGATCCCCGCTGCCGAAGTCGAGGACGTGATCGCCGGCTGCGTCCAGCAGTTCGGAGAGCAGGGCTACAACATCGGACGCAATGCGTGGCTCGAGGCCGGATTGCCGGTCGAGACGCCGGCCACCACGATCGATCGCCAGTGTGGGTCTGCGCAGCAGGCGGTGAACTTCGGCGCGGCGCTGGTCGCCTCCGGCGTCCACGACGTGGTCATCGGCTCAGGGGTCGAGCACATGGGCCACATCTCCTTCGCCGACGGCATGCAGGTGATGTCCGAGCATGGCTCGGCGTTCTCGCCGCAGTTGCTGGAGCGCTACAACCTGGTCCCGCAGGGGCTGAGCGCCGAGATGATCGCCGATCAATGGGAGATCCCCCGCTCCGAGCTCGACGAGCTCGCGGTGCGCTCGCACGCGATGGCCAACCAGGCGACCGAGGAAGGCCGCTTCGAACGGGAGATCGTCCCCTACCAGGTCAACGGGGCCACCTACGTCGCCGACCAGGGGATTCGCCCCGACACGACCCTGGAGAAGCTCGCAGCCCTCAATCCGGTGTTCAAGCCCGATGGCAAGATCACGGCGGGGAACGCGTCCCAGATCTCCGACGGCGCAGCCGCGGTGCTGCTGATGACCCGTGAGAAGGCGGCAGAGCTCGGCGTCACGCCGCGGGCACGGATCGTCGACCACACCACGGTTGGCGTCGACCCGGTGATCATGCTCACCGGCCCCATTCCGGCCACGAGGAAGCTGCTCGAACGCAACGGGATGACGATGGACGACATCGACCTCGTGGAGATCAACGAGGCGTTCGCTCCCGTGGTCGCTGCCTGGCGCCGCGAGCTCGAGCCCGACATGGACCGCGTCAACGTCAACGGCGGCGCGATGGCCCTCGGCCATCCCCTCGGCTCGACCGGCGCCCGGTTGATCACCACGCTCCTGCACGAGCTCGAGCGCTCCGACCGGGAGACCGGGCTCGTCACCATGTGCTGCGGCGGCGGCCTCGGCACCGGAACGCTGATCCAGCGCCTCTAGCTGGCGCCCCTAGGACGGGCGGGTGACACGCCTGGCGAAACCTTGCGCGATGGCTCCCTCTGCGTGGAAGCGAAGGCTGGCCAGGTCACGCGCCGGCCACCCGCTCGCGCTCAGCTCGACGACGGATCGGGCGCGGCGACAGCCGCGCAATCGCCATGGTGCGACCGACGGGTCTACGCGCAGGACCCTGCCCTCGGAGTCGAGCCACAGCAGGTCGAGCGGGAAGCGCATGAAGCAGGTGTGGATCGATCGGGCCTCCGGGAGCAGCAGCGCTACGCCGGGCGGAAGCGGCGACAGACCGGCCAGCCCGAGTAGGCGAGCGCGTGCGGTGACGGCGACGCGCACGTCGAGCTCGCGCGGCGTGACCGCGGCCCGGGGAAGGCGGTCCAAACGATGCGTCACACTCGCGGGAGTCGCCGGAGGGGTAGCTTTCGCCCCCGGTGCCTGTGATGGCTGCCGGCGGGAGAGCGCGTCGAGCTCGACGTTAGGCGGCGGGCCGCGCCTCGAGGCGCGCGACGAGCTCATCGAGTCGCAGCTCCTCGAGCCCCTGGCCGACAGCCTCGAGCTCTCCCGCGCAGTGGTCGATGAGCTCGCGGGCCTCCTGGCACAGGTCCAAGGTCTCGCGAAGGCCCGCCTCCCCAGAGTCCAGGCGCTTGATGATCTCCTCGATCCGGGCGGAAGCCGCCTCGTAGGTGAGCTCGCTCTCGATCATCGGTCGTCGCGAATCTTGGCGGACACGGCGGCGTCACGAAATCCGATCTGCACCACCCGGGCCAGGCGCGCCGCCGACGCCGTCGTGACGAGCTCGCCGTCCGCATCGCGCACCAATGCGTAGCCGCGGGCCAATGTGTGCTCGGGGTCGTGGGCGCTGAGGGCCAGGGCCAGCCGGTCGAGGTCGCGTGCACGGCGAGTGCCGGCGCCGCGAGCCGCGCGTCGCAGCTCGGCGGCCGCGGTCAGGTTCTCGGCCCCGGCACGGGCGCGGCGCAACGTGGAGCGTTGACCCTGGCGCGAGATGACGAGCAGCTGCGTGGCCGCGAGCGACCGGCGAGCGGCCACTCGGCGCCGGGCGGTCGCCCGCAGCTCGCGCACCTGTTGGTGCAGGCGAGTGCGGTGGCGGGCGACGTGCTCGGCAGGCGCACGCGACAGGGCCGCCACGGCGCGCGCCCGTCCGAGCACCGCGCCGCGGCCGTGGTGTGAGAGGCGTTGACAGGAGCCCGCGAGGGCGCGACGAGCGTCGTCGCAGTGCAGGGGTACCGCGGCCTCGGCGGCATGGGTGGGCGTGGAGCACGAGGCGGCCGCCACCTCGTCGATCAGTGTGCGGTCGGTGTGGTGGCCCACCGAGGCGATGACCGGGACCGGCAGCAGCGCTACCGTCCGGCACAGCGTCTCATCGCAGAAGGCGAAGAGGTCGGCCAGCGAGCCGCCTCCGCGGGCCACGACGATGGCGTCGACCCCGGCGACAGCCGCAAGGTCCTGGAGCGCGCGCGTGATCGCGGGCGCGGCATGACGGTCTTGCACCGGCGCGAACGCCCACACGACGCGTCCCGCCCAGCCTCGCCGGCGCAGCCCGGCGATCACGTCGTCGCGGGCCTTGCTGCCCTCGCCGGTCACCACGCCCACAGTACGCGGGAGCACCGAGCGGCGAAGACCCTTCTGCGGTTCGAACAGCCCCTCGGCTCCGAGCTGCTGGCGCAGGCGTTGCAGCTGGGCCAGCAGGTCCCCCTCGCCGGCGATCCGCAGATCTGACACCAAGAACGAGAACGAGGGGGATGAGGTGGCGCTCCCCGGGTAGTAGTCGGGTCCTCCGGCGATGACCACCTGCGCACCGTCGGCCAGGCTGCCATCGCCCAGAGGCAGCCCCTCCCAGTCGTTGCGCCACATCGAGCACGGGACGGCGCCGGTTGCGTCGCGCAGCTCGAAGTAGGCCTTGGCGCGGCTCAAGCCGAGGTTCCACACCTCCCCGAACAGCTGAACGCGTGCGCGGCGGCGCAGCTCGTCGCGCAGCATCGCCGCGTAGCCGCCCACGGGATAGGGACCCGGCATCGCGCTGCCGGAGATGCCCTGCGGGCGGGGACCGGAGGCCTCAGGCACTGCGATGGTCTACGCGCATACGCGCGAGCGTACTACCGGGTCCGGTCGCCGCAGGCGCTGTCAGCGACGCGGTGCCGGCGGAGTTTCGCCGGGGTTCTCGGTCAGCGAGGGAAGGGACAGCTCGCCGTCTTGCGGCGGCCCACCTCGCTCCTCGCCGGCCAGCGCGAGGCGGTCGAGGCGCGCGATCTCCCGCTCCCCCTCGATCCGGGCGGGATGGTCGGGGGGCAGATCGCGGATGAGCTTCTCGATCCGGTTGCGCAGCTGCAGAGCGAAGTGCGGGGTCGAGGCCCCCATGAGCTGGCGTACGTCGTCGATGGTGATCCGGCGATCTCCCTGGAGACGGGACGGATGCTCGGCTTCGCTCACAGGTGTTTCTTCAGGATGGGGGGCGTGGTCGTGGTCGGCAGCTTGCCCTTGCTCGGCGTCGTCGCCTTGCCCGGCGTCGTCGCCTTGCCCGGCGTCTTGCCCTGGGGCGGGGTGGTGCTCTTAGTCGGCGGCTTGGCGGGCGCGGGCGCTGGCGCTGTGGGTGCGCTGGATTGGCTCGAGACCGGGGCGATCTCCAGGAGCGTGTCGATGCGCGCCTGGTCGGCGAGCGAGATCGTGTTGCGGTCCCCCACGAGCCAGGCGTGATTGTAGACGCCCCTGACCGGGTCCTTCTCATAGCCCGGCTCGATGTCCAGGAGGAATTGCACGAGGGGCGCCGGAAGCTTGCCGGCCTCGTCGACCAGCAGCAGCGGTCCGTACGTTCCACTTGCCGACAGCGGCGCGGCGGCCGCCGCATCAAGCGGTCGGGTGCTGCCGGCGACGACGACCCCGTGACCGGGATCCACGACGTCCCACCCGAACGCGCCGTCCGAGTAGCGGGCGAAGGCGATGGCATTG
The DNA here is from genome assembly GCA_030945905.1 of Actinomycetota bacterium. Classification (GTDB taxonomy): domain Bacteria; phylum Actinomycetota; class Thermoleophilia; order Solirubrobacterales; family Solirubrobacteraceae; genus JALYZC01. The sequence continues at coordinate 12,215 of JALYZC010000176.1, forward strand.
GTCACCGCGTCGGGCCCGGAGATTCGCTTGACGGTGCCCAGGCGCCGCAGCGCCTTCTCCGTCTTGGCCGAGATCACGTCGGGCGGGCCCAGCAGGTAGATCTTCGGCTGTTGATGAAATGCCAGGGCCGCTCGCGTCTCGGGGGGAATCGCATCGCGGGTAACGTAGAGGACCGAATCTCCGGACTTCGCCGCCCAGCCGGCGGCCGGCATCGCGAACTCGGCCCGCTCGCCCGACGCCACGATGACCTGATCGCTGGGCTTGCCCGCGGCCTTGGTCTGGAGCTGATCGATTGCCACCGCCATGGCGAAGGGATTGCCGGGTACCACCTGGGCGGTACGCAATCCGCTCGGCGTTCCGACGCCGCCGACTCGGATCACCTGGGCCCCGCCGAGCTTGGTGGAGCCGGTCGGCTTGAGTGCGTCGAGGGCATCACGCGTCGCCCGCGGCAGCGAGGACCCGTCCGAGAGCAGCACGGGAGCGTGGACCGTCGGACTCATGAACACCGAGGCGGCGACGCCGGCCTGCCAGTCGCCGCGGTCGACGAGCGTGATGGCACGGGGGCGGGCGGACTCGAGCTCGCCCGAGAAGACCGCCTGGGCGACTGCCGCGGCATCCGCGGTCGGGTCGGCCCCGCCGACCCGCGTGGTGTTCTTGGTGGCAAATGCCGGAAACCCGAGGGCGCTGGCGGCCTGCGAGTCGCTGCCCTTGCGGCCGATCACCGGCTTGCTGCCAACATCCGAGCTCTGGCCGCAGCCGCCTGCTGTGATCGCCGTGGCAGCGAGCACGAGCGCGACTCCTCGGCGGTCCATGGCTGCGGACCTTACCGGCCCATCGACGGCGCAACGCCGGTCGCGGCGCGCAGCGCCCCGCTACACTGGCCGCCGGTTGACTGGTCAGTCAGCCCTCCGTGAGCGCTCCCCGCCCGGGGGCGCCGTGACCAAGTCGGAGTCAAGGAGCCTCGTGGACTTTCGCCTTTCAGACGAAGAACTCGACTTCCAGCGCCACTGTCACCAGTTCGCCACCGAGGTGATCCGGCCGGCCGCGGCGAAGTACGACCGCGAGCAGTCGGTGCCCTGGGACGTGCTCCGCGAGGCCCGCCGGCGGGACCTCTACGGGCTCGAGGTGGTGCAGAAGTTCGCCGCCGAGGGGCTGTTCGCGGTCATCTATTCGGAGGAGATCCACTGGGGCTGCGCCGGTATCGCCTTGGCCCTGTCCGCGTCGTCACTGGCGGCTGCCGGCATCGCGTCCTCGGGCACACCCGAGCAGTTCGCGCACTGGATCCCCCGGTGCTACGGCATCGACGATGAGATTGCGCTCGGCGCCTATGCGGTGACCGAGTCTCAGGCGGGCTCGGACGTCAAGTCGCTGCGCACGACGGCGAAACGGGACGGCGATGAGTGGGTGCTCAACGGGACCAAGGTGTTCATCTCAAACGGCGGCATCGCCGACGTCACCGTGGTGGTCGCCACGGTCGACCCGGACCTCGGCCATCGTGGCCAGGCGTCGTTCGTGGTGGAGAAGGGGATGCCGGGATTCTCCTTGGGCAAGAAGGAGGACAAGCTGGGCATCCGGGCCTCCCATACCGCCGAGGTCGTGCTCGAGGACGTCCGCATCCCCCTCGATCACGTGCTGGGGGGCATGGAGAAGCTGGAGCGAAAGCTCGAGCGGGCTCGATCGGGCGAGCGCGGCGGCTCGTCCAACGCCCTGGCCACCTTCGAGGTCACGCGCCCCATGGTCGGAGCGGGTGCGCTGGGCATCGCCCGCGCCGCCTACGAATGGACCCTGGATTGGCTGGAGGGCCGCCGGGGAGAGGGTGGGCTGCTGCTCGAACAGCAACGGGTCCAGCAGGTGCTCGCGGACGTGGCCACCGAGATCGAGTGTTCACGCCTGCTCGTACATCGCGCGGCCTGGATGGGCCGCAGCGGCGTCCCCATGACCGGTGGACAGGGTTCGATGTCCAAGCTCAAGGCGGGCGACACCGCGATGTGGGCGACGACCGTGCTGATGGACCTGGTGGGGCCCGAGGCATCGCTCACCGAGCATCCCCTGGAGAAGCTCTTCCGAGACGCCAAGATCTTCCAGGTCTTCGAGGGCACGTCTCAGATCCAGCGACTGGTCATCTCGCGTATGCAGGTCGCTCAGCGCCGCAGCGAGCTCACCGACGCGGCCGATGTACTCGCGGAAGTGGCCGAGCAGGGCGACAGCCACGTTGAGCGAGCGGCGGCGGCCACGGTGGGCAGCCCGGCCTGACCTTCTAACCTCCCCTCGACATGGCAGAGCTCTCCCAGCGCAACCGGGTCGCGATCGAGGTCGATCGTCAGCTCTGCTACGGCTTCGGCGACTGCGTCGATTCCCTTCCGGCGGTGTTCGCTCTCGACGACGAGGAGAAGGCGATCGTGCTGGACGCCGATGCGGCGGGGATCGACGACATCGTGGAGGCCGCTCAGAACTGTCCGGTCGACGCGATCATCGTCCTCGACGAGCACGGCGAGCAGATCTACCCCTAGCGTCCGCTAGACTGCGCACGCGCCGAATCCCCTGCTGGTAGGGGGGAACGGGGGAACCAAGATGTAGTGGGGCGAGTCTCGCGGTGATCCGCGCGAGGCGGCCGGTGGTCGCCAGCCCGTCAGCTAACCCCGTAGGCGACGTGTACCCATGAGCCGTCGATGCCTACTTCCCGCGCTCGCGATGCTGAGCTTCCTCGTGTCGGCGGCGCCTGCCCTGGCTGACCCGGCCACGGGCGGCGTAGCCCCCGGGGCGGTGCCGGCCCCCTCGCCCGCGCCCGCGTCGGTGCCGGATCGTCCCACCGTGAGCGGCACTCGGGCGACGATCGTCAAGGGCGTCGCGTTCGCACCGTCGGCCGCGCCGGCCCCGGTCAAGCGGCTCATCTGGATGGTCAACGGCATCGTGCAAAAGCCCTACGTCTACGGCGGTGGGCACGCGAGCTTCCGGCCCGATCGGGGCTATGACTGCTCCGGGCTGGTCTCCTACGCGATGCACGCCGCCGGTCTGCTCTCCAGCCCGGTCAGCGCGCCGGGCTTCCTGCGCTTCGGGACCGGCGGCCCGGGCCAGTGGATCACGGTGTGGGCGCGCAGCGGCCACGTGTTCGCCGAAATCGCCGGCCTGCGCCTGGACACCACGCCCTACCCCTCGCGGGGCGTCGAGGGGCCGCGGTGGCGAGCCCGGATGCGCGACGTCGGCGCGTTCACCGCGCGCCACCCCGCCGGCTTGTAGCCCCGTTCCGCGGCGCCGGTCGGCACGCGGGTCCGATCATCTAGGCTTGCACTTCGTTTTTCCACCTTCGTGAGGAGGAAGCCATGGCCGGCATCTCCGGGCGCATGTCCACTGTCATCAAGGCCAAGATCTCCAAGCTGCTCGATCGCGCCGAAGATCCCGGCGAGACGCTCGAGTACAGCTATCAGCAGCAGATCGAGATGCTCCAGAACGTCAAGAAGGGCATCGCCGATGTGGTCACGTCCAAGAAGCGCCTCCAGCTGCAGGGCCAGAAGCTCGAGCAGCAGGTGGTCAAGCTGGACACCCAGGCCCGCCAGGCGATGGCCTCGGGCAACGAGGAGCTTGCCCGAGCCGCACTTGAGCGCAAGACGCTGGCCCAGAGCGAGATGCAGAACCTCGACCCCCAGATCAAGGAGCTCGAAGGCCAGCAGGAGTCCCTGACCGCGAACGAGAAGAAGCTGCGCGCCAAGATCGACGCCTTCCGCACCAAGAAGGAGGTCATCAAGGCCCAGTACTCGGCTGCGGAGGCCCAGGTGAGGATCTCGGAGGCCGCCACCGGCGTCGGCGAGGAGATGGCCGACGTGGGCATGGCCATGCAGCGCGCCGTCGACAAGACCGAGGACATGCGCGCTCGCGCCTCGGCGGTGGAGGAGCTCGAGAAGGCGGGGACCTTCGAGGACATCACCCAACTCGGGTCCGGCGAGGACGACATCGATCGCCAGCTCAAGGAGCTGACCTCCCAGAGCACGGTCGACGACGAGCTCGCGAAGATGAAGGCCGAGCTCGGCTCCGGCAGCGGGGGGTCTCCGGCGCTGGGGGCGGGCGAGAAGGCGGGGGAGTCCAAGTGATCGTTCGCATCGCCACCGAGAATCAGTACCGGCTGCCAGACGACCAAGAGGGACCACTCAACGATCTCGACAACGCGCTCGTGGCCGCGGTCGAGGCGGGCGACGAGGCCCGCTTCCGCGAGCTCTTCGAGCAGATGCTGGAGCTGGTGCGAACCGGGGACGCGGTGGACGGTGACGACCTCACCGAGTCCGAGGTGATCCTCCCCCCGCCGGACATCTCGCTCGAAGAGGCCCGCGAGGAGTTCACCGGCGAGGGCCTGATCCCCGGATAGCTGCGGTCCTACCGACGGCAGGCGTCCTCGGGACGTAGTGCGTGATACCACGCGCTACTGCG
>JALYZC010000183.1 GCA_030945905.1 Actinomycetota bacterium
GCCGTTCGGCTGGAAGTTCACGCGCGAGGACCTCGACCGCCTGCTCACGCGGCTGGCCGACCGCCAAGCACGCCACCTCACGCTCGCGGCCTAACCCCAACCGAACTTACGACTCGGAGCACTAAGAGTGGGCCCCGGGGCACTTGACCGGGGTGTGCTTCTTCGCCCTCGCGGCTCCGGGGAAGGCCAAGATCAGCGCCACGGCCAAGGCGACGATCGCGAATGAGGTGATTCGAGGGATACGGGCTGTGAAGTGGTTTGTCGTAGTCATTACCGCGCTCATCGACAAGCGCAGCCACCGATGCCAGACTTCAGCAGCGGATCTGGACGTTTTGACCGTCGAGGCCATCGGCCCCGTGGCGGCGGGCGCGTCAGTTCCGGGCGCAGCTTTTAACGGCGTATGTCCGCAGAACGCTCCGCCTCGCTCCTCTGCACAAGGACTGGCCCCTCGGTGATCGCCAATGAGCCGCAGGACCCAGGCGTCTCGGGACCAGCTATGCCGAAAGAACGGACGCAAGAGCCACAGCGCGGCGGGCGCAACCGAGCGGCGCGGCCGACGTGCCCGACCCTCTTCGACTGCATTCCTGTCCACCCGCCCCCCGTGGTTGCCACACTCGAGGGGTCCGTCCCTGAGTGCAGGCCCCGCCCCGCCTTCGCAAGGCTATGCAGCATGATGCGCTCTCGATACCATCTGGCTGCATGCGAACCACGGTCGATCTGCCGGGCGAGCTGCTGCGCCAAGCGCGGCAACGTGCCGCGGAGGAAGGCACGACGCTCACCGCCTTGCTGGCCGACGGGCTCCGGCTGCGACTTGACGGGGTAGCGGCCGGCCGGCGTCGGCGCCGCCGACTCCCGATCTCCAAGGTCGGCGGCGGCCTGCACCCGTGGGTGGACCCCGCGTCCAATGCCTCGCTCCTAGACGCAGCGGACGACGACGGTGCTGCTGCCTGACGTAAACGTCGTCCTCGCCGGCTTCCGTGCCGATCACGATCACCACCGGACCGCGCGGCGCTTCCTGGACGAGGCGCGCTCCCGAACTGCGGCGATCGGTCTCGGCGATGTCGCCCTGAGCAGCGTTGTGCGCCTGGCGACCAACGCGCGCGTCTTCATACGACCGGACACCGCCGAAGCGGTCCTCGAGTACCTCGACATCCTTCTCGAGCCTCCAGGACAGCTTCTGCGAGCAGGAACGAGGCACTGGTCACGGTTTGCGGAGCTGTGTCGACTCCTCCAGCTCCGCGGCAACCTCGTGCCCGACGCCTACCTCGTCGCGCTCGCGCTCGAGCAAGGCGCCGAGCTCGTCACCTTCGACCGCGGCTTCGGCCGCTACCCAGGCCTGCGCTGGCGTTGCCTCCTCGACGAATGAGCCGTGGCGCACGTTGCTCCGGCCCAGCGGGGGCGAGAAGCCGTCCGTCAGGCCTCTTTCGGACGTGCTCGTCCCGCCGGAGGAGGACTACGATGACCGTGATGCCCGTCGCCCAAACCATGACCGCCGAGGAGTTCATCGCCCTGCCGGTGCCCGAGCACGGACGGCCGTGGAACCTCGTCGACGGTGAGGTGGTCGTGAACCAGCCCACGCCGCTCCACTGGAGGGTTCAGACACGCCTGATCGTGGCCCTTGGAGGCTGGATCCGTGAAGGGGCGGAACGTGGAGTGGTCGGTGTGCCGCTGGACCTCCGCATCGACGATCGCAACGTCTACGCGCCCGACGTGCTCTGGTACGCGGAGGGCCGCGCGCCCGGCCGGCACGCCGTGGCGCCGTCACCGATGCCAGACCTCGTTGCCGAGGTGCGCTCACCATCCACCTGGCGCTACGACATCGGCGTGAAGAGGTCGGGCTACGAGCGCCGGGGGCTGCGCGAGCTTTGGCTCGTGGACACCGCCGCCGACGAGGTGCTCGTGTTCAGGCGATCGAGCGCGGACGCACCGAGCTTCGACGTCGCGCTTGAGCTCGGCACGAGCGACTCGCTCGGAACGCCCCTCCTGCCGGGGTTCGCGCTGGCCCTGAGCGAGCTGTTCGGCGAGTAGCCTCGCGCGTCGCTGGGCAGCCGATCGCTGCGGCTACGGCGCAATCCGTTTGATGGAGACCACCTGATCGATCGCTGCGGCGACACTGCGCTTGGTCGAGGGTCAGACGAGTACGACGTCGATGCCTTCCATGAGCTCGAAGTCGCGATCGCGTGTGAGGAGGGGAAGGCCGTGCGCCGCCGCAGTGGCGGCGATGAGCGCATCGGCCGTCGCGAGCCTTCTCCGTCCTGCGCGGCGAGCGCCGGCGGCCAGGCGTCCGTAATGAGGACTGACCCGGGCGTCGACCGGCAGCACGGCGAACCGGCGCTCCGTGAACGCAAGCGTCGCGAGACGCCCGGGTCGCTGGCGGTCGTCTGCGATCAGCACGCCGTAGTGCAGGCCGCACAGCGTTACCGCCGAGATCGCCGCCTCGGACGGCGAATCCTGGAGCGAAAGGTCTTCGCCGCGGGCCAGCGCGATGACCACCGATGTGTCGAGCAGCGCTCGATTCACGTGAACGGATCGCGGGGTGCTTCGTCGAGCTCGCGCAACTCCAGCTCGAGACGGTCGTCCGGCGTCAGAAGACCTCGCATCTCACGAACGACTTCGTGAAAGGGCACGAAAGGCTGTGCGCGATCGATGGGGACGAGCTCCGCTACCGGATGCCCATGGACGGTGACTCGCAGCCGCTCCCCCGCTTCTACTCGACGGAGCAGATCGGCCGTGTTGTTGCGAAGCTCGCGCTGGGGGACGTCCGTCGCCATAGGGCGACAGCGTAGCAAGGCGTCCGGAGAGATTATTGTGTTCGAGAAGCTCGCGCCCCGTGGTAGGAACCGCAGGCGTCCGAGCCGATCAGCCCTTGACCGCGGGCGACCCGGCGAGGTCGTCCAGCGACACGCCGGTGAGCCCGTCGTGCGCGATGCCCGCGAGCAGCCCGTCGAGCGCTGCCATCGATCCAGG
>JALYZC010000208.1 GCA_030945905.1 Actinomycetota bacterium
GGCCTGCAGGATCCCAATCGACCGCTGGGGAGCTTTCTCTTTCTGGGTCCTACGGGTGTCGGGAAGACTGAACTGGCGAAGGCGCTCGCTGAGTTCTTATTCGATGACGACTCTGCGATGATCCGCATTGACATGTCCGAGTACATGGAGAAGCACGCGGTCGCTCGCCTCATCGGGGCGCCGCCAGGATACGTAGGCTACGAGGAGGGTGGGCAGCTTACGGAGGCGGTCCGCCGCCGCCCCTACTCGGTCATCCTCTTCGACGAGATCGAGAAGGCACACCCCGACGTCTTCAACCTGCTGCTGCAGATTCTCGACGACGGCCGCCTTACCGACTCGCAGGGCCGCACGGTCGACTTCCGCCACGCCATCGTGATCATGACCTCGAACATCGGCGCCGCGGAGATCGCGCGCAACACGCCGCTGGGCTTCGCCGTCTCCGACGACGAGACCGGCATCACGTACGACGACATGAAGAACCGGATCATGGGCGAGCTGAAGAAGGTCTTCCGTCCCGAGTTCCTCAACCGCATCGACGACGTGATCGTCTTCCACAAGCTCCAGAAGGACGAGATCAAGCAGATCATCGAGCTGCTGCTGCGCCGCATCCGCAAGTCGATGGCCGAGCGCGAGCTCCAGCTCGAGCTCACCGACGAGGCCAAGGACCTGCTCGTCGACAAGGGCTGGGATCCGGCGATGGGCGCGCGTCCGCTGCGGCGCGCGATCCAGCGCTACATCGAGGACCCGCTCGCCGACTTCGTGCTGCGCGCCGAGCTGCCCGCGGGCTCGACCGTGATGGTCGCGCCCGACGAAGAAGCCGACCGCGAGGGCCCCAGCTCCGAGCCCGAGGTCAAGCTCACCGTGATCGAGCCCAAGCCGGCCCCGACCCCTGTCGGCGTGGGAGCGCAGGGCGGTCCGGGCGAGCTGGAGGGCGGCGATCAGATCGACGAGCCCGGTGGGGTGCTCGACCAGCCGGCCGTCGAGGAGCCCCCGGCCGACGAGTAGCACACTCGCCCTTCGCAGGTGGCGTCGACAGCGTCGTGCCCGGCAAGGCCGGCAAGGCCGGCTACGACGCGCTGAAGCTGATCCCCGGCCAGTACGTCGCGGTGTGCTTCATCCCCAAGGGCTCGACGCCCGGTCAGGAGGGCAACGGTCCGCCGCACCTGGTTCTGGGAATGCAGAAGCAGTTCACCGTGAAGTAGCGCGGGCCCGCAGTCCGGACCGGTCGTCCAAGTCTCCGCCCCAACAGAGAGCTCGGGGCCAGCCCGAGCGGGCACGCCCGCTGCCGCGCTTATCCTCTGGTCATGTCGCGGCGCGACGACACGTTAGGCGCATGGTTGGCCGAGCATCCTCCGGCGCCCGGGCGCTTTGCACAATCCGCCGCTGCGGTTGCGGTGCGTGTGCTGGGAGGTGAGGGGTTTCACCACGCGGTGCGCGAGCTGCTCGACGAGATCGCGCTGGCCCCGGATGATGGAATCGTGGCGCGGGCGATCGTCGACAAGCCCCCGCCAACTGGGAATTCGCGCCTCGACGCCTATCTCGGCGCGCTGGCCGAGCATCTCGCGATCTCGAGGGGGTTGACCGTCCCGCCCTGGACGATCGCTGGGGATCGCTTCCTCGACCGCTTCTGGTTCGTGAGCGAGGTCCAGGGCTTCCGGGCGACAGCCATCGCCCAGTCGCCGGCGGCGTTCCGTCGGCGGGGAGTGTTCATCGCGGCCGGATCCCTGCGGCGCGTGTAGGACGCCATGACACGGAAGGAGATCACCGACGCGCTGACGGAGCTGGGGAAGGCGCTTGTCGCTCGCGGCGTCACGGGCGAACTCTACCTGGTGGGCGGAGCGGCGATCGCGCTCGCCTTCGACGAGCGCAGGGCGACACGCGACGTGGACGCCGTCTTCGAGCCCAAGCTCGTCGTCTACGAGGCGGCGCAGGAGGTTGCCCAGCGGCTGGGCCTCCCTGTGGGATGGCTCAACGACGGAGTCAAGGGCTTTCTCGCCGGACCTGACCCGAACGCGACGCTTGCCCTTGACGTGCCGGGGCTACGCTGCCTGGCCGCCTCGCCGCGGATGCTGCTCGCGCTCAAGGTCCTCGCGCATCGGATCGGTGAGGACGAGGATGACGTGCGGCTGCTCGCACGTGAGCTCGGGCTGACGAACGCGGACCAGGTGCTCGAGGTCGCCGAGCACGTGTACGGGGATCGCCTCGACGTCGCCGCGCGCTTCTTTGTCGAGCAGTTGTTCCCGGCGCCGGGCTCCTAAGTGTGTGGACGTCACGGGCGGGCGACGTACAGTTACGACGGACCAAAGGCCCCGCCGTCCCGCCGCCGTGTCGGTGCACAACCCAGTTCGTCGAGAAATCTCCGGCGGGCGCGGCCGGCCGGTTATGGTAGGCCGCTTGGGTGCCGGGCCTACCGGCGCACTGACGGCCGACGACCGGGAAGTGCCGGCAGGGGCCCGACAACAGAGGGGGGGTACATATGCAGAAGTCACGCGCGATCGCCGTGGCCGGTGCCACAGCGGCCGGAACGATCGCCGCCGTTGGAGCCTGGGCGCCCGGTGCGTCCTCCGTGTCCACCGCCCGCGCAGCGGCATGCGCCCCGGTGAGCAACATCGAAGCCGTGATCGACGACTCGGGTTCGATGGCCGGGACCGACATCAACAAGCTTCGCGTGGCGGGCCTCAACCTGCTGATCGACACGCAGGGCAACGAGCAGAAGACGCTGGGCGCCGTCGAGTTCGGGGACGCCGCCGACACCGTGTTCGCCCCCGGCCTGATCGGCCCGAACGCGCTCGCGATGAAGGGCGCCCTCAAGGCCAAGATCACCGCCGATAACGGCACGACCGACTACAACGGCGCGTTCAACCTCGCCAACGCCGACAACCCGGCCGCCAAGGCCCGGATCTTCCTCACCGACGGCGGGCACAACGCCGGCGACTACCTCAACGGCCACCTGGGCGGAGGCAAGCCGCCCACCTACGTGATCGGCTTCGGGTCCTCGACCGGCGGCGCCGACGGGGCGCGGCTGGCGCAGATCGCCAGCGACACGGGCGGGCAGTACTTCCCGCAGACCGACTCGACCACCCTCCAGACCGTGATGAACCGGATCGGGGCCATCCTCAACTGCCTCCCGGTGCCGGCGCAGTACACGGACTCGTTCTCCAAGGTGGGCCAGACCCGTAGCCACTCGTTCAGCGTCTCGAGCAAGCTCAAGACGCTGACGCTGGTGCTGTCCTGGCCGGATCCCAACAGCCGCTACGACGCCAAGATCACCAGCAACGGCGGGAAGGCCGTATCCGCCAAGCTGCGGGTTACGCGGCGCCGCGGCGCCACGTTCGTGACGGTCCAGGCGAAGGGGCTCAAGAAGGGACGCTTCAAGTTCCAGGTCAAGGCCAAGCGCCTGGGGTCGTCGGTGGCAAGTGATCGCGCCACGACCCAGGTGATCAAGGCGCAAGGGTAGACACGGATCGGGGGCGGCCAAACAGCCGCCCCCGATGTGGTCCCATCACTGGTTCGCAAGCGCTCAGCCGCTGGTGCGCAGCGCCTGGCCCCACTGGACGCACTGGGTCCCCGCCGTGCCGACCTGACCGAACTGACCCTCGGCGCCGATGATCACGACGCTCGTACCGAAGGACTCCATCGTGTACTGGAACTGGTGGGGGTTGCCCAGGGACAGCCCTTGGGAGTCGGTGGTGGCGTTGGGCAGTGAGCGGATGAACGGCGCGTTTCCGTCCACCTCGCGGGAAAGGTTTATCGCCCGACCCGATTGATTGACGAAGTTGAGGATCGTCTGCGGATCGGTCTTTCCCGCGGCCGCGTTGCTGTCCCTACAGGACACGGCCAGCGTGCCGAAGGACGGCAGGGTCAGCAGCACCTGCGGTGCCGTGGTGTTGTTGTCGACGACCTGGATGGCCTTCGAGAAGGATTGGGCGGCGCCCTGGCCCTTGATCACGCCGGCGCCGTTGAGCTCCAGGAACTTGGCCGGGATCTGGCCGCGCCCGGTGCCCGAGCGCTTGGTGGCCACGACCTTGTCCGCGGCGCGGCGGAGGCTCGCGGTGGACGAAACGGCGCTCTTGCCGTCAACGGCTCCGGCATTGCGCGCGAAGTTGACCGCCGCGATGGCCCCCCCGGTACTCGCCATGACCAGCGCGATGACCGCGACGATCATCGCCGGCGAGGGCATGCTCAGACGTTTTCTCATGTAGTCCTCCCAGGTTGTGTATGCGGGCAGGCTCGCGGACGCGAACCGGCGAGCCTCGTCGTGTGATCCAACACCACCGGGCGTCGGAAAGTCGCGCCACCGCGCCGATGAGCTTCCGGGCCGGGGACGGGGCGAAGGCGTCGGGCGGCGCGCCTATGCTCGGCGGGCGTATGCCTCGGTCGCCAACGGTCCACGTCTGCAGCGCCTGCGGACATCAGGCGGCGAAGTGGCACGGCCAGTGTCCGGACTGCGCCGAGTGGAACACGTTGGTCGAGGAGGCAGGCCCTCACGCGAGCCGGAGCCGGGGTCGTCCACCGGGCGCGGCGCCCCGCGCCGCACCGATCCGCCTCGCCGACGTCTCGGCGGCGCCAGTGGCCCGGTTGGCCACGGGTATCGGCGAGCTCGACCGGGTGCTCGGCGGCGGCCTCGTCCCGGGATCCCTGGTCCTGATCGGCGGCTCGCCGGGTATCGGCAAGTCGACGCTGACGACGATGGCGCTTGCCAACCTGGCGGCTGCCGGGCGGCGGACGTTGTACGTGAGCGGCGAAGAGTCGGCGGCCCAGATCCGCTTGCGGGCGCAGCGGCTGGCGTCCGGCGCGCTCGAGGTGCCGGTGGTGGCCGAGACCGATCTGGAGACCGTCCTGGGCACGCTCGAGCACGAACGGCCCCAGGCATGCGTGATCGACTCGGTGCAGACCCTCAGCGCGGGCGACCTGACCGGGAGCCCGGGCTCGGTGGCCCAGGTCAGGGAGGTGGCGGACCGGATCACCCGCGTGGCCAAGCGCCGCGACATCGCCGTTCTCCTCGTCGGGCACGTCACCAAGGAAGGGGCGCTCGCCGGGCCACGTGCCCTCGAGCACCTCGTCGATGCGGTGCTCCAGTTCGAGGGCGAGCGTGAGCGGACCTACCGGACCCTGCGCGCGCTCAAGAACCGATTCGGCTCCACCAACGAGGCCGGCGTGTTCGAGATGCACGAGGGTGGGCTGGTGGAGGTGCTCGACGCATCGGCGCGCTTCGTCGCGGCCGCGACACGGTCGCCCGGGAGCGTGGTGCTGGCCGCCATGGAGGGGTCGCGCCCGCTGCTGGTGGAGGTGCAGGCCCTCGTGTCGCCTTCCGAGCTCATGCCGCCCCGGCGCATGGCCACCGGGATCGATCGCAACCGCTTGGCGCTCGTGCTCGCCGTGCTCGGCCGCCATGCGGGGGTCGCGGTCGGGGGCGCGGACGTGTTCGTCAACGTCGTCGGCGGTTTGCGGGTGGATGAGCCCGGGGCCGACCTGGCAGTGGCGCTCGCGGTGGCCAGCGCGGCCCGGGGCGTCCCCCTCGGCGATCCGGCGGCCCCGGCTCCCGCCGCCTGCTTCGGTGAGCTCGGGCTCACCGGGGAGCTGCGGAGCGTCGCCCATGGCGACCGGCGCATCGCCGAGGCGGCGAAGTTCGGTTTGACTCCGGTGCTGGCTCCTCAGGGAGGCCACCGCGCCGCGCGCGAGGTGGTCAGCCTGCGCGAGGCGCTGGCCATCGCACTGGCGCCGGCGCCGGCCCCCGCGGCCCACGCTGCGTGAAGGCATCAAACCCCCGATAACTACGGGAAAAATCAGGCGGTTCCCGCTAGAATGCCCCTGCGTATGCCGCCAAGATCCGGGGAAGAGCTCAACGAGCTCGATTCAAGACAGGAGCCCCGGCTCGTCAAGGCACTCGAGATGGTGGCGCCCGGAACGGCGCTGCGCGACGGCCTCGACCACATCCTGCACGCCCGCACCGGCGGCCTGATCCTCATCGGAGACCCGGAGGAGCTCTCGTTCCTCTTCTCGGGCGGCATCAAGCTCGACATCGACTACTCGCCGGCGCTGCTCTACCAGGTGGCGAAGATGGATGGAGCGATCGTCCTCAACCAGAACGTCACCAAGATCGTGTGGGCAAACGTGCAGCTCATGCCCGACCCGACGATCCTCTCGGTCGAGACCGGGACCCGCCACCGCACGGCGGAGCGCGTGTCCAAGCAGACGGACGCGCTCGTGATCGCGCTCTCCCAGCGCCGCGAAGTGGTCTCGCTCTACACCGACGGCGCCAAGTACATCATGGTCGGCATCCCGATCGTGCTGGCCAAGGCCAACCAGGCACTGGCCACGCTGGACAAGTTCCGCACCCGCCTGGACCAGGTCTCCACGCGACTGACGGCGCTCGAGTTCGAGGGAGGCTCGACCCTCCATGACGTCCTCACGGTGCTTCAGCGGGCCGAGCTGGTGACTCGCATGGCGGTCGAGATCGAGCGCTACATCGTCGAGCTCGGCACCGAAGGCCGCCTGATCGAAGGCCAGCTCGACGAGACCATGGTCGGCGTCGCCGGCGACAAGGCCTCGCTCATCCACGACTACCTCGTGGAGGACGACGACGAGCACTTCGCGGGGGTGGTCGACCAGCTGGGCCGGCTCGCGCACCCCGACCTGCTCGACTTCGGGCGGCTGTCTGAGCTGCTCGGCTATGACCGCAAGCTCAACACACTGGACTACCCCGTCTCGCCGCGGGGTCATCGAATCCTCGGACGGATTCCGCGACTGCCGAAGATGGTGGTCGGCGAGATCGTCCGCGAGTTCAGCCGATTGGAGGAGATGCTGGCCGCCACCGACGCGGAGCTTGAGACGGTCGAGGGCGTCGGCGAGATACGGGCGAAGGACATTCGCGAGGGCCTTCGCCGTCTACAGGAGATCAACCTCGTGGACCGTTACCTACAGACCTAGCGAGCGCACGCGTCGCGACGTCGGCGACGCGAGAAGGAGGCAACCATTCCCGAAGTCATGGAAGAGCAGTTGGAGGAGCTCGAGATCACCGTCGAGGTGGAGAACATCGAGTTCGAGATCGGCGACAACGTCGTCTATCCCCACCACGGAGCGGGACAGGTCCTCAAGAAGGAGTCCAAGGAGATCTTTGGCGAGGAGCGCGAATACCTGACGATCAAGATCCTGCACAACGACATGACGGTGATGGTCCCCACGGCCAACGCCGGCATGGCCGGCCTCCGGCGCGTGATCGACGAGGAGACCGTCCAGAAGGTGCTGGGCGTCCTCGGTGATCAGGTGTCAGAGATGCCCAAGAACTGGAACCGCCGGTTCAAGCACAATCGGGACAAGATCAAGACCGGCGACATCTACGAGCTCGCCGAGGTCGTGCGCAACCTGGCCATTCGCGAGTCCGAAAAGGGGCTGTCCACCGGCGAGAAGCAGATGTTCACCCGGGCGAAGAAGATCCTCGCCTCCGAGCTGATGTACGCACTGGAGATGGAGGAGGAGCAAGCCGAGGACCACCTCGACGACCTGCTCACCCGGTCGGCCGACGGCCAGGTGGCCGTAGCGAAGTAGCACTGCAGACATGGCGGTGGCCCTCATCGTGGCCGCCGGCAGTGGCGAACGCCTTGGCGCCTCGCGGCCCAAGGCGTTCGTCACGTTGGCGGGCAAGCCGATGGTGCAGTGGAGCGTGGACGCGTTTCGCTCCTGGGACGTGATCGATGACATCGTCGTGGCGCTACCTCCGGGCCGCAAGCGCGCGCCGAAGGGCACGATCGGCGTGCCGGGCGGTAAGAGCAGGTCGGAGTCGGTGAAGCGGGCGCTGGCCGCGGCCCCCTACCGACCGCCGCCGGAGGTCCGAGTGACGGCCGGGCACGTGAAGACCCCCCACGCCCGTCTGCGCAGGCCTGACGCGGACGGCCTTGCGCGCCCCTATAGCGAGTATGTCTTTGTGCACGACGCCGCGCGACCGCTCATCACCATCGAGCTCCTCCAAATCCTGAGCGTCTGCAAGGACGATGCGGACGCGGTGACCGCGGGTTCCCGGATCGCCGACACTGTGAGGCGCACCGACGCCTCCGGACTCGTGACCGAGGTCATCGATCGCCAGGGCCTCTGGGCAGTCGAGACTCCTCAGGTGTTTCATCGATCGATCCTGCGGCAGGCGCTGGACGCACGTGTCGGCGTCCTGCGGGACGCGACCGATGAGACGTCCCTCGTCCAGCGCATCGGAGGTACCGTTGCCGTGGTGAGCTCAGGGACCGTGATGCCCACCGGGAACCTCAAGGTCACCTGGCCTTCCGACCTGCGCCTGGCCGAGCTGATCCTGCGCGACCGCGCCTGATGCTGACCGACTACCACGTACACCTGCGCCGCGACGACTTGGACTACACGGCCGCTGAGGCTTTCACTTCCGCCAACGCCGAGCGCTACCGGACGGTGGCGGCCGAGCACGGCATCTCCGAGCTCGGCGTGGCCGAGCACGTCTACCGCTTTCAGCGTGCGCTCGAGGTCTGGGACCATCCGCTGTGGCGCGAGTACGCGCACGACGATCTCGACTCCTACTGCGAGTTCGTGCGCGAGGAGACCGACTTGCGCCTTGGCATCGAGGCCGACTTCATCGCCGGGCGCGAGGATCGCATGGGCGCGCTGCTCGAGTCCCAGGACTTCGATTACGTCGTGGGCGCGGTCCACTTCGTGGGAGACCGAGCAGTCGATTACGAGCGCTACGACATCTGGCGCACCGGCTACTCGGCGGAGCGGATCTGGCGCGGATACTTCACTGCCGTGGCTCAGGCCGCGCGGAGCGGGCTGTTCGACATCATTGCCCACCCCGATCTGGTCAAGGTGTGGGGCCCGGAGCGTCCCGCTCCTGCGGGTGACCTGCGCTTCTACTACGAGCCTGCGGTTGAGGCGTTTCTCGAAGCCGGAGTGGCGGTGGAGGTCTCCACGGCAGGCTGGCGCAAGCCGGCCGACGAGCTCTATCCCGCAGGCGCCTTCCTGGAGATGTGCGTCGATGCGGGCTGCCCGATCGCCCTCTCCAGCGATGCCCACGCACCCGACGAGCTCGGCTTTCGCTACGAGGACGCCGTCGATGCCCTCGGGGAGGCCGGCGTCGGCGAGCTGTGCGTGTTCGAGCGCCGCCGCCGCCGGCTGGAACCCATCGGGGCCGACTGATGTTCCGCACCGGCATCGGCTACGACGTCCACCGACTCGCGCCCGACCGCCGGCTCGTGCTCGGCGGCGTCGAGATCGCCCACGAGCTGGGTCTGGCCGGGCATTCCGACGCCGACGTCCTCACCCACGCGGTGATCGACGCGCTGCTCGGCGCCGGGGGATTGGGCGACATCGGAACGCACTTTCCCGACGACGACCCCCGCTGGAAGGATGCCGACTCGCTGGCGCTGCTGCGATCGGTCGCGGGACAGCTCGAGGCGGCGGGCTGGCGGGTGCTCAATGTCGACGTCACGGTGATGCTCGAACGTCCAGCCGTCGGCCCCCACCGCGAGGCCGTAAAGCGCAACCTGGCCGCAGCGCTGGAGGTCGAGGTCGAGCAGGTCAACGTCAAGGCCACCACGGGCGAGGGGATGGGCTTCGTCGGACGCACGGAGGGCGCCGCTGCGCTCGCGGTCGCCGCACTGGAGCGCTGACGCCGCCGTGCGGGCCATCTCCCTGCACGACACACGGACGGGTCGACGCTGCGCGCTCGAGCCGAGAGAGGCGGGGCGGGTGGGGATCTACGCCTGTGGACCCACCGTCTACGGACGCGTGCACGTCGGCAACGCTCGCCCCTACGTGGTGTTCGCGCTGTTCAAGCGATTTCTCGAGCACGAGGGCTACGCCGTCACGCTGGTCGAGAACGTCACCGACGTCAACGACAAGATCTACGACGCGGCCGGCGCTGCTGGGGTCCCCAGCGCCCAGCTCGCGCGCGAGATGACCACGCACTACGTCGCGGACACCGACCGCCTCGCCCTCGGCCGCCCCGACCACGAGCCGCTGGCCAGCGAGACGATCCCCTCCATCGTGGCGCTGATCGGCGTCCTGCTCGACCGAGGACACGCCTACGCGGTGGATGGAGATGTCTACTTTCGTGTGCGTTCCTACCCTGCCTACGGCGAGCTCTCCCACCGCGACGTCGACCAGATGGACCAGGGCGAGGACGTCGAGGGGGCCGCTCGCAAGCAGGACCCGCTCGACTTCGCGTTGTGGAAGGCGCACAAAGCGGGCGAGGACACCTCCTGGGAGGCGCCATGGGGCCGCGGTCGACCCGGCTGGCACATCGAGTGCTCGGCCATGGCCGAGGAGCTGCTCGGCCTCGGCTTTGACATCCACGGCGGCGGCTCGGACCTCGTGTTCCCCCACCACGAGAACGAGGCTGCGCAGACCCGGGCTGCCCGGGGGGTGGCGCTGACGCGCCTGTGGATGCACAACGGCATGGTCCAGCTCGATCGCGACAAGATGGCCAAGTCGGCAGGGAACATCGTGTCGCTGCAGGGGGCGCTGGACGCCTACGGCCGCGATGCCGTGATCATGTACTTCTGCGGGGGGCACTACCGACAGCCCCTCGCCTTCTCGGCAGACGAGCTCGACCAGGCTCGAGCCGGGGTCCAGCGCGTGCGCGAGGGGGCGCGACGTCTGGCGCCGGGTGATAGCCCCCCTGAGCTCGCCGAGCTGCGCGATCGCTTCTTCTCCGCGCTGGCCGAGGACTTCAACACGCCCGCAGCGCTCGCCGAGCTGTTCCAGTGGATCCGCGAGGCCAACAAGCGCGACCGCCCCGGGGACGCCGACCTCCGCGAGATGCTCGGCGTGCTCGCCCTCGACAACCTCCTGGCGGATGGCGGGGGCCCGGAGCCCGACGCCGAGGCGCGCGCGCTGGCCGATCGCCGCGAGGCGGCGCGCAGCGCCCGCGACTTCGCCCAGGCCGACCGGCTGCGCGGCGAGCTCGAGAACCTCGGATGGCAGGTTCGCGACGGGGCCGGGGGTCCCGAGCTGGTCCCCCTGGAGCCGTGATCCTCTACGGGCGCAACGCCGTCCGTGAGGCGCTGCGCGGACGACGCCAGATCGCCACCGTGTGGGCGACCGACCGCGCAGCGCGTGAGCCCTGGCTGAGCGGGGTGACGCTCTCACGGGTGGACGCCGAGGAGATAGAGCGCCGCTGCGGGTCCAGCGCCCATCAGGGAGTGGCGGCCGAGGCCGCCGCCTATCCCTACCTGTCAGGCGCCGAGCTGCTCGCCCACGCGGATCCGCTGATCGTGGCCCTCGACGAGGTGCAGGATCCCCAGAACCTCGGGGCGATCGCGCGCAGCGCCGAGTGCGCCGGCGCGACGGGCCTCGTGCTCCCGCGCTACCGCAGCGCGGCGATCACGCCGGTCGTGTGCCGGGCTTCGGCGGGCGCCGTGGAGCACCTCGCCGTCGCCCACGTGCGCAACCTCGCAGACTTCCTGGCCGAGGCCAAGCGCGCGGGCTGCTGGTGCTACGGAGCGGCAGCGCACGCCGACGCCGACTACCGCACCCCCGACTACCAGGGTGGCGTGGTCTGCGTGTTCGGCTCCGAAGGTCGCGGCCTGCGACCCCGGGTGGCTGCCGCTTGCGACACGCTGGTCGGCGTGCCGTTGCGGGGGCGGATCGAGTCGCTCAATGTCGGTGCAGCCGTCGCGGTCGTGCTGTACGGGATCTTGCAGCAGCAGGATGCACTTGACGGGAATCCATAACTGTGGGAGATTCGCAGCACATCAGCCTGAGCTTGAGGGTTAGATCACCCTTGGTGTTCGGGAAAGATGGCGCCGGGGGAGGAGTGCGCCAGAACGCTCTCGCGTGCTCAAAGCACGTGGGAAAGGAGCGCTCGTGGCACGTTTCTCCCCACAGTCTCAGGTTCAGGCCAAGCTTGATGACACGTACCTCGTCGCCCTGGCCAAGCAGGACAGCAAGCAGGCCTACGACACCATCGTTCGTCGCTACTACGGGTTCGTCCGCCTGAAGGCGTCCTCGTACTTCCTGGCCGGCGGCGACCACGAGGACCTCGTCCAAGAGGGACTCGTCGGCCTCTACAAGGCGGTTCGCGACTTTCGCTCCGACCGAGAGTCGAGCTTTCGCAACTTCGCCGAGCTCTGCATCCATCGCCAGATCATCACGGCGGTCAAGACGGCGTCGCGCAACAAGCACACGCCGCTCAACCGCTACATCTCGTTCGCCAGCACGCCTGCCGGCTCGGTGGACGGCGACGCCACGCTCGACGAGGCGCTCCCCGGCCCCACGGTCCACGACCCCGTCAACCAGGTGATCTCCTCCGAGGAGCTGGAGGCGCTCGTGAGCTGTCTCTCCACGGTGCTCTCCGAGCTCGAGTCCCGTGTGCTCGCCCTCTACCTGGACGGCTATTCCTACGAACAGGTGGGGGACAAGCTCGACTGCGAAGCCAAGACGGTCGACAACGCGCTGCAACGGGTCAAGCGCAAGGTGGGCTCGCATATCGATTCGCGCAACATCCCGCTCTGAGTCCGCCTAACATCCGGTGAGGATGGAGACGTGGCTCATCGTCGTCCTGGTGGTTGTCGGCCTCCTCCTCGTGCTCGCGCTGGGGGGAGCGATGGCGGCTGCGCAGCGCCGGACCCGTCGCACTGTGCGCTTTGACGAGCAGCTCGAAGGGGTCAACCAGGCGCTGGCCGCGGCGCGGGCCAGCGACCGGGGCTGGGACCGCGACGCACTGGAGGGGGCGGCTCGGAACGCGGTCGCCCGCGAGCGCCCCGGGGTCACGGTCTCAGAGCTCATCCTCACGCAGGTCGTGGACCGCCCGGGCACGGAGGAGGACAAGGCGGTGTTCCGCGCGGTCCATCTCGAGGGGGAGACCCGGGTCACGCTGGGTCGGGTCAAGGGCGAATGGATCCTCGAGGGCGTCGAGGAGCAGCATTAGGGCGATGGCATGGCCGGAGGCCCCGAGGCTCCCACATGCTCTGGCCGCGCGGAGCGATGAGCGGCGCGGCGGCCGGCCGGCCGATGAGTCGCCGCCACGCACGACCGTCGCTTGCCCGCGCGGCCTCAGCTCGGCGGAGGCGGCGGAGGCGCGGGCTGCTGGGCCGGCGGCGGCGCCATCGCGCTGGTGACGCCGGTCCCGATTTGCGGCCCGTCCGGAGCGATCCCCGCCTGGGCCTGCAGCACCTTGTTCAGGTTGGACTGAAAGATGTAGTGACCCACGGGACCGATGAACAGCCAGAGCAGGAACAGCAACCCCGCCTCCATTCCCTGACGGCCCGTGAGGCGCTCCGCCTTGTTGAGCCGCGCGCAGGTCTTGTACTCCGACACCAAGGGGGGGATCAGCAGAAGGATCCACCCGAACAGGACCGCCATCAGCGAGGTCGCCGGACTGTCGCCGAGCTCCTGCGTGTTCTTGGCCCGACCGAGCTCGGCCATCTCCTTATTCACCTTGTAGTACCAGACGAAGAAGTAGACCCCGATCGTGATGAAGGTCAGGCCGACGACGCCCAGCGGGTTACGAAGCTTCCCCACCGAGTCGGTACCGCGGATCTGTATTTCCTTTGCCATGGCTTCCTTCCCGTTCGAGTGCGAGCCGCGCGACCTTACCCCACCTCTCGGAGGCAAGAGGATCCGCTGTGTTTGCCGCGGTCCACAGCGGGCAGACGCCGCGGAAGGGGAGTGATTGTCAGGCAGGCCACGCCGATGAGCTCGAAACGATGGTCCTTCGACCATAAGGAGTCCTGAGAGATGAAGGCAGTCGTATGGCACGGTAAGCGCGATGTCCGTGTAGACAGCGTTCCCGATCCCTCGATCCGCGAGCCCACTGACGTGATCGTGCGGATCACGACGAGCGGGATCTGCGGCTCAGATCTCCACCTCTACGAAGTGCTCGGCCCGTTCATGACCGAAGGCGACATCCTCGGACACGAGCCGATGGGCATCGTCGAGGAGGTCGGCGCGGAGGTGACCGCAGTCAAGCCCGGCGACCGCGTCGTCATGCCGTTTCAGATCTCGTGCGGTCATTGCTTCATGTGCGACCAGCATCTGTACACGCAATGCGAGACCACTCAGGTCAAGGCGCAGGGCATGGGCGCCGCGTTGTTCGGCTACACCAAGCTCTACGGTGCGGTCTCGGGTGGCCAGGCCGAGTTTCTGCGTGTGCCGCAGGCCCAGAACACCACGATCAAGGTTCCCGACGGGCCGCCGGACGAGCGTTTCGTCTACCTGTCCGACGTGCTTCCCACGGCATGGCAGGCGGTCGAGTACGCGGGCATCCCCGATGGCGGCAGCGTGGTCGTCCTCGGATTGGGCCCAGTCGGCGACATGGCTGCGCGCATCGCTCTGCACCGCGGCCACCGGGTGATCGGTGTGGACCTGGTTTCCGAGCGTCTCGAGCGGGTCCGCGCGCGTGGTGGAGAGGTGATCGACCTCTCCGACCACGGGGGGGACCTCGCAGATGCCATCCGGGAGCTCACCGACGGCCGTGGCCCGGACTCGGTGATCGACGCGGTCGGCATGGAGGCCCACGGCTCGCCGGTCGGCAAGCTGGCGCATCAGATGGCGGGCCTTCTCCCCGACGTGCTCGCGGAGAAGGTCATGAAGACCGTCGGCGTCGACCGTCTGAACGCCCTGTACTCCGCGATCGACATCGTGCGCCGCGGCGGGACGATCTCGATCGTCGGCGTCTACGGCGGCATGACCGATCCACTCCCGCTACTGACGATCTTCGACAAGCAGATCCAGCTGCGCATGGGACAGGCCAACGTCAAGCAATGGGTGGATGACATCATGCCGCTGCTCGTCGACGAGGATCCGCTGGGCGCCGAGGGCTTCGCCACGCACAAGCTGTCACTCGGCGAGGCGCCGGGAGCCTACGAGACGTTTCAGAAGAAGCAGGACGGAGCGGTGAAGGTCCTGCTGCAACCCTGACGGGCGGACGGCAAGCCGGAGGTCGGACTCGAACCGACGACCTGCGCTTTACAAGAGCGCTGCTCTGCCAACTGAGCTACTCCGGCGCCGGCGCCGGAGTCTACGGGGACCTACGCGGTCGACTGGCCGGCGGCAGCGTGCTCGAGGCTTCCGTGGCCGTTGCTCGACACATAGGTGTCCAGCGGCGGCGGGAGCAGCTCGTCGCCGGGGTTCAGCCGGCGCTCGAGCTCGCCGAGCACGATCCCGAACAGGAGGTGTCGCCAGGTGGCCTGCGCCAGCGCCCGGCGGTTGCCGACGAGCGCCGGCAGCTCATCGCGGCGGGGATGCAGGCGGTCGACGACCCGGGTCAGCGGCCATGTGCCGAAGTTCTCCAGCTGGCCGGCGACCGGACCACGGAGCCAGCGGGGAATGGGCACGTACCGGGCGAAGCTCGCGTAGACGGCGCCGAACAGCGCGCCGTTGAACAGGTGCATGGCCAAGCCCGCGGGGTACCAACCAGCGCCGGCCACCACGGACTTGCCGAGCAGCTCCACGTCGTCGTAGTCGGTGGCGAACAGCTGCTTGTCCAGCGGCTGTTGCGCCGCCCACAGCCCGGCAGCGGCCGTGCCGGCCAGGGCGCCGCGCGACGTGGCTCTCCAATCCAAGGCCATCGGAAGTCGCAACTGTAACGAGACGCGCGGCCCGGGGTTCTCAGCACATGGATTCGGCGCCCCTGGATTCGGTGCAGTCCGCCCAGCTCCACTCACGGGCGCGCACGCGTGGGGTGAACCCATTCGTGTACTGGCCGCTTCGGGCGATCCTGCAGCCGTTCTTCCACCTGTACTTTCGCTACAACCGGATCGGCCGCGAGCACCTGCCCGCAAGCGGCCCAATGATCCTCGCCGCAAACCATCGGTCCTTCCTCGATCCCTTCGTGATCGGAACGCTCGTGCGGCGACCCGTCTACTACGTGGCCAAGAAGGAGCTGTTTCAGTGGCGCTGGCTCGCCTGGCTGCTCAACGCTCTGGGTGCTTTCCCGGTCGACCGCGGGGGTTCCGACGAGGAGATGATCGCCACCGCGCACGCGATCCTGGGGCGAGGCGACTGCCTGGTGATCTTTCCGGAGGGGACGCGCACACGTCCCGGCACGCTCGGCGAGCCCAAACGCGGTGTTGGACGCCTGGCGCTGGAGTCGGGTGCTCCGATCGTCCCCGTCGCGGTGATCGGCACTGAGGAGGTTCGACGGGGCTGGCGCATCCGCCCGCACAAGGTGCGGCTGCGGTGTGGTCCGGCGATCACCTTCCCGCGCACGGATGCGCCAACTCCCGCGCTGGCGGCGGCGGTGACCGGTCGCATCTGGCCTTGCGTCATGCTTCAGTGGGAGCGGCTCGGCGGCGTGCCGCCGCTGCGACGCGCGGCGATCGTCGGCGCGGGAGCCTGGGGGACGGCGCTGGCGGTCATGCTCGCCCGGGCGGGCGTCGACGTCGAACTGGGATGCCGCAACGCCGAGTTGGCCGACGAGCTGGAGAGCACTCGGCGCAACGAGCGCCACCTCCCCGACGTCGCGCTGCCGTCGCGCGTGCGGGCGCTGCGGGCCTCGGACCTCGACTTCGCCGACCAGGACCTCGTCTGCTTCGCGGTTCCCACCCGGTCGTTGCGAACGGCGGTGGCAGCCTATGGAGAGCGCATTCCGGCGTGGGCGAATGTGCTCGTGGCCGCCAAGGGGCTCGTGCCCCCGCTCGGGACGCTGCCGACCGCGTACGTCGCCGAGCGAGTGCATACGTCCGCCGTGGGCTGTCTGGGCGGACCCGCGCACGCGGCTGACGCACTCCTCCACGGCGCCTCGATGGTGCTCGGCACCGAGGATCGCGTGCTCGGACGGCTTTTGGGCGACGTCCTCAGGCGGGCGGGCTTCGACGTCCACGTCTCCAGCGATGTCACCGGCGTCGAGCTCGCCGGCGCCGCCAAGAATGCAGCAGCCCTTGCCGCGGCGGCTGCGGCGGTGGCCGGTCCCAATGCTGCCGGCGCGGCGGCGGGAAAGGTGTTCGCCGAGGTGGAGGCCTACGCTCGCCTGCGCGGCGCGCAGGCCCATACGTTCTCGGGGCTCGCCGGGACAGGCGACCTCGTCGCCACGGTCCTAGCCGCCAACGGGCGCAACCGCCGGGCGGGCGAGCTGCTCGGAGCCGGTGTACCGGCCGCCGAGATTCCCGCCCTGCTGGGCCGCAGCGCCGAGGCGGTCGACTTCGTTCCCCTGCTTCACGACCTCCTGCGCGGGTCGCAGCTTCCCGCCCCGGCGGTGGAGGGCCTGGCCGACCTGATCGCCGGTCGGCTCGAGCCCGAGCGCTGGTCCGCCGCCATCACCGCGCCCCCGAACATGCGGGCTGCCTGACGGCAGTAGCCTGCTCGTGCGTGCCCACCACCGACAAGACCAAGGAGCAGCTCGATCGCGAGTTCTCCGACCTCTATCGAGTGCACCTGCGCGACGTCTACTCCTATTCCTATTACCGGGTGGGCAATCACCACGATGCCGAGGATCTCACCGAGCAGACCTTCCTCCAGGCCTATCGCCACTTCGAGCGTGCGCAGCGGGAGTCCGAGGGCCGGCCGCTGCGGCCGTGGCTGATCCGCATTGCGCACAACCTCGCCGCGAACTTCTATCGCGACAAGTCACGCAAGCCTCAGACCGCGATCGAGGACGCGGCCGTGATCAGCGCGCCTCACACGACGGAGGCGCTGGTGGAGGACCGGGAGGAGCTCAAGCGTGTGCTCGAGGGCGTCGAGCAACTACCCGACGACCGGCGCGAGGCGCTGATCATGCGCTTTGCGCTGGGGATGGACAATCGGGAGATCGCGCGAGCCATGGGTCGTAGCGACGGGGCGACCAAGGTCCTGCTGCACCGCGCCATCCGGCAGCTGGAGGAGATCGTCAAGGTCCCTGAGGAGGGATCCGCGTCGTGAGCACCCAGCCCCCGGAGTTCGAGGCGCTGCTGCGCCAGGCGCTGGCACCGGTGGAGCCGCCGGCCGATCTCGCCGATCGGCTCGAGGTCACCCTGGTCAACCTGACCGAATTGGCGGCCGACGAGCTCGACGCCTGGGAGCTGGGAGCCATGAAGGACCCCCGCAACTGGGTGCGCCCGGGGGCGGCGGTGGTCGTCGGTTCGGCAGCCGGCGCCGCCCTGGTGGTCATGCGGGTGCGCCACCGGCGCCACGCGGAGCCCGACGGTGTGCGGACCGCCGCGGAACGGGCATTGCGCGAGGTCTTCGGCGGAGCGCGGCGCCTGCTCGGAGAACCCCGCTCGCGGTAGCCGGCCGGTCCGGTCCTGATCCGCCGACGCGGGCGCACCGTAACCTCTGTTGGACATGCCACGTGTGCGCGGCCAGGTCACGGGAGCGGATGCCAAATGGCGTCGGCTCGCGGACGAAGATCTCATGCAGCTGGTTCGCCGCGGTGAGGCCGAGGCGTTCGAGGTCGTCTACGAGCGTCATTCGGACGCCGCGTACTCGCTGGCCTATCGCATGTGCGGAGCCCGCGGCGTCGCCGAGGACGTGATCCAGGAGGCGTTCCTGGCGCTTTGGCGCAGCGGCGCTCGCTATGACCGTACCCGCGGGAGCGTGCGGACCTGGATCCTCGGCATCGTGCACAACCGAGCCATCGATGCCCTGCGCCGCAGCCTGGTCCACGATCGTCGGCGGGCCAGTGACGAGGGCATGGAAGAGCGCTTCGAGGCGCGCGAGCGCACCGACGTGGAGGCCAGTCGCCGCGAGGAGGCGGCTTCCGTCCGTGCAGCCCTCGGGGACCTCCCTCCCGAACAGAGCCGAGTGATCGAGCTTGCCTACTTCGGCGGCTTCACCCACTCCGAGATCGCCGACATGCTCAGCACGCCGATCGGGACGATCAAGGGTCGCATGCGCCTCGGGCTGGAGAAGCTCCGGGGCCAGCTCGGCGGAATGCAGGAGGTCCTGTCGTGAGCGGAATCGACTTCGAGGCCCGTCACCGCGATTGCGCCGAGGCGCTCGGCGCGTACGCCCTCCACGCTCTGCCTGAGGAGGACATGCACGATCTCGAGCTGCACCTGCGCAGCTGCGAGCGCTGCCGCGAGGACCTGGCCAGTCTGCGGCTCGCCGTCGACGCGTTGCCCGCGGCGGCGTCTCCGTTGATGGTGCCGCTAGAACTCAAGCAGCGGATCATGCCGGTGGTCACGTCGGAGGCGCAGCTGTTTAGGGCGACCGGAGAAGATGCCGACCGGGTCCCCGTCCGCCGCCGGCGGCGCTTCAGCGGTCTGCGGGTGGCACGTCCCGCGCTGGCGGGGCTCGCCGCAGCCGCGCTGGCTGGAGTCGGGGCGGCGGGCTTCCTCGTCGGTGGGGGAGGATCCGGAGGCTCATCCACCCGGATGGTCCAGGCGCGCGTGCTCCCCGGCTCGGCGGAGTCCGCGAGCACGCGGGTGGCGCTGCGCATTCACGGCAACCGCGGGACCTTGGTGGTCCGGGATCTTCCCGCCCCGCCCGCACAGCGTGTGTACCAGGTGTGGGTGCAGCGAAGCTCGAGCTCACCGGTCCCGGCCGGTGCCCGGTTTGCGCTGCGCTCCGGGGCGATCGATATTCCCCATAGCCTCGCGGGCGTCGACACCGTGATGGTGACCGACGAGCCCGTGGACGGAAGCGCCACGCCGACGCGCTCGCCGATCGTCGTCGCGCGTCCGGCCTGAGGGCGCCCGCTGCTAGCGTCGGTGGGCTGGATGGTCACCTGCTACCGACATCCCACGCGCGAGACCGGCGTCTCGTGCTCGAGTTGCGGACGGTCCATCTGCTCGGACTGCATGACCCCGACCCCCGTGGGGATGCGCTGCCCCGAGTGCTCGCGAGAGCGTACGCCGGTCAAGACCATGCGCAGCCTCCAGCGAGAGCCTGTGGTGACCTACGTGCTGATCGCGATCTCCGTCCTCGCCTGGGTGGCCGAGCTTGCCACCGGCGCCGGGGCCAGCGGCGGCGGGACGGTGTTTGCGCATGGCGCCCTCTTCGGTCCCGCCATCGACGGCGGTCACGAGTACTGGCGCCTGGTCACCAGCGCCTTCCTGCACCTCAACCAGCTGCCGTCCGGGATCATCCACATCGGGTTCAACATGTATCTGCTTTGGTACCTGGGCCGATTGCTGGAGCCGTCGATCGGGCGTATCCCCTTCCTCGTCATCTACTTTGCCGCCTTGCTCTGCGGCTCGTTCGGCGCGCTGCTGCTCACGCCGGACTCATCCACCGTGGGAGCCTCCGGCGCGGTCTTCGGCCTCATGGGCGCCGCGGTGGTGGTCCTCCGCGCGCGCGGAATCGATCCGTGGCAGGCGGGCATCGGGCCATTGATCCTGCTCAACCTCCTGTTCTCCTTTGCCATCGCGAACGTCTCGATCGGTGGACACATCGGGGGCCTGGTGGGGGGCGCGGCGGCCGCCTACCTGCTGGAGGAGCTGCCGGCGCGCTGGCGGCGCGTAGGGCTGCCTGCCTGCCTGCTGCTGGCGGTGGCCGCTGTGGGCGGTGCGCTGGCCGTCGCGGGCGGCGTCGGCATGGGCGGCGGCTAGAGCTTACGCTCCGCGAGGACGCGGTCGTAGAGCGCCTGTGTCGCCTCGAGCATGCGGGCGGATGAGAAGCGTTCGCGCACGTCGGCGGCGGCCGCGGCGCCAAGCCGGGCACGCGTTTCGGGCTCGGCGGCGAGCTCCGCCAGGACGGAGGCCAACGCCGCCGCATCGTCGGGTGGCACGAGCCGGCCGGTCTTTCCATCGGTGAGGATCTCGGGCAGCCCGCCGGTGTCCGATGCCACCACGCACTGGGACGCCGCGGCCGCCTCGAGCGCCACGAGGCCAAGCGGCTCCGGAAGCGTGGAGGGGACGCAGACCACGTCCGCGGCTCCATAGAGCACGTCGAGGTCGTCGCGCCAGCCGAGGAGCCGCAGACGGTCCCCGAGCCCGAGCTCGTCGCGAAGCCGCTCCAGGGCACGTACGTGGCGCTCCTCTCCGGGCCAGGGCTCCCCGGCGACCAGCCCGATGGCGCCGAGATCGCGCAGCGGGGGCTCGGCCAGGGTCCGCGCCAGCACCTCCTGGCCCTTCCAGGTGGTCAGCCGGCCCAGCACGAGGCACACGAACGCCTCCGAGGGCAGCTGGAGGGCGGCTCGCGCCTGCTGGCGGGCCACAGGCCGGCGGGCCAGCGCCTCGTCGGGCACCCCCTCGGAGATGACCAGCGCGCGCTCGGCGCCGCCGAACTCTCGCCGCGTGGCCTCCGACAAGCAGGGGACGGCGTCGGCGGTGAGGAGCACGCGCCGGTAGAGCGGCCACCAGCGGGCGAAGTCGGCGTAGATCTCCCGCG
>JALYZC010000209.1 GCA_030945905.1 Actinomycetota bacterium
GGTCCTCGATACCCCGGATCGTCGCCAGGCTCGAACGAGTTGACCAGCCGCCGGAAGACGAAGTTGAGCTTGCGGCGCAGGGGCTCCGCGCGCCAGCGCGAGCCCATCTCCTCGGCGGCGCCGGGCAGCTCTTTGGCGTCGCGTTCCATCGAGGCGAGGAGGCGCACGTCGGCGGGCAGGTGGCCGGCGCCCTGCGAGTAGCTCAGCGCAAGCCGGCGTACGCGCTCGGCCAGCAAGCGGAGGGCGAGGCGCCGGTGGGCCTCGAGGGTGGGGAGGAAGCCGCCGGGGTCCACCTCGGGGTTGCCGTCCATGTCGCCTCCGGCCCAGGAGCCGAAGCGCACCGGCGTGACCACGATCGCGGGGTCGCCGCAGAGACGCCGTGCCATCTCGGCGCAGAGCGACGGCACCGCGTCGAAGAGCACCGCGTCGAAGAAGAAGAGAACGTTCTGCACCTCGTCCTCCACCTTTGGACGCACCCGCCGAACCGCGTCGGTCTGCCACCACAGGGCGAGCACCTCTCGGATGTCGGCCCGCGCCTCGTCGCGCTCGGAGGCTCCCAGCCTGTCGTCCTGCACGATCTCGAGCGCTGCGGTGACGCGGCGCTGATGATCGAGGATGGAGCGTCGCCGCGCCTCGGTGGGGTGGGCGGTGAGCACGAGCTCGACCTCGAGTTCCGCCGCCAGCGCGGCCACTCGTGCCGGATCCTCGTCTCGCAGGCGAAACCCGGCCTCGGCGAGGGACTCACGCTGGCCGCTTCCCTCGCCGTCGTGACGGCGGCGTTCGCGCACGCGCTCGCGCCCCTCGGCGATGTTGGCCAGGGCGAGCGCCATGGCGCAGGCGCGGATGAAGGGGGCCAGCGCCGCGTCCGACGATTCCCGCAGGCGGCGGATCAGCCGCTCGGCGGCCTCCTGGTCGCCCGCGCGAATGGCGGCCGCGTCGGCGTGCAGCGCGCGCACCGCGCGCCAGAGCTCGACCCCGTCCTGCTCTGCCACCACTTCGCCCAGCAATTCGAAGAGCAGGTCCGTCTCGCGGTCGAGCGGGTTGTCGGGCGCGGACGAGGTGTCGCTCGTGACGCCCGCGGGGGTTGCTGTCGTGCCGGGCTCGACCACGCTGCGCAGAGTATTCCTCGCGCAGCCTTCGTGGCCTGTGACCAACGATCACGATCGCGAACGGCGTTGCTTTCAGCCGTGCACGTAGAGGCGCACGTTGCGATCGATGCGCCGGCCGCTGAAGTCGCCGGGGCGGCCCCCCTGCGCGTCGAGGTGACCGAGCTCGCGTGCGGTGTCCGCGAGTGGATCGGGGGCGGTGTCCTGCACCCACGTATCGAGCACCGCACCGTCCGCTGTTTGTTGCGCGGCGTAGATCCGCACCTGCTGGGGAAAGTCCACGAGCGAGGCCGACGTGATGCGCCAGTAGCCGCCGCGGCGCGTCCGGTGCGGCTCGATGCGGTTGCGATGCGTATGGCCCGCGATCGCCGCGAGCACACGGGGGTGGTCATCGAGCAGCGTCAGGGCGCGCCGTCCGGTTGGAAACGAGTCGAGCGGCTGATGGGAGAACACGAGAATCCATCGGCCCCCGGCGGCCCGCAGCGCGCGGTCCAGCCAGCCCAGCTGCCGGGCGCTCAGCGTGCCGCCCGAACCGCCGGGCCGGCTGACCGCGTCGAGCACGATTGCGCGCACGCCCCGGCCGATGTCGAACGTGTAGTCCAGACGATCGCCTGCCGCGCCGTGGCGGCTCGAGGTGCGCAGGCGATGCAGGGCGGCCGGCGCGGAGAGCAGATGGCGGCGGGCATCGGCAGGGACGGGCTGGGTCGTCCCGAGCCGGCCCTCGCGCAGGAGACGGTCCGCGAGCAGGGCGGCCTGCGGTCGCCCGTCGAGCGCGGCGGCCGAGAGGTCCGTGCTCGACTCGCCCAGTCGCAGGCCGCGCGGCGGCTCGACGATCCGGCGCGCGCCCACCGCCAGCGCATCGAGCTGCGGGGAGGGCGCGAGCAGGCCCGCGACGAGGAGGTCGTGATTGCCGGCCACGGGGTACCAGGGGGCCCGCAGTCCGGGCGACCGAAAGGGACGCTCGGCGGCCGAGAGGATCCCGGAATGGTGGGGCGGGTCGACGGCGGGCCGGTAGAAGAATGGATCGGCCGAGCCGGCCGACTGGACTCCCTGATATCCCCTCTCCCCGCTGTCGGGGTCCACCCGTCCACCGTCCAGCACGCCGAGCGCGCTCGTGTACTCGTTGGCTTGTGCGCCGTCGACGAGATCGCCGGTCTCGACGACGGCGTCGAGGCGCTCCCGGTTGAGTGCCCGCGTGGCGGCCGTGAGTACCTGCGGGCCCAACGCCTCCTGCGGCCGGAAGGCCGAGGAGAACGGCGCCCCGAGCCGATCCAGTGCCTCCAGGCGGACGGGTGATTCCTCGTCGCTGAGGTGCGCATCGCTGATCTGAGCGAATCGAGCGAGCTCCCCCCGCACCGCCGAAGGTGGCGCGAGCTCGGTTCGCCCCAGCAGCGGCTCGCCGGCCGTCCGTTGCAGGTAGCCATCCCCGTCGGGGTCGCTCAGCCTGCCGCCCAGCGTGCTCGGGGCCGGCCGTCGATTGACGTGCGTGCCGCACCCCAGGCTCGAGAGCGCCGCGATTCCCACCACGAGAGCGACCATTATTCGCAGGTTCACTCGGGCTCCCGCAGTCCGCTGACCACCGGGGTCGCGAGCGCGCGGCGCGCGGTAAGCAGACTGGCCAGGGCGGCGAACAGCAAGAGCCCCAGGATCACGAGGCTCGTCTGGATGACCGACGGCGTCACCTGCAACGAGGCGTAGCCGGCCGCCAGGTGGGCCACGAGCGGTCCGACCGCAAAGCGCTCTGCGAGTAACGCAACCGGGATGGCCAGCATGACGAGCAGCACGGCCGCGCCGCCGAACACCAAGGCCACGTCGCAGCGCCGAGCCCCCCCGGAGCGCAGAAGCGCGACCAGGCTGCGCCGCTCCCCGGCCACGAGGGCGAGCGCGGCGACGATCGCGTAGAGGCACACGAGGCCGTTGACGCCGGCCACCACGCGCAGGACCGCCGAAAGCGTGGAGAGCAGCGAGCCGTTGCCGCTCGTCGCCGCGCCCGTTGGCGTGACCACGGCGCCGATGCGCTGCAGCGCGCGCGTCACCGTCGGTGTGCGCCCGGTGTCGGTCAACCGGATGGCGAGCGCCGGGGTGAGCTCCGGCGCGGCGCGGAGCAACTCGGGCGGCTGGACGTACGCGACCCTGCCGTCCCCTTCGAGCGAGCGCACGATGCCGCTCACGCGGAAGCGGGCTTCGCGGCCGCTAGGCAGCTGCAACGCCAGGATGGAGCCGGGCGCCAGACCGAGCACGTCGGCGAGGCCGGCGCCGACCTCGGCCTCGCGGGGTCCGCGCAGCCGGTGGCCTGCCGCGAGCTGCGGCGACTCAAAGCGCGTGTGGTCGCCGGGGAAGGCGATCACCCGGACCGTCTCCCCGAGGCGGAAAGAGTCGGCCGCCTCGACGGCATAGCGCGGGGCGACCGCGCGCACGCCGGGGATCCCTGCCACCTCGTCGACGCGGTCCTGCGGAAATTCGGCGGTGAGCTGGTAGCGCCGTCCCAGGCTCCCCGGGTCGTCCCGGAGGCCGCTGAGCAGCGAAGCCATTCCCAGCAGCAGCAGCACGACCGACACGGCGCTGGCGACCACGGCCGCGCTGAGGCCCAGGCGGACTCGGCGCGCGGCCATCGCCCGTGCGCCGAGCAGCGCGACGTTTGGGGCTGCGCTGCGCCCCGCCCGCTTCGGGGAGAGCTCTGCGCCGCGGAGCAGACCGGCGGTGGGGCCGCGGGTCGCTCGCCAAGCCGGCCACGCCGACGCCGCCGTCACGACGGCAACCACCAGGCCGCAGGACGCGGCGAGCCAGGGAAGGAGCTCCCAGCCGGGCCCGATCTGATTGAGGGTCGCCAGCAGACTGCCGACGGGTCCGTTTACGACCAGCCAGCCGGCCGCGGTACCGAGCAGCGCGGGGAAGGCGGCTCGGCGGGCGGCGGCCCCGGCCTCCCATTTGGCCAGCGTGGTGCGCGTCGCCCCGGCGGCGCGCAGGACGCCCAGCGCGGGGAGTCGGCGCCGGACCGCAGACTGCGCCGACGCGGCCAGCATGATCCCGGCCGAGCCGAGCGCGACGATCGAGAACGCCGCCATCAGTGCGACGACGATCCCCGCCGCGCCGTCGATGAGGACGCGCACGCCGCCCCGTGTGAGGATGCGCAGGCCGGCCAGGCCGGCACTGGTCGCGCGTGCCTGGCCGAGCGTCACGTCCAGCCGTGATCGGTCATGCACCCAGAGCAGCAACTCCGTCGCCGCGGGCGCCTGCCCCCGGCCGAACAGCTTGCGGATCCCGGGGCCGGAGGCGGCGAACCGCGGGACGGTGGCCAGCGGAAACGCCACGTTGTCGGGCGTGAGTGACACGCCGACGATGCGCATCTGAAACTCGCCCACCTCGACCGTGTCGCCCGCGCCGACATGCCAGGCCCGCGAAACGCCCTGCTCGACGACGACCTCGTCCGATGCGCCGTCGCGCACGTCGCGACCGGACAGGATGGCGTAACCGCGGCGGCCCGGCTCGACCAGATCGAGGCTCGCGTTGCGAGTCCTGTGGCCGCCGGCGGCCAGGCGCAGGCGGTCGACCTTGAAGCGCGCCGTCGCGTGCTCGACGTTCGGCAGCGCGCGGGCCCGACGCAGGACGTCTGCCGCGTCGTGGCGATCGAAGCGGGCGATCACGTCGGGGAGGTCGGCTCGATCGGCGGTGCGGTCAAACCCGGAGGCCAGCGAGACCGCCACCGTGACGGCCACGCCGGCCATTGCGGCTGCCAGGAACACCCCGACCGAACCGAGCGCCCCACGTCCCACGAGGCGCCTCATCGCGGGTGGAGCCTTCCATCGGCCAGTCGAAGGTGGCGGTCGGCGGCGCGTATGGCCGACTCATCATGGGTGGCCAGCACCACGGCGCGGTCGCCGGTCAGCCCACAGAGCAGGTCGAGTACGAGCCGAGCCGAGTGCTCGTCGAGATTGCCGGTGGGCTCGTCGGCCAAGATCAGCACGGGTTCGTTGATCAACGCTCTCGCGATGGCGAAGCGCTGCTGCTCACCACCCGAGAGCTCGTGTGGCCGGTGGCCGGCCACGCCGGTTACGCCCAGTGCCTCGATGAGCAGATCGGCGCGGCGGTCGGCGGCGGCCGCCCCGTTCGAGCCGCCGCCGATGCGGGCCGGGAGCAGCACGTTGGCGCGGCCGCTGAGCTCGGGCACGAGGTGAAACGCCTGGAATACGAACCCGATGCAGGAGCGTCGCACGGCGGCGGAGGACCGCTCGTCGCGTGCGAGGAGTGGGCGCCCGTCGACCGCGACGGTTCCGCCGTCGGGCCAGTCGAGTCCCCCCAGCAGGTTCATGAGCGAGGACTTCCCGGAGCCCGAGCGCCCGGTGAGCGCCACCAGCTCCCCGGCGCGGACGTCCAGATCGATGCCGTCGAGGATCGTCCTGGCGGATCGCCCCTCGCCGTAGGACTTCACGAGCCCCCGAGCGCTCAACCGTGCGGGCTTCGTGGCGTTCACGCGGAGGGTCGGCTCGAGCGGATTCGCGGAGGAAACCGCCCCCCTGGCCACGCGACGCCGGCGTACCGCTCGACGACCGGCCCGGCCGGCGCGGGAACCGCGCAGAACAGGTCGCTGCGCACGACGGTCCCGGGAAAGATGCGTGCGAACGGATCGCCTTGCCAGTCGACCGGTTCGCGGGTCACGGTGATCGCTCCGCCATAACGAGCTTCGTCGAGCGCCAGCGTGGTCATGCAGATGAGCCTGTCACCGAGCAGCCCGATCCACCACGCCATGGCGTCGCGTCGGACCTGCTGGACCTCGGGCTGGTCGAACGCGAGAGCAGCAGCCGGGTCGGGCAGCGCGCAGACGTGCGCGTAGGCCCTTCGCACGGGCTCACCGCGCAGACAGCGCCCGTCGACCATGAAGGCGCGTCCGGGCCCCGTTCCGGCGTGCAGCCGGCGTCCGTCGAAGGCGAGATGCGCCGCGCCGGCGGGCAGCTCGCCCATCAGCGCTGGAAGTCGGCGCGCACCGACCGCGAGATCGCTCGCATGTCCTGACGCAGGTCCTCCATCGTCGGCCGCCCCCAATACCAGTTGCCGTCGTAGGCGCGATGGATGGCCAGGTTCGGATGCAGGGTGAAGGCGGCCGGGCGGTAGGGCAGGTGCAGGGTGTCGGTCTCCTCGAGCAGATCGAGGTGCCTCAACCAGCGGCGATCGCCGTCGGACAGGAAGAGGAAGCGTGCTCCCAGGCCCGCACGAAACGCCGACTGCACCTCGGGAGCGTCGATGCTGACCACGACCATGCGCGTGTAGGCAACCTCGAATTCGTCCTGCAGCGCCGTGAGCTCACGCAGGTAGCGCTGCTCCTTCGGACACCACCAGCCGCGCGAGAACACCAGCACGGCCGGGTCGCCGCCCAACGCCTCGGAGAGCAGCCGCGGGCGGCCGGTGTGGTCGGGCAGGTCCAGGTCCGGGAAGAGGTCGCCGGGGTCGAGCTTCACCGTCGCGCTCAGGAGGAGCTGCGTTGCAGTGCCGCGAACGCGACTTCGGTCCCTACCGCATAGACCGCATGGTGAAACGCGTCGATGGCCAGCTCCTTGGGCGGAGTCTTCCAGGGGGGAGGGGCGACATCGAGCGCGGGAAGCATGACCTGCGCCGAGCCCCACACCGCTGCGAAATGCGCAGCGGCGGCGTTGAACCCATCCAGCCCTGCAGCGTGCAGCAGGCCGCGCATAGCGCCCCACGAGGTTCCATAGCTCCAGTGCACGACGGTGGCAAAGCGGGCCTGACCCTCGGGGTCGCGTGGCTGCACACCGAGCACCTTGCCGGCGGCGTCGGCCGGCGCGGAGCTTGAGCCCCGTTGCCGCACCTTGGCCTCCAGCGTGCTCGAGGCCGTCATCGCGACCGTGCCCGCGGCGCCCGCGAACAGGCCCTTGCCAACTGCTCCGGCAATGTCTCCTACTGCCATTGGGCGACCTCCGTCTCGCACGGCGGTACACACCGACCGCCCCTCCGACGATGGCAGGTCTCAGCGCGTGGGCGTGGTTCGTTAAGACTCCTGTCAGATCGGCCGCGCTCGGCGGGTCGATGGTCGGTCGCGCCGGTTGGCGGCCTATTTCACGTATGGGCGCGCTTGGATTTCCGCGCCTGCGTACGCAGGGTCAGCCGTTTGGTGTAGGCCTTGTGCACGGAGTCGCCGAAGTAGTGGACCGACAGCGTGACCTTGTGCCGGGAGGCGATCGTTACCTGACGGGAGAGGGGGAGGGACAGCCGGTAGCGACCGTTCTTCGCCGTGGTCCTGCCGCTGACCTGGAACGTCCTTCCGGCGAGGTTCACCCGTACGGTGGCCAGAATGCCCCCCAGCGCCTGACGGGCCAGACGGCCGCTGATGATCAGGCGTGAGCCCTTGATCCTGGCCGACGGTTTGAGCAGGTGCGCCGACTTCTTGGGCTTGCGGGCCACGGCGTGGGGCATCGCGTTCTCGCCCGAGGCCTGGGTCGTGCTCGGCAGCGGGGCGCCGTTGGCCGGGTCGACCTCGAAGAAGCCGAACATGCCGTTGTCGGTGTGCGACTGCACGTGGCAGTGATACATCCACATCCCGGGTCCGACGTGCTCGCCGGCGATCACCTGGAACCCGAACGAGTCCGCGGGGCCGATGTCGTGGGTGTCGATGAGCTGTTCGTTGTCGTTCGAGCTGCTGGGTATGCCGGTGCGGTTGTTGACCCAGCGGTGGCCGTGCAGGTGGAAGGTGTGGAACAGGTCCCCGTGCCCGATCACCACGAACTCGACCCGCTGCCCCTGGCGTGCGTGGAAGGTCGGGGTGTTCGGGTAGCTCTGGAGGTTGAAGGTCTGACCGATCATGAAGAGCACGAATGGCGGGACGTCGGGCTTGGGGTCGCCGGGGCGCCGGACGATGAAGGCTCCGAACAGGCCCGCGTTGATTCCGGCGGTGCCATGCTCGCCGCCGCAGTGGTCGTGGTAATGCCAGTAGCCCGCGCTGCCGGGGTCCCTGGTCCCGTCGGAGCGCTGGCCGGGATGGTGGGCTTGGAACACGTAGGTGCGCTCCTGCCCGTCCGGCGTGCACGTCCCGGTGTGCGGCGTCCCGTCGCTGCCGATCGTGTAGTCGACCCCATGGGCGTGGATGCTGGTCGGCTGCCCGGTCCGGTTGATCAGGCGCACCGCCAGGCACTCGCCCTCGGTCATCTCCAGCGTGGGGCCGGGGGTCGTCGCGCTGTCCAGGGTTCGCCCGTAGGCCAACCCGCCGGGACGCTGAACCGCGTAGAGGGTCTCCGTCCTGGTCGGCTTGCACACCTGGG
>JALYZC010000240.1 GCA_030945905.1 Actinomycetota bacterium
GATGGGCGCGGCTGGTTTCGAACCAGCGACCTCTCGCGTGTGAAGCGAGCGCTCTCCCACTGAGCTACGCGCCCTGGGCGGGCGATTCTACGTGGTGGCGAACTTCGATCAGGGGTGCAGCGTGCGATAGTCCACCCCCAAATGCGGCTCGTCTCGTAGGAGGCCCATGAAGATCACGGTGGTGGGGAGAGGAAACGTTGGCGGCGGTCTCGCGCAGCTGTGGGAACGCGCCGGGCACGAAGTGACACGTCTCGGAAGAGACGGGGGAGACGCCTCCGATGCGGAGGTGGTCGTCCTGGCGGTTCCGTCGGATGCGATTGCCGATGCGCTCGGGAACGTGACCGGGCTCGAGGGCAAGACGGTTATCGACGCCACCAATGCCCTCAAGGGTCGCGGCGACGAGTCCGAGTCGCTGGCCCACCAGGTGAAGTCGATCGTCGACGGTCCGACGGCCAAGGCCTTCAACCTCAACTTCGCTGCCCTCTATGACGAGGTGGGCAACCAGCGCAGCAGGCCCGGCAATCTCTATGCGGCCGACGACGAGGCTCGTGAGGTGACCGAGCAGCTGATCCGCGACGCCGGATATGAGCCGGTGTACGCGGGAGGCCTCGAAAATGCGCGACTTCTCGAGTATCACCTGGCGCTGATGTTCGCAGTCAACCAGGCGGGGCTCGGGCCGTTCTTCTATCGGATGTCAGGGCCGGGCGAGCTCTAGTGCCGCGCGTTCTCGGGGCGTTCTTCCTGGTCGCCGGGACGCTTCACTTCACCCATCGTCGTCACTACGAGGCGATCGTCCCCAGCTACCTCCCCGCCCATCGCGAGCTGGTGTGGGCCAGCGGCGGCGCGGAGATAGCCGGCGCCATCGCCGCTCAGCACCCGCGCACGCGTCGGGCCGCGGGGTGGTGGCTCGTGGCGACGCTGCTTGCGGTGTTTCCCGCCAACGTGCACATGTCGCTTCACCCGGACCGCTATGGGCAGTTCCCCCCCGCGCTGCTGTACGTGCGCCTACCGCTGCAGGGGTTGCTGATCGCGTGGGTGCTGCGGGCCACGGCCGAGTAGTCCCCGCCGAACTTTCGGCCAGGTGTACTAGAGTCACGTGCGGACCGTGCTAGGCGGGGAGATAGCGGTGCCCTGCACCCGCAATCCGCTCTAGCGGGGCTGAATCCCCTCCCGAGGGGCGACGGCCCTCGGGGTCAGCGCGCCGCCGAGGCGTTGAAGGCCCGGGTGCCCATGCGATGCAGGCCCGTGAACCAGGTCAGGTCCGGAAGGAAGCAGCCTTAAGCGGTCACCGGCAGGCGCAGCGGGTCATCCGGCCGGAGCCACCGGCGACGTCAGCGCCTGAGGACCGAGCTTCGACGGAGGGTGCACGGTCCATTTCCATTTGCTGGCCGCCGGCGCAGGTACCCACCACGCGCCAGGCCCGGCTGCGCGAACGCTCGATGCCCCCGGCCGGGGCCCCACCGGACACCTCGCCGCCCTCGCTCGAAGCCACCAGGAACCCGCGGGCGGCCGGCGCGGCGGCTTGCACCGACAATCCCAGGCGCGATGCCGAGCCAGGCCCGCTGCGAAACTCGGCCGCCGGGCGGCCCGTCCACAGCGCGAGCAGCGGCACCAACTTGTGGCTGGCCACGGTGACCGGGCCGCAGCGCCGCGGAAGTGCCGTTCCCGCAAGCCGGCGAAGGTCGGCGCGGACGGACGCCTGGGCTGAGAGTTGCTCGTGGCGGTGCATCACCTCGCCCAGCCGGGCCGGAAGGGCGAGGACGAGCAATCCGAGCACCGCTGCCCCGACGACACTCCATAGGCGCCGACGCGGGTCGGAGGGCGGGAGCGCCAGCCAGCCGACTGCCCCGCCGGCGCACAGGATCGCCAGGAGGGCCAGGCAGAGCAACTGGTAGCGCATCGCCACCGGCATGCCCGCCGCAGCCAGGGCTGCGCCGGCTGCGATCGTCGCGCCCAGCGCGCTCGCCGGAAGCCTCCCGGCGCGCCTCGGACGGGCCAGTGAAGCGGCCAGGCCGGCGGCGCCGCCGGCGAGCACCGTAACCCCGGCTGTGGCGGCGAGCTTGTCCGGGATCGCCGTGAGCACTGCGCCGGGACCGCGCGGCCGCCCCAGCGTAGCCGCCGCCTCCCGGGTCCAGGTGAGCGAGTGCAGCGGATCGCCGGTGAGTGCGAGGTCGCACAACAACCACGAGACAGGAGCGCTCGCGGCCAGCGCGAGCAGTCCCAGCGCGTGTCGCCGATCCCTTCCCCGCGCGGCGTAGGCCGTGTAGAGGCCGGCAAATATCCAGGCTTCGGGGCGCAGCAGCCCCGCCGCGCTCAGCAGCCCGAGCGCCGGCGCCCCCGCCCGGCGCCGGCGCGTCTCCACAAGCAGCGAGCCGAGCACGAGTGCGACGTATGGCACATCCAGGTAGGCGCGGGCGCCGAACCACAGCAGCGGTCCGCTGGTGAGCACGAGCGCTGCCGCCGCCCAGCCGGCTGGACGTCCGAACCAGGCCGACGCCAGGGCGAAGGCCAGCCAGCCCAGCGTGGCGAGGCTCACACAGCCCAGGACGATCAGCACCGCACCGGCCCCGCTGCCCAGCGGCGCAAGCGCCACGCCCACCAGGGTGGTCAAGGGATGGGGCGTGGGGGCGAAGGGAGCGTCGAGACGGGGGCCACCGCCATGGAAGATCTGCCCCCCCCAAACCAGCGACCAGGCAGCGTCGTAGTTGACGAAGTGGGGCAGCGCGAACCACAGGGCGAGCGCTCCGCCGGCGATGGTGATGAGGGCTCGCTGGCGGGCCACGGCGACGCGACGCTACCGCGCGAGAGGGGGCCGGGGCGGTTTGTAGACTGGCTCCCGTGCCCGAAGCGCCATCGCTCTATCGTCGCCACCGACCCCGCAACTTCGCGGACGTGGTCGGCCAGGAGCCCGTGGTACGGACGCTGCGAAACGCCGTCGAACAGGACAAGGTCCACCATGCCTACCTGTTCGTGGGCTCCCGGGGCACGGGCAAGACGAGCATGGCCAAGATCCTCGCCGCCTGCCTGAACTGCGAGCGCGGGCCCACGACGGAACCGTGCGGGTCCTGCGACTCCTGCACATCGATCGCCAGCGCGACTTCGCTGGATGTGATCGAGATGGACGCGGCCTCCAACAACTCGGTCGATGACATTCGCGACTTGCGCGAGCGCGTGGGCTACGCGCCGGTCTCCGGCCGACACAAGATCTACATCCTCGACGAGGCGCACATGCTCTCCACCCAGGCGTGGAACGCATTTCTCAAGACCCTCGAGGAGCCTCCGCCGAACACGGTGTTCGTCCTGGCCACCACCGAGGCCCAGAAGGTGCTGCCGACCGTGGTCGACCGCTGCCACCGCTTCGACTTCACTCGGCCATCGGCGCAGGAGATCGCGACCGTGCTGCGCCGCGTGGCGCAGGCCGAGGGGATCGAGCTTCCCGACACGGCGTGCGCGCTGCTCGCACGCTCGGCCACCGGCTCCTTCCGCGACGCGCTAGGCACGCTGGAGCAGCTCGTGACCTACGCCGGCGGGCGGATCGAGGTGGACAGCGTGCTCGCGGTGCTCGGGGTCGCCGACGCGGAGCTGTTGTTCGCAGCCGTCGACGCCGTGGCCAACGGCGACGCCCGCGCCGCGCTGCTCGCGGCCGCCCGTCTCGACGATTCGAGCCGCGACGCCGGCCAGTTCCTGCGCGACCTCGAGGCTCATACCCGCGAGCTCCTGGTGATTCAGGCGATCGGGGAGGTACCGCCGGAGCTGCGGATCACCCCTGACCGCGACGAGCGGCTGCTCGAGCAGGCCGGCCGCGCAGGTCGGGCCGACGTGGTGCGGATCCTCGATCTCCTCGCTGATGCCTTCGAGGCGCTCAAGGCGGGATCCGAGCCGCGGGTGCAGCTCGAGCTCGCGCTGGTCAAGGCGGCGGCTCCCGAGCTCGACGCATCGACGCGGGCGCTGCAGGCGCGGATCGAGCGGCTCGAGGCTCAGCTGGCGGGTCGGGGAGCCGCTCCGGTCGTGCGGGCGGTGGGCGAGCCTCTCCCCGAGGCGCCGAGGCGCGCGGAGCGCGAGACATCCGAGGCGGAGCCCGAGAGCGCTGTCGGATCAGGATCGGGAACGGTGGCTGCGGTGGTGGCCGTGGCCGCGGTAGAGCCTCACCCGGAGGCCGAAGTCCAGGTGGCGGAGCCCCAGCCGGGGCGCAACCCGGCGGAAGGCGAACTCGACCTCGACGGACTGCGCTCGGTGTGGCCGGCGATCCTGGAGGCCGTCCGCGATCAGAACGCCATGCTCGCTGCGCTGCTCGACGGCGCTACGCCCATCGCGCTCACCGCCGCCGTCAGCGGGGGGCCGGGCGGGGAGCTCACGATCGCCTTTGCGGAGTCCGCGGCGTTTCTCAAGCGCAAGGCCGAAGTGGGCGTCAACCGCGACGCACTGGCCCGCGCAATCCAGACCGTGAGCGGACGGATGTTCCGCCTCGCCTACGAGCTGCGCGCGGATTCGTCCGACGGTGACGGGCCGGCGCCGCCCACCCCGCCGTTGTCCGAGGAGGCGCTGCTCGCTCGCTTCATGGCAGAGTTCGATGCCGAGGAGCTCTCCGACGAGCAAGAGGAGGAGCCAAGCTGATGCCCCAGCCGCCCAACATGCAGAAGATGATGGCGCAGGTCCAGAAGATGCAGCAGGACATGATGGCCGCGCAGGAAGCGCTCAAGGACGAGCAGGTCGAGGCGTCCGCGGGCGGAGGCATGGTCACCGTCGTGGTGTCGGGCGATCTCGTCGTGAAGTCGATTCGCATCGATCCCGAGGCGATCGACCCCGAGGACTCCGAGATGCTCTCCGATCTCGTGCTGGCCGCGGTGAACGAAGGCCTGCGCGCAGCGCAAGAGCTGGCCGCCAGCAAGCTGGGCGGCGTGTCGGGCGGCCTGGGCGGGCTCGGCCTGCCCGGCATGTAGACGACCGAAGGTCACCTAGTGTCAGAGGCCTACGCGCCGCCCGTCCAGCGCCTGATCACCGAGCTGGGACGCCTGCCAGGCATCGGCAACCGGACCGCGCAGCGACTGGCTTTTCACATCCTGCGCGCCTCCGACGAGGAGGCCAGCGGGCTCGCGGAGGCAATCCGCGAAGTAAAGGCGCGCATCGGCCTGTGCGAGACCTGCTTCAACCTCGCCGACGGGCCGCGGTGTCGCATCTGCGAGGACGGGCGCCGCGACGGCAGCCTGATCTGTGTCGTCGAGGAGCCGGGAGACGTGATCCCGATCGAGCGTACCCACGAGTACCGCGGGCGCTACCACGTCCTCGGCGGCGCCATCAGTCCGATCGACGGGGTCGGACCCGATCAGCTGCGCACCCGCGAGCTCATGCAGCGACTTGCCGACGGGGAGGTGGGG
>JALYZC010000249.1 GCA_030945905.1 Actinomycetota bacterium
CCGGCCATATGTGCCGTCGCGGCAGCACCTGCAAGGCGGTGATCGATGGCTTGCACTGCCTAACCGCGGGCAGCGCCGGACCGGGACTGGTCTGGGTGGGATGCGGGCGTACGAAGCACATCTACAAACCGCGCGCGTTCTTCAGCGTCGACCATCCGGGCCCCGCCTCGGCTGAGGGGCCGGATGCGCCGGCGCTTCCGTCCTGACGCCCCTCAAGGCACCCGGGGCCTCGTAGTGTTCAACGCAACGCTGCCCCGAAACGGAGAGTCATGATGCGGGAGTCCTCCTACCTGCAGGCGATACGGACCGCGCTGCACGGCGCTGGACTGCCCTATGGCTACGCGATCACGGTGTGGTCGACCGGGTCGGCGCTGACGGGCGAGCACGGGATGCCGTCGCTGCTCGACATCTACCTCTTCACGGCTGGAGCGGTGGCCGCGTACGGGAGTCTGACGTTCGTGACCTGGAAGACCGAGGGAGAGGCGGAGAGACCGCTCACGCGCAGCCCTCGCCCCGTCCGCGCGGGTGTGCTCCACGTGGCCGCCATCGCCCTTGCCGTCACGTCCGCGGCGCTGATCGCACACATCCCGGGCGACGTCGCCTGGATCCTGGCTCCCCTCGTCGCAACGTTGCTCTATCTCGGCGTCTCAAGCGTGGAGGTGGCGCTGGTGGAGGGCTGAGGGTGAGGCTCGAATGCCCGACGCTACCCTCGATGCGATGGCTGCCCGCACCGACAGCTTCGATCTCGGCGGCCTGCACCTCGCCTCCGGCCAGGGCCGCCGCTTGGACCTCGAGGCGGCGCTTGAACCCTTCGTCCTCAGCGGCGAGCGCTACTGCGCGCCGCCCGTGGCGGTAACGCTCGACGTAGCGCGCATGTCAGGCCGCGGGTACTCGTTGCGCCTGCGCTTTGAAGCGAGCGTGGAGGGGCCGTGCATGCGCTGCCTGGATGCGGCTCAGCCGCTCGTCGCCGTCGATGCGCGCGAGGTCGAGCAACCCGGCCGGGGAGAGGAGCTCGACAGCCCCTACGTGTCGGAGGCCTCGCTGCTCGATCTACGCCGGTGGGCACGGGACGCGCTGGTGCTGGCACTACCCGACCAAGTGGTCTGCCGGCCGCAGTGCGCAGGGCTGTGCCCGGTATGCGGCGCGAGCCTCAACTCAGATCCCACGCACGCCCACGAGCGCGAACCCGATCCGCGCTGGGAAAAGCTGCGGGAGCTGAGGCTGGACTGAGAACGCGCCGGAGCGGGACCCTGGCTGCTAGCCTCACGACCCGCAACCATGGCTGTCCCCAAGCAAAAGCAGGCTCGTTCGCGGACCCGCAAGCGGCGCGCTCAGCACAAGATCTCGGCGCCCTCGATCAACGAGTGTCCGCAGTGCCACAGCCCCCGTCGCCCGCACCGGGTGTGCCCGGTGTGCGGGACCTACGCGGGCCGCGAGGTCATCGCCGCCGGCGAGCACGACCACGATCACGAGTAGCAGGGGTCCGATGACGGACCCGGTGACCGTGGCGGTGGACGCCAACGGGGCGGACCTCGGCGCCGCCGAGGTCGCTGCCGGTGCGGCGATGGCAGCGGAGCGCGGCACGCGGGTGCTGCTGTTCGGGCCCGCGGCGCAGATGGGATCGGGGTCCGACCGCATACGCGTGGTCGACGCTCCGGTGTCGGTGGCCCGGGCGCCCGACCCGGTCGCGGCCGTGCGCAGCACGCCCGATGCCTCGATCGTCCAGGCGGCCCGGGCCGTCGCGGCCGGCGAGGCCGACGCGCTCGTCTCCGGTGGCTCCACCGGCGCCGCCCTGGCGGCCGGCGTGTCTCACATCAAACGCGCCCGCGGCGTGCATCGCCCCGCGCTGGCCGTCACCGTGCCCGTGCCGGGCGCCCCGACACTCATGCTCGACGTCGGCGCCAACGTCGAGGTGCGACCCGAGCACCTGGTGCAATTCGCCTTCATGGGCGCGGCCATGGCAACCGCCGTTCTGGGCATCGAGCGCCCGCGGGTGGCCCTGCTCTCAAACGGGGAGGAGCCGACCAAGGGCAGCCCGGACGTGATCGCCGCCCACGCGCGGCTGGCCGAGCAGGCCGCATTGGTCGGGGGGCTGAACTTCGTCGGCAACCTCGAGGGGGTCCAAGTGACCGCGGGATTGGCCGACGTCATCGTCGCCGACGGG
Organism: Actinomycetota bacterium; assembly: GCA_030945905.1. Classification (GTDB taxonomy): domain Bacteria; phylum Actinomycetota; class Thermoleophilia; order Solirubrobacterales; family Solirubrobacteraceae; genus JALYZC01. The sequence goes on from JALYZC010000249.1 coordinate 2,165, forward strand.
TTCACCGGCAACGTCGCGCTCAAGGTGGTGGAGGGCGTCTCGGCCACGGTGCTGCGGGCAATACGCGACATCGCCGACTCCTCGCCCCGGTTCAAGCTCGGGGGCCTGCTGCTGCGTCCCGGCCTGCGCCGCTTTCGCCAGAGCATCGATCCCGAGCAGTTGGGCGGGGCATTCATGCTCGGCCTGCGCCGCGTAGGCGTGGTTGCCCATGGCCGCTTTGGTGCAACCGGGTTCTCCCAGGCGATCGCGGTGGCCGAACGCGCGGTTCGCGAGGGTACGGTTGACCGGACCTACGCGGCTCTCGAGGCGGCCGGAGCCCTGCGGGCTGCGCCCCCCGCCGCCCGGGCTCCGTCATCCGAGCCGACCGCTAGCGTTCGCTCGCCGCCATGACCCACGAAGAGGTCCTCAGCCTGATCCGTTCGCACCTTGCGGACGAGCTCGAGGTGCAACCTGAGCGGATCGTCGAGTCGACCCGCTTCAAGGAGGACCTCGAAGCCGACTCACTCGATCTCTACACGCTCGTGCAGGAGCTGGAGGACACCTACGGCGTGCGCATCCCCGACGAGGAGGCCGCCAGGATCCTCACGGTCGGCCATGCCGTCGACTTCATCCTGGCGCGAGCCGGCGACCCCGAGCCGAGGCCCTGAGCCCTGCAACGACTCGCAGAGCTGCTCGAGAGCCTGCCCGAGGACCTCAGCCGGCAGGTGTTCACGCACGCCTCGTGGACCGAGCGCCGGTCGAACTCCTACGAACGCCTGGCCTTCCTGGGCGACAGCGTTCTCGGATTGTCCGTGACGACGCATCTCTATCCGCGCCTGGCGGCCGAGCGCTACGGCGCCGGGCGGCTCACCAAGATCCGCGCCCAGGCGGTCTCCGGGCGCTCGTGCCAGGCGGTGGCCGAGCGCCTGGGCCTGCCCGAGCGTCTGCTGGCGGCGGCGCCGGCGGGCACCGAGGCGGCTGCCGGAGCGCTGGTGCGCACGGAGCGCGTGCTGGCGTCGGTGGTGGAGGCGGTGATCGGCGCCTGCTACCTCGCTCACGGCTTTGCCTGCACCGCCGAGGCCGTGGCGGAGGCGTTCGAGCCCCAGGTGGAGGAGGCCCTGGCCCATCCGGGGGACGCGAAGTCCTCGCTGCAGGAGCTGCTCGCCCGCCGCGCCGAGACCGTGGACTACGTGGTGACCGGCGAGCGGGGGCCCCCGCACGAGCGCACGTTCGACGTGGCGGCCACCGTGGCCGGAGCGCAGCTGGGATGGGGGTCGGGGCGCAGCAAGAAGGATGCCGAGCAGGCGGCGGCCCAGGCCGCCCTGGAGCAGCTGGGTGTCGGGGACGCGGAGGAGTGACGTACTCATGCACCTGAAATCCATCGCCCTGAAGGGGTTCAAGTCGTTTCCCGACCGCACGCGGCTCGAGTTCGGGCCGGGGGTGAGCGTCATCGTCGGACCCAACGGCTCCGGCAAGTCCAATGTCACCGACGCCGTCCTGTGGGCACTGGGCGAGCAGTCGCCGCTGGCCGTCCGTGGCCAGTCGATGCAGGATGTCATCTTCGGCGGCGCGCGGGGCCAGCGGGCCCGCGAATCCGCCGAGGTGGAGATCGTGCTCGACAACCACGACGGTGCATCGGCGCTCGAGTTCTCGGAGATCTCGGTGCTGCGGCGCCTGCATCGCAACGGAGAGGGCGAGTACCGGCTCAACGGCGCTCGCTGCCGGCTGGTGGACGTGATCGACGTGCTCTCGGACACCGGCTTGGGCAAGGAGATGCACTCGGTCGTCTCGCAGGGCCGCGTGGAGGCGGTGATCTCCTCAAAACCGCGTGATCGGCGGGCGCTCATCGAGGAGGCGGCGGGGCTCGGCAAGCACCGCAAGCGCCGGCGGCGAGCCCAGCTCAAGCTCGGGCGAACACAGGAGAACCTCGATCGCGCCCTGGACGTCGAACGCGAGGCGCGCTCGCGGCTGCGGCCGCTCAAGCGACAGGCCGAGGCGGCGGAGTTGCACGCCCGGCTGGAGCGCCAGAGCCTGGAGACGCGCTGGGAGCTGACCCGCGACGACGTCCGCAGCCGCCGCGCGGCGCTCGCCGTCGCGCAGGTTGCGGCGGTCCAGGCCCGCGAGCGCCGCGACGAGGTCCAACGCGCCCTGGCCGAGGTGGCGGTGCGCCGGGAGGCCGCGGAGGACGCGCTGGCCCGGCGCGCGGAACGACGCGAGGCGTTGTCTGCGCAGCACTTCGCGGTCCGCTCGGCCCAGGAGCGCGTGGACCTGCGCCTCGAGCAGGTGCGCGCGGCGACCGAAGCGCTGGCCCAACGGATCGAGTCAGGCCGCGAGCGCGTGGCGTCTCTCGAGGCCGAGGCCCTCCACGATCAGGGCGAAGCCGGGGACGAGTCCCGCATCGCAGAGCTGACCGCCGAGCTGGAGACGCTCGAAACCGAACGTCGAGCCGAACTGGACGAGCAGGTGGCCGGCTTGGAGGTCGACCGAGCGCACGCCGAGCGGGCACTGGAAACGGTGGAGGAGGAGCTCGCGGCAGCCGCAATGGCGCTGCGGGAAGCCGACGAACGCGCCGACGGCGCTCGCGCCCGCCAGAGCGCGGCGCAGCGAGCGGCGGACGCCGCCCGGCGGGAGGCGGCTCGCGCGGGGGCCGAGCTGGCCGCGATCAACCACGCCCTGCGTGCGGCCAAGGCGCCCGACTGGATGGGTGAAGGG
>JALYZC010000083.1 GCA_030945905.1 Actinomycetota bacterium
GGCCGACGGGGACCGGGGTCTACCTGCGCGCGCTCTGCGGCGCGCTGCGCGAGCTCGACGTCGACCTCGTCACCGCCTGCAACCGGCGACGGCGACCGCCGGCCGGGGGCGGCGCCGGCTCCTGGGCCAACCTGGCGGGAGACCGGTGGTGGACGCAGGTCGAGCTGCCGCGGCGCGCGCGCGGGGTGGGGGCGGACGTGCTGCACCACCCGCTGCCCGCCCACAGCACCGCCGCGAGCTGCGCGCAGGTGGTCACCGTGCACGACCTCGGCTACGAGCGGCTGCCCGATTGCTTTGATCCGCGCTTTCGCGCGTTCGCCCGGCTCGCCTACCCGCGCGCCGCGCGTCGCGCCGACGCCGTGGTCTGTGTGTCTGAGACGACCTCCCGGGACGTCGCAGCCCGCTGGGCCCTGGCGGGCGATCGGGTGGTGGTCGCCCCTCACGGGCCCGGCCAGGAGACGGTCGCGGCGCCCGCGGATCGCGGCGCCTACCTGCTCTACGTCGGCGACGAAGAACCGCGCAAGAACCTGCCGCTGCTGCTCGCCGGCTACCGCCTCTACCGCGAGGCGGCCGCGGCACCGGTGGACCTCGTGCTCGCCGGGTCCGCTGCCGCCCGGGGGCCCGGCATCTCCCTCGTGCCCTCGCCCAACCGGGAGGGGCTCGCGTCGCTCTATGCCGGAGCGACGGCGCTGGTCGCTGCATCTCTGCACGAAGGCTTCGGGCTCACCGCGCTTGAGGCCATGACGGCCGGGACGCCGGTCCTCGCGGCCCGCACCGGGGCCCACGTCGAGGTGTGCGGCGACGCTGCCCGCTACTTCGATCCGCGTGACCCGGTCGACCTGGCCCGCGCCATCGGCGAGCTGGCCGCGGCGAGCGACGGCGAGCGCTCCGAGCTGGTTGGCGGCGGCCGCTCCCGCGTGGCCGGGTACTCCTGGGAGCGCTCGGCGCGCGCGCACCTCGCGGCGTATACGCTCGCCGTCTCGCATCGAAGGAGTCATTAATGAAGGTCGCAATCCTCGGCACGCGTGGCATCCCCGCCTCCTACAGCGGCTTCGAGACGGCCGTCGAGCAGCTCGCCAAGCGCTTCACCGCGCGGGGCCACGAGGTCGTCGTCTACTGCCGGCCGCACGTGGTCGACCGCCGCCTGACCTCCTACCGGGGCGCCCGGCTGGTCCATCTCCCGACGGTGCGCAACAAGTACCTGGACACCTTCGTCCACACCTTTCTGTCGGCCATCCACGCGGGCTACCTCCAGCGACCCGACGTCGCCCTGTTCTTCATTGCCGGAAACAGCCCGATGTGCCTGATCACGCGCGGGCGGAGCATCCCCACCGTGATCAACGTCGACGGCCTGGACTCCGACCGGCGCAAGTGGCCCGCTCTGGCCAAGCGCTACCTGCGCCTCGCGGAGCGCACCGCTCCGCGGTGGGCCGACCGCGCGATCACCGACTCCCACGCCGTGGCCGAGGTGTTCGAGCGCCGCTACGGCGAGCGCATCGGCGTGGTCCCCTACGGCGTGGAGGACCCCGGCTACGACGGCGTGCAGACCCTCGAGCGCCTGGGCCTGGAGCCGCGCAAGTACATCCTCTTCGTCGGGCGCCTGGAGCCCGAGAACAACCCGCACCTGCTGGTAGAGGCGTTCGCCCGCTTCGATCGCGAGCAGGCGCGCGACATGAAGCTGGTGATCGTGGGCGGCGCGCCCTACGCAGACGACTACATCCGCGGGGTGATGCGCCGTGCCGATCCCCGGGTCATCTTCCCCGGCTACGTGTTCGGCCGCGGCTATTGGGAGCTCCAGCGCCACGCCTACCTGTTCTGCGCGCCGACCGAGGTGGGCGGCACCCACCCGGTCATCCTCGAGGCGTTGGCGGCAGGCAACTGCGTGCTGGTCAACGACCACGCGCCCAACGCCGAGACCGTGGCCGATGCCGGCCTGTATTTCTCCGGCCGTGTGGGCGTCGACGACCTGGCCGAGCAGCTGGCCCGCCTGTTCGCCGACCCCGGCCTCGTCGCCGCCTATCGCGAGCGGGCCCGGGAGCGCAGCAAGCGCTACTCCTGGGACCGTGTGGCCACCGAGTACGAGCGCCTGCTCACCGATGTGCAGGCCAGTCGCGAGCCCGGTCGGCTCCCGCCCGAGCTGGTGGACGTCGACGCGCCGCCGCCGGCCGTGGCGCTCAGCGCAACCTGAGTCGGCTCACGTGGCGGGCGCGTCGACCTTGGGCGTCTGCACCTGCTTTGGGGTTCGCGCCGGCTTCGGGGCCGGCGCCGGCTTCGCGACGGGCGCCGGCTTCGTGCTGCGCAGCTGCGAGGGGGTGCGCAGCTGCGATGGCTTGGCGCCGCCGATCGACAGGCCGCCGGTGGCCGCTCCGGACTTCGGGCGGGCCGTCGCCTTGCTCGGCGCCCCGCGCTTCGTAGCCCCCGGGGGCCGACGCTCGGCCTGCTGGGCGGCGGCCAGCGCCCGCAGCGCCGCGACGAACTGCGCCTGGATGGCGGGGGCCTTGGGGTCGAGGTAGAGGGCGGCGCGCAGCTCGTCCACCGCCGCGCGGGGCCGTCCGAGCGCCGCCAGGTCATAGTTGCCCAGGTGCTGCCAGGTATCGGCGTTGGCCGGCTGCAGGCGCACGGCCCGTACGAGCGCCTGGCGGGCGGCGCCCCGGCGACCCACCGAGTTCTCGATCGTCGCCTGGGTGTACAGCGGCTCGACCGACAGCGGATTGCGATGACGGGCCTTGACCGCGTCGACGTAGGCGAGATCGACGTGATCCTTGGAGAGCTGCGAGAGCGATGACTCGTCGGCGGTCGCGGAGCGCTGGGGCTGCCAGATGGCCCACGACACGATCAGCGCGAGTCCCATCAGACCCATGGCGATGGCCACCCGCGTGGCCCAGCGGGGCCCGCGGACGGAGTCGCCGATACCCCCGAAGGGGCCCCGCCCCGCCACATACCCCGCGCACGCCAGCGCGGTTATCGCCGTGCCGGGCACGATCCAGGTCCAATCGATCGCCGAGTGCACCCCGAACACCACCACGACGGAGACGAGGGTCACCAGGGCCATCCGCTCGGGCGTGACCGGCAGGGCGAGCCAGCGCACGCGGAGCGCCTCGGCTTGCGGTGGGGGGCGCCGGCGCACGGCCGAGACCAGCCGGGCGGACGTGTGCGTCTCCAGGCCGACGGCGCGCGAGGCGGCGGTCAACCACGCCACCAGCGCGGTCAGGGCGATGGCCAGACCGACCAGCCCGAGGTCGGCCAGTGTCTGCACCACATAGCCGTGGGCGTGGCGGGTGGCCACGCTGTCGATCCGGTACCGCGTTCGCGCGGTGTGAAACGCGCCTGCACCGGCGCCGATGACGGGCTCGTGCTCGAAGACCTTCCAAGCGTCGCTCCAGTACTTGGCCCGGATGTTGCCCGCCGCGGTGAGGCGGGTCGGTCCGTTCGAGGGGGTCTTGCTGGGGTTGGTGAGGTCGTCCCAGCTCTTGGAGATGCTGCCGGCGAGGCCGCGGCTGGAGGTCGCCATGGCCACGAGCCCGATCACCGGGACGAGCGCCAGCGCGGCGAGGACGGCGGTACCCGCGCGCCGCCGCTCGAGCTCGGTGGGCGGACGGCGGTCCGCGAGGCGCTGCACCCCCAGCCCGACGACCAGGAGGACCAGTGTGAGCAGGACAAGCAGCAGCCCGAGCGCCGTACCCGCGCTGGAGCGCGCGCTCAGGGCGGCGCCGTCCTTGGTCAGGGCGTCCTGGGAGAACGCCCACGCCATCAGCGCGAGCGCACCGGCGAGGCCGGTTCCCAGCAGCGCCGCGCCGCGCAGGCGACGGGGCACGGCGACGAACCACACGGCGGCGCCCAGCGCCGCGGCCAGCAGCGCGCCGCGGGAGAACGCGAGCAGGACGGCTAACAGCACGAGCCCCAGCGCCGGGAAGGCGACCGCACGCAGCAGG
>JALYZC010000088.1 GCA_030945905.1 Actinomycetota bacterium
CGTGTGGCCGACCGCGGCGACCTGGGGATCGGTGAACACCACGCGGGGGGAGAGCGGACCGTCGGTCGTGGCCCGCGCCTCGCGGCCGAGGATCACGTCGGCGGCGACCCGGGACTGGTACTTGCCCGCGTGGGTGAGCAGCGCGCGGCCGTTGACGTCGCCCACGGCGAACAGCCACTCATTCCCCGGCACCCGCATGTGGTCGTCCACCTTGATGATCTCGCCGGGTGCCAGCCCGATCGTCTCCAGCCCGAGCTCGTGAGTGTGGGGCCGGCGACCCACAGCCACGAGGAGCTCGTCCCCGGCCAGCCCGTCGCCCCCTTCGAGCTCGAGGCGCACCTGACGCTCGCCGCGCGAGACCCGCGTGGCCTTGGCGCCGACCCGGACCTCGACGCCGTCGCGCCGAAGCCCCGCCGCCACGTGGTCACCGGCGAAGTCCTCCTCACGGCCGAGCAGCCGCGGCTCGGCTTCGACCAGCGCCACCGATGCGCCGAGCAGCGTGTAGGCCTGCGCCATCTCCACGCCCACCACGCCGCCCCCGAGGACGAGGAGACGGTCGGGAACGTGGTCGGCGGTCGTCACCTCGCGGTTGGTCCACGGCGCCGATTGCGCGAGCCCCAGGATCGGCGGCAGCGCGGCGCCCGAGCCCGTGGCCACCACCACCGCCCGGCGCGCCCGCAGAAGCCGGCCGCCGACCCGGACGGCCTGCTGCCCTTCGAGGCGGCCCTGGCCGCGGATCACCTCCACGCCGCGCTCCTCCAGCCAGGGCAGCTGCCCCGAGTCGTCGAGGTCGTGGATGACCGCATCGCGCCGGGCGAGCGTTGCGGCGACGTCGATGGCCGGTGCGCCCAGGCGCACGCCTGGGACCCGGGCGACCTCGGCGGCCAGCGCCCCGGGGCGCAGCAGCGCCTTGGAGGGCATGCACGCCCAGAAGGCGCACTCGCCCCCGATGAGCTCGCGCTCGATCAGCGCCACGTCCATCCCGCCCTCGGCGAGACGTCCGGCGCAGGCCTCACCGGCCGGCCCGGCCCCGAGCACGATCGCATCGACGGTACGTTCTTCGGGCATGGGCGGTTCTCCCTGTGGGGTCGCGGAGGTGTGGTCCGCCGTGCGGCGGCGTCGTTACCGTAGTGAGGCATGGCCGCACCCGTCGTCGGATCCGAGCTGACCGAGGGCGAGCGGTGGTCGCGCGAGCAGCTCGCCGCGCTGCTTGCGGCGCGGTTCTCCCCGCCGGCGATCGGGCGGTTCCTGCTGGCCTCTCAGCGGCGGGCCGATGCGGTGCGCGCGGCGCGGCCCGAGCTCGGGCGCCAAGCCTGGACGTGGATGGCCGTGGGCGGCGGGTCATGGCTCGGGCTGGCCGCCGTGGGCGTGGAGCCCTTCCGCTGCCGGTGGCGCAGCGGACTGGCCTGGTGGGCGACCACGGCGGTGATGCTCGACTGGCACCTGGGGATGGCCGAGACTCTCGACGGGCGTCCGCGACCCCTTGGGGGTGCCGACGCGCTGACGCTGCTTCGCGCCTGGCTGGTACCCGTCGCCCTGGAGGATCCCACGCCGGCGGTGTGCGCCTTGGCGGCTGTCACCGATGTGCTCGACGGGCGCCTGGCCCGAGCCTCGGAGCCCACGCGGATCGGGCGCGATCTCGAGGGGCTGGTCGATGCCTGCTTCGGCGCCGCGGCACTGCGCGCCGCGCTGCGGCGTGGCCTCGTCGCGCCGGCGGTTGTCGGGGCCGAGCTGGCTCGGCTCACGGCGGGCTTCGGCTACGCGCTGTACGTCTACTTCGCCCGGCTCAGCGCGCCGGATCCCCGCGTCACCCAGGCCGGGCGGGTGACCACGCCCATGCGGGCGGCGGGGCTGGTGGCAGCCGGGCTCCGGCGGCGGCGGCTGGCCAACGTGCTGCTCGGAGGGGGAGCGGGGTGGAGCGTGGCGGCGGTCGCCCGAGCACTGCGCCGCGCTCCCGCCTAGTGAGGGTCTCCTTCGCGACTCGGTCCGGCCGGCACGACGAGGGGCTCGGCGGGCGCCTGGATGACGATCTCCTCGTCGATCTCGAGCTCTGGCGGCTCCATGCCGTCGCACACGAGCCGGAAGGCTCCGGTGCCGAGCTTGGGATCGGACTCGAGGGTCAGGCCGGCGATCAGGTCACCTTCCTCCCAGCCCATGCGCTCGATCTCGAACGGGTTCATCTTCACGGTGTGGGGGGGGAACGGGCAGTGGCGGTTGTGGTCCGCCTTCGCCTTGGTGATGGCCTCGAAGTTCTTCGCCTCGGCGCGCATTGCCTTCAGTCTGCCAGGCGCGTCCCGCGTGGCGAGCGCGGTGGGAAGTCCCGCGGTCGCGTGGGCGTAGCCTGTCCTTGATGCCTGTACCCCATGGGATCCTCGCGCGCGGGCCCTGGGCTCCGGACCAGGTGCAAACCCGGTGGCGGGAAGATCACTTCGATCCGCCCTCCGAAGCCAGCCAGGCCGCCGATGAGGCGATCGCGGCGCTGCGAGAGCGGGGCTCGCCCAGCCACGACGGAGTCAGCGCCAGGCTCGCCGACTTCGAGGCGGGCGCGGACAGGCTCGCGCTGGAGCTCCAGCCCATGCGCTGGTCGTTGCGGCTGGGCGACGACGCCGCGCAGTCCCTGGCCTCGCTGTGCGTCACCCGGGCCGCGGATGGGCGCTGGCTCGCCGGGCGCCGCGCGCCGTGGGTGGCGAGTTGGGCGGGACGCTGGGCGCTGGGAGCGGGAGGCGCCGTGGAGGTCGGCGAGAACCCGGCGCATACGCTGGCGCGGGAGCTCGAGGAGGAATGGTCGCTGGTGCCCGAGCGCCTGTCGGTGGAAGCGCTCGTGCGCATACCGTCGGGCCTCGTGCTGTTCGTCGGGATGGCTTGGTTGCCCGACGGCGCCGAGGTGGTGCCCGACGAAGAGCACGACGCTCACGCGTGGTGGCCGGCCGACATCGATGGCTGGCCGGTCGAGGCCGACGAGCCGCTGCGGCTGATGGCCCGGCTGCTCGCCGACGGCTAGCCGAACGCCGGGAGCATGCGCCTCTTCAGGTTGCTGCGGGCCCTCTCGTTCGTCAACTCGACGGTGTTCACCCTCCTGCTCGTGTTCTGGCTGGCTCCGGGCTTCGAAACCGAGACGACCATCTGCGGGTGGGGGCACGGGTGCCTGTGGATCGGTCTCTCGCTGCTTTCGCTCGGCGCGCTGCGCCGGCGGGTGATTCCGTTCTGGCTCGCCGTGGTGGTCGTGGTGATCGGCGGCGTCGGCCCGTACGCCGGGACCGTCGGCTTCCTGGTCGAGGGCCGCCGCCGACGGCCGCGCACGGCTGCGTAGGGGCGAACCCGCGGCGGCCGGTCACTTCAGTGTGAGTGTGGAGAAGCCCCGCTAGTCTCTTGAGCAGATGGCGATCAACATGACGGTCGAGGTCACGATGCCCCAGATGGGCGATTCGGTGACCGAGGGCACCGTCCTCGAGTGGCACAAGCAGCAGGGTGACTTCGTCGAGGCCGACGAGACGCTCCTGGAGATCTCGACCGACAAGGTGGATGCCGACGTTCCGGCGCCGGTGGCGGGCACTGTCGTGAAGATCCACGTGGCCGAGGGCGACACCGTTCCAATCGGTGAGCTGTTGGCCGAGATCGTCACCGGCGACGCGCCCGACACGACGAGCGAGACCGCGGGCGAGGGCGATGTGGCGCCGGGAACCCCGGCGGCCGAGGCCGCGGCCGAGAGCGAAGCCGATCAGGTCCGGGCGCAGGGCAACGGGGCGCCCTCGTCGAGCCTGCCCGACGGCGGGGGCAACGGCGCGGCGGGCGCGAGGCCTCCCACGGTCCGCGAGCCGGCGCCGAGGCCGGTGGCCGAGCCGCCGTCCGAGCTCCCCGACGATGCGCGCGTCTCGCCCGTAGCTCGGCGGGCTGCCGCCGTCGAAGGGGTTGATCTCCACCGGGTCCAGGGCTCAGGTCCCGGCGGGCGCGTGACCAAGGCCGACGTGCTCGCGGCGTCTGGCAACGGGGGCCGCGCCGCGGCAGCGCCTCCCACCGCCGAGCCGGCCGCCGCGGCTACGCACCCCCTCAAGGGGGCCGCCGCCATGCTCGCCCGCGCCATGGAGGAAAGCCGCTCGATCCCCACCGCGACCTCGTTTCGCACCCTCTCGGTCACGACGATGGCCGCCCGTCGCGGCGAGCTCAAGGGGGCCGGCCGGCGGGTCTCCTTCACTCACCTGATCGCCTACGCGATCGCGCTCGTGGCCACCCGCGACATGCCCGAGATGGCTCACCACTTCGACGACGTCGACGGCTCGCCCCGCCGGGTGGAGGACGGTGTGGTCAACCTGGGCATCGCCGTCGACGTGGAGAAGCGAGACGGCGCTCGCACGCTCATGGTCCCCGTGATCCGCGATGCCGGGCGCCTCGCCTTCGGCGATTTCCTCGCGGCGTTCGACGAGCTGATCGCCAAGGCGCGGCAGAACCGGCTCACCGCCGACGATCTCGTCGGGGCGAACATGTCGCTCACCAACCCGGGCGGCCTGGGCACGGTGGCCTCGGTGCCCCGCTTGATGCACGGTCAGGGGACGATCGTGGCGACCGGCTCGATCGGCTACCCCGCGGGCCTTGACCACATCGGCGACATGATCGGCGCCGAGAAGGTCATGACGGCGACGTCGACCTACGACCACCGAATCATCCAGGGGGCGCAGTCCGGCCGCTTCCTGCAGCGGATCGATGCACTGCTCAACGGCGCAGAGGGCTTCTACGAGCAGATCTTCGGCGACCTCGGCGTCGCACTCGGACCGCCGCCCCCTCCGCCCGCGCTGGCCGCCGCCGCGGCCAAGGCG
>JALYZC010000090.1 GCA_030945905.1 Actinomycetota bacterium
GGGTCGGCGCGGTCGGCTCCGCCGGAGCCGGCGACAATGCGCGCTCGAGCGCGTCGACGAAGGCGGTGGCGGTGGCCCAGCGCGCGGCGGGGTCCTTGGCCAATGCCCGCAGCAGGACGCCGTCCACATCCGGGGGCAGGTCGGACATCCGCTGCGTGGGTGGGTCGGGTTCGTCCTCGACCTGCGCGCGTGCCTGGGCGGCGAAGTTGTCGGCATCGAACGGCCGGGTTCCCGTCAGCAGCTCGTAGGCCACGATCCCGAGCGAATAGCGGTCACTGGCCGGCGTGGCCGGGCGCCCGGAGATCTGCTCGGGAGCGATGTAGGCCGCGGTCCCGAGGACCTGGCCGGTGGCGGTCAGCGTCTCCTCGAGCGCCACCCGGGCGATGCCGAAGTCGCCGATGGAGAGCCGGCGGCGCGCGTCGAGGAGGAGGTTCCCGGGCTTGATGTCGCGGTGGACGATCCCCTGCTCGTGGGCCGTGTCGAGCGCGGTGGCCGCGTCGCGCAGCCACGACAGCGCCTCCTGTCGGTCCGGGCGGCCCGCGCGCATGACGTCCGACAGTGAGCCGCCCTGCATGTGCTCCATGACGATGTAGGGCCGGCCGCCGTGGTCTCCGACGTCGTAGATCGTCACGACGTGCGGATGTCCCGACAGGCTGGCCGCCGCTCGCGCCTCGCGCTGGAAGCGCTCCACGGCGGCGGGATCCTCGGCGAAGTGCGAGGCCAGGAGCTTGACCGCCACGCAGCGGCCCAGGATCGAGTCCTCGGCCGCCCAGACCCCGGCCATGCCGCCGTTGGCGATGTGGCTGGTTACCCGGTAGCGGTCGGGCAGAGAGACGTTGCGTGTGGTTGCCGGCATGGGAAGTTGTTGCGCCGCGATGCGTCGCACCGTTTTCTTACCCGCTGCGGCGAGCCGGCAACCTCCACCTGCCTCGCTACACTGCCGCGGCATGGCACGTGTCTGTCACTCCTGCGGCAAGGGCCCCGCCTTCGGCCACAGTCGCAGCCACTCGATGGTGGCGACCAAACGGCGCTTTGACGCGAACCTGCAGAAGGTCCGCATCGACGACGGCGGTACGCCGCGGCGCGTGCACGTCTGCACGCGCTGCCTCAAGGCCGGCAAGGTCACCAAGGCGCTGTAGTGCCCTCGCGCTCGGCCCGGCCTTAGCCGTGGCCGAGCACAACCTGGAGCGGGTCCTCATCGTCGTCGAGGCCGCCCTCGCGCAGCTCGAGGACCGTCGAGGCGAGGTCAACGACCTCAACGTCTTCCCCGTGGCCGACGGCGACACCGGCGACAACATGGTGCTCACCCTGCGAGCGGTGCTCACCGAGCTCGACCGGCTGGGGGGAGACGGCCAGCGCACGATCGACGAGATCGGACGCGACGAGATCGTCGACTCCGTAGCGCGTGCAGCGCTCCTGGGCGCCCGGGGCAACAGCGGCGTCATCCTCTCCCAGCTCATCCGGGGGGCGGCGGAGGAGCTGGTGAGCCGTCCGGGCGAGCTCGTGGATCCGGTGCTGGTCGGTGCCGCGATGGCACGGGCCGCCGATCGAGCGTACGCCTCGGTGCGCGATCCCGCCGAAGGCACGATCCTCACCGTGGTTCGTGAAATGGCCCACCGCATCGCGTCCGAGCTTGCTCACATGCCCGAGACCCGGCTGGGCGCCGACGCTTCTCCCGCGGTCCAGGATGCGGCGATCGCCGAGATGCTCGAGCACGCCATCGAGGCGGGCGAGCAGTCGGTCAAGCGCGGCCCGGACCTGCTTCCCGTGCTGCGCGACGCCGGCGTGGTCGACGCCGGGGGCCATGGGCTCACCGTCATCCTGGCGGGCATCGTGGCGGCGCTGCGCGGAGCCGAGCCGCCGTCCATCGAGCACCACGCTCCGGCGCGAGTGACCCATCCCCATCACGAGTCCTCGACCTACCGCTACTGCACCAACTTCGCGGTCACCGGCCGCAACCTCGGAGCGCCCGGGCGCCACATCGAAGCGCTCGAGGCCTTCGGCGACTCGGTGCTCGTCGTGGGCGACCACACCACGCTCAAGGTCCACCTCCACACCGACGAGCCCGACCGTGCCACGGCGTGCTTCGGCCCGCTGGGCACCGTCTCCCACCTCGACGTGGCCGACATGCACCGGCAGATCGCCGACCGCGAGCAGCGTGTGGGCGCTCGCAATGGAGCTGCGCAGGCCTGCGGCGCCATCGCGGTCGCGTCCGGTGCCGGGATGCGCGCCTTGTTCGAGGGCTTCGGCCTCCACGTCTTAGACGGTGGCGCCACGCTGAACCCTTCGACCTACGAGCTCCTCGCCGGGATCCATGGGGTCCCCGCGGAGCAGGTCATCGTCCTGCCCAACAGCACGAACGTGATCATGGCGGCCGAGCGCGCCGCCGAGCTCTCCGAGAAGCGCGTGCTGGTGGTGCCGACCCCTTGCATGCAGGCCGGACTGGCCGTGGCCGTCGCCCTCGAACCGGGCAGAAGCGCCGCCGCCAACGTGGAGGTCATGGAGAGCATCCTGGCGGACGTGCGTACCGGAGGGGTGGCGCCGGCGGCTCGCGACGACGGTCAAGGTCGCTTCCGGACCGGCGACGCCGTGGGGTTCGTGGAGGACGAGATCGTGGCGTGGGGCGCCCCGGACCAGACGCTGCATGCGGTGCTGGAGCGGTTGGGCAGCGATGCGGAGCTCTTGACCTGCATCGCCGGGGACGGGGCCCCGCTGGACGCCGGCGACGTCGCGGCGCTCGCCCCGTCCGGCGTCGAGCTCGAGTGCTCAGAGGGGGGGCAGCCGAGCTACTGGTGGCTGGTGTCAGCCGAGTAGCGCGGTCCGCCGCCGGCAGACGACCGGGCGCAGGTTCATCATCCCCGGACCCGATGCCTCGTGAGCCGACCGCCTTCGGCACCACCGAGCCCCTGACACGCGGATGGCTGGCGGATGCTCCGCTGCGCTCGTACCCTCGTCCGTCGCGCTGGTCAGCCAGGCTCGAGGTGGATGGCGCCCCCGCCGCACGGGGCGCCCTGGCGCTGGGCCTGGAGACCGTCGGCGATCTGCTCGAGCATCTCCCGCATGACCGCCGTGAGGCTCGCACGGTGGCCACCCTGGTGCCCGGGGAGGCGGCGACCGTCATCGTCGAGGTCCGCAGCATCCGGGCTCGACCCGTGCGGCGCCGGGGCATGCGACCGCTGGTGGAGGCGACCGTCGCCGACGCGAGCGGGCCGATGAAGGTCGCGTTCTTCAACCAGCCGTGGCTCGAGGGCAAGTACCGCCCGGGCACGCGACTCGTGCTGCATGGGAAGTACCAGGGGCGAAACCGGTTCAGCGTGCAGGGCCACGCCCCCACCAACGACGCGGTCGCCGGGCTCGACGGCGTGGCGCACTATCCGGCCAGTGAGGGCATCAGCTCCACGCACATCCTCGCGCTCGTACGCCGGCACCGTGACGCGCTGCGCGATGTCGTCGAGCCGCTTCCCTCGCGGCTCCGTCGTGACGAGCGCATGCCCGGGCGCGCCGAGGCGCTGGCGGCGGTCCACTTCCCCGGCCGGGAGGGAGATGTTGGGGTCGGGCGCCGCCGGCTCGCCTTCGACGAGCTCCTGCTGGTCCAGCTGGCCCTGCTGCACCGGCGGCGGGCCCAGAGCGAGCACTCGGGCGCACCGGTGCTGAGCCGGCCGCCGACGCTGACCACGCGCTGGCTGACCGAGCAGCTCCCGTTCCCGCTGACGGGGGACCAGGAGCGCGCGCTGCAGGCGATCGACGCGGACCTGGCCGGTGGGCGCCCGATGCAGCGCCTGCTGATGGGCGAGGTCGGCTCGGGCAAGACCGTGGTCGCGCTCTACGCCATGCTGCGCGCCGTCGAGCACGATCTGCAAGGCGCGCTCATGGCCCCGACCGAGACGCTGGCCGAGCAGCACTTCGCCACCGTCCAGCGGCTGCTCGGCTCAGAGCCGGTGCGGGCCGGATTGCTGACGGGCTCGACCCAGACCAAGCGCCGCGCCGACCTGCTGGCCAAACTCGAGTCGGGAGAGCTCTCGCTGATCGTCGGCACGCACGCCCTGATCGAGGCAGCGGTCCGGTTCGAGCGGCTCGGCGTCGCCGTGGTCGACGAGCAGCACCGCTTCGGCGTCCGCCAGCGCTCGGCGCTGCACGCGAAGGGCGCCGGCGCCGAGCGCCCGCACGTTCTGCATATGACCGCGACCCCGATTCCGCGTACGCTCGCGCTGGCCGGCTACGGCGATCTCGACTTCACGGTGCTGCGTGAGCTGCCCCGCGGGCGCCGGCCGATCCAGACATTCGTGTGCTCCACCGACAACGAGCGCGCCCGGGCCTATAACCGGATCCGCGAGGAGCTGCGGGCCGGGCGCCAGGCGTTCGTGGTCTGTCCGCTGGTCGAGGAGTCCGACCTACTGCAGGCCCGCGCCGCGACCGCCGAGTTCGAGCGGCTGTCCTCCGGCGAGCTACGCGACTTCAGGGTCGTGCTGCTGCACGGCCAGATGCGGCCGGCGGCCAAGCAGGCGGCGATGGCCGAGTTCGCAGCCGGCCAGGCCGACGTGCTGGTCGCGACTTCGGTGATCGAGGTGGGAATCGACGTCCCCAACGCGACGGTGATGCTGGTCGAGGACGCGGACCGCTACGGGATCTCCCAGCTGCACCAGCTGCGCGGGCGGATCGGCCGCGGCGCCCACGACTCGCTGTGCCTGCTGTTCGGCGCCAAGGACTCGACCCGCTTGCGTGCCCTCGCGAGCACGGCGGACGGGTTCGCGCTGGCGGAGATCGACCTCGAGCTGCGCGGAGAGGGGGAGCTGGTGGGCACGCGCCAGCACGGTCTGGCCCAGTTCAAGTTCGCCGAGCTGCCGCGGGACTCGGAGCTGCTCGAGCGTGCGCGCGCCCACGCCGAGCGGATCGCCGACGGCGATCCCGAGCTGAACCTGGCCGAGCACTCCCTCCTCTCCGACGCGCTGGCCGAGCTCTGGGGCACCGAGGCCGCGGCTCCCATCAGAGCATGAGCTGTAATTCGCAAGCGCAGTCGGGGGAGCCGAGCGCTCCCATTCGGGCCTGAGCCGTGCGGGTGATCGCCGGATCCCGGCGCGGGGCCACGCTGATCTCGCCGCGCGGGCGCGAGACGCGGCCGACGGGGGATCGCGTGCGCGAGGCGCTGTTCTCGATCCTGGCCACCGTCGAAGGTGCCCGGGTGCTCGACCTGTACGCCGGGTCGGGCGCCCTGGCCATCGAGGCACTGTCAAGGGGAGCCGCGGAGGCGACCATGATCGACTCCTCGCCGGCCGCGATCACGACAATCCGGCGCAACCTGGAGGCCCTGGGGTTGAGCGCCGAGGTGCGCCGCACCGGGGCGGCGGACTTCCTCAAGCGCGCACGAACCGCCGCGCGTCAATACGATCTGGTCTTCGTCGATCCCCCATATCGCCAGGCGAGCGGGCTCGGTCCTCAGCTCACAGGTGCGCTAGCGTCGGTGCTCGCACCGGAGGCCCGCGTCGTCACCGAGAGCGATCGACGCGCCCCGCTGCACCTGGAACTGCCGTTGCTCGATGAGCGCCGTTACGGCGACACTCTGATCCGAATTCATGGCCCCCGATAACCGCATCGCCATCTGTCCCGGCTCCTATGATCCGGTCACCTTCGGCCACATCGACGTGATCTCGCGCGCCTCCGCGATGTTCGACAAGGTGATCGTCGCCGTGGTCAACCTCCCGGTGCGGAAGGGCAACACGCTGTTCAGCGCCGAGGAGCGCGTGGCGTTCGTGGAGAACGCCACGCGCGATATGGAGAACGTCTCGGTGGAGCCGTTCAGCATCCTCGTCGTCCACTTCGCCCGGGCGCGCGGGGCGAAGGCAATCGTCAAGGGTCTGCGGGCGATCTCGGATTTCGAATACGAGCTGGAGATGAACCAGCTCAACCGCGTGCAGGCGCCCGATGTCGAATCCGTGTACCTGATGGCCTCGCCCAAGTACAGTTTCGTCAGATCGAGCGGGGTGAAGGAGCTCGCCACGTTCGGCGG
>JALYZC010000094.1 GCA_030945905.1 Actinomycetota bacterium
GCCGGGCGGGGCGGGCCGAGGCCGAGCGACGGGCCGCAGGCAGAGCGGCCGCGACAGCTGCGGCCACGGCTGCCGCCGCCCGAGCGACGACCGCCGCAGCGACCCCGAGAACGTCCGGAACGACGACCGGCACCGGTACCACGACGCCCCGCCGGTAGGGGGCAGACCGCCGTTCCCGCCCCACGGGGTTGCTAGCTTCACTTGATGAAGCAGGGACGCCTCTGGCTGCTGGGCCTCACTTCGCTCCTGGTCGGCGGGGTGGCCGGCGCTCCCGCCGCGGGGGCGGCGACGGATCCCCTGCTGGCGGCGGCGGGCGACATCGCGTGCCCGACGAGCCAGCCGCTCGCCCGCAAGTCCTGCCACCAGGTCGCCACGGCCGGGCTCGTAGGCGCGATCAATCCCTCGGCAGTCGCCGTGCTCGGCGACAACCAGTACGAGGGCGGAGCGCTGAGCGACTATCTCAGCTCCTTTGAGCCGACCTGGGGTGCATTCAAGGCCCTGACCCGGCCTGCGCCGGGCAACCATGAGTACGGCACCCCCGGCGCCGCCGGCTACTACCAGTACTTCGGCCCCGCGGCGGGCGATCCGGCGCGCGGCTACTACTCATACGAGCTTGGCGCCTGGCATGTGGTCGTGCTCAACTCCAACTGCCCGTTCGTCACCTGCACGACGGGGTCAGAGCAGGAGCAGTGGCTGCGTGGCGATCTGGCTGCACACCCGCGGTCGTGCTCCATCGCCTACTGGCACCACGCCCTGTTCAGCTCGCAGGGCGGCGACCCGCGGATGCGCGACATCTGGCGGACGCTGACCCAGGCCAACGTCGATGTCGTGCTGAGCGGCCACAATCACGTCTACGAGCGTTTCGCGCCCCAGAACGCCGACGGCGCAGCCGATCCCGTGCATGGCCCGCGCGAGTTCGTGGTGGGCACCGGCGGCAAAAGCCTCGGGCTCATCCGTCAGGCCAAAGCCAACAGCGAGGTGCGCTACACCGAGAACTTCGGCGTGCTGGCCATGAGCCTGGGCGCCCGCGGCTACAGCTGGCAGCTGGTCACCGAGGGCGCCGGCATCGCCGATGCGGGCTCGGCGGCCTGCCACGACCGCACTCCGGCTGCGCTGCGCTTCCTGCGGATCGCCCCGCGCAGGTTCTCCTCGGCGCGGCGTGGGGCGAGCGTGGCGGCAACCCTCGGCGCCACGCTGCGCTACCGCCTCTCCGAGCCCGCGTTCACCTCGTTTACGGTGCAGGCCGCGCGCGGCGGTCGGCTTCACGGGACGCGCTGCCTGCCCGTCCGCCACCCCGTGGCGCGCCAGAACCGCTGCCCCCTGTGGGTCGCCCTCCCGGGCAGCTTCACCCGGCGCAGCGCCGGTGGCCACCAGCGCGCCCGGTTCAGCGGCCGCTTGGCGGCGCGCCGCCTGCCCGTCGGGCGCTACCGGCTGGTGGCGACGACCACCGACCTCGCCGGCAACGTGGGCGACGACACGGCGAAGGCGGGCTTTCAGATCACGCGCTGACCTCGCAAGTGGTACAAGATGCGGGGACCATGGCGGGATTGCTCCAGCGGCGCCGCGGGAGAGCGGCGGTCGACGCGCAGGAGGGGTGCTTCGTATGCGGGCATCCCGTGACGGCCGGCGATGGTGCGGTCGAGATCGACGGGCGGGTGTTCCACGACACCTGCCTGCACGGCCCCGTCGAAGGACGGACCTACCAGCAACTCTACGGCGAGCGCACCGGAGACGTGAAGTCCACGGTGGACGGGCGGCGCAACGGCTGAGGGCGCGCTGCACGTAATAACCCAGGCGACATAAGTCTGAACCTCAGCTTGAAGGTTATGGCGCGGCGGTCCTAGACTCGCCGCTCATGAGCTTTCGGGCCCTCACGGCGGTCGGCGCCGTCAGCATGCTGCTGGCCGCAGGCGCCCTGCTGGTCGGGGGCTCGGGGCACCCCGCGCGGGCGGCGAGCATCGACGGCCTGGTCGGCCAGCTCAACGCGCCGCTGCAGGCCACCTTGAGCCAGGCGATCGCCGAGGACTCGCGGCGGATCGGCGAGCTCCAGCCCGACATCAATCGGCTCGGCGGACAACTCGATCACCTCCAGTCCAACATCGACACGGCCAGCGCACAGCTGGCCGAGACCCAGGCAGCCCTGAATACCGCGCGGGCGCGGCTGGCCCTCCTCCAGGAGGCGCTGCGCCGCGACGAAGCCGTGCTTGGCCGCCAGCTCGTGGCGCTGTATGAGGCCGGCAGCCAGGACTGGACGACCGTGGTCCTCAACGCCAAGGGCTTCACCGACCTGCTCGAGCGCGCGAACTTCCAGCAGCGCCTCGCCCATCGAAATGCTCTGGTGCTCAAGCGCGTGCGCTCCGACCGCCTGGCGGTCAAGCGCGCGGAGTCGCGCCTGCAGGCGCTGCGGGTCTCCCAGGCGCGCGAGCTCGACACGCTGGTGCAGGCCCGCCGCCGCATCGCCGTCGTCTACAACCAGCTCGTCGCCCGTAAGCAGGGCCTCGTGAGCAAGCGCAAGCGGCTGCGGGCCAAGCTCTCGAAGGTGGCGGGCGCCGCCTCCCAGGCGCTCGAGTCGGCGGGCCTGAGCACCTTCAGCGGGATCCCCATCGCCGCCTGGATCCGGCCGATCCTCGAGTACGCGGCGGCCCACGGCTGGAACGGGCAGCTGGTCCAGTACGACGGGTTTCGCACCTACGGAGATCAGGTGGCGGTTTCGGGGATGGCCGACATCGCGGCCGCGCCGGGGCGCTCACGCCACGAGGGCACGCAGTGGCCCGACGGCGCCATCGACATACCCGAGGGCGCGGGCGGCTTCAACACGATCGTCAACAGCCCCAGCTCGCCCTATCGAGGACAGCTGCAGTGGCGCGCGCCCGAGGGCGACCCTGTGCACTTCTCCTCGCCGGTCGCGGTGGCCGGCAAGGGCTACTGAGGCGGACGGGCTCCCTGGTCGAGATCACCACGGTCGCGGAGCTGGGCACCGCCACCGGGACGCTGGTGCTCGCGATCGCCACGTTCGGGTCGGTCCGCTCCGCCAACCGCGCGGCGCGGGTCGCGGAACGTACGCTGCTGCTGGGCCTGCGCCCCACCCTGGTTCCCTCCCGCGCGGAGGACCCGGACGAGGACGTCGACTTCGCGGGCGGCGAGCGCCTGCTTCGCGTTCCCTCCGGGTCAGCGGTGATCGTCCACGAAGAGACCGCCGTGCTGATGGCCATGGCGCTGCGCAACGTGGGCGCCGGCCTCGCGGTGCTGCACTCCTGGCACCTGCGGCGAGGGCGGCCCGGCCACGTCGAGCCCGCCGACCCCGACGACTTTCGCCGCCTGACCCGAGACCTCTACGTGGCGCCCGGCGACACCGGCTGGTGGCAGGGCGCCGTCCGCGACGCCTCCGATCCGCTGCACGAGGAGATCGTCCAGGCCCTGGAGGGCGACGACGCGCTCACCATCGACGTGCTCTACACGGATCAGGAGGGCGGCCAGCGCTTCGTGACCCGCTTCACCCTGCGGCGCGACGGCGACCGATGGCGTGCCGCCGCCGGACGCCACTGGGCGCTCGACGAACCAAGCCGCTGAACCGAACGCTAGGCCGCGGCGTAGCGCTGCTGCGCCCGAGCCTGTGCCTTGGCCGCCTCGACGTCCCGATCCTTCGGCGGGGCCGAGGTCGAGAGCTCGTCGAGCAGCTGCCGCGAGACCTCGGCGACCGCGTCGACCGCCCGCTCGAATGACTCGGCGTTGGCCTGCGAGGGCTTGGTGAAGCCACTGACCTTGCGGATGTACTGCAGCGCTGCGGCGCGAACCTCGTCGTCGGTGGCCGGGGGCTCGAAGTTGTAGAGGGTGCGGATGTTTCGACACATGCCGACAGCTTACAAAGCAAGGCGCGGTGAGCGAAACGGCGCGCTCGTCAGCGATCCAGCGGCGTCCATGGCCGCTCGCCCAGCGGAACCTTCACGACGACGGTCGCGCGCTGGGCCTCGGCCTTCTTGGGCTTGGATGCATCGGCGGCGAGCAGGTCCTCCCTCGACGCCCACGTCTTGAGCGAGCGCATCCACGCCGGCGAGCCCACCGGAAGGTCGGCCTCCGGGATCGGGGCTTCGTCGGTCTTCACGTCATCGCCGTAGGGCTTCATATCCGGAGCCGCGTCCTTGACCGAGACCGCGTCGCGGAGCCTCGGGATCGCCGCGTTCCACTGGTCGAGCATCTTCTTCATCCCGCCGGGGGCCTTGGAGCCCTCGGGGTAGGTCGGGTGAAGCAGCGGCGCGTACTCGACGTGTACCCGCGGAGCGTTCTCAGGGCCGCGCCAGGACTCAAAGGCGGAGTGGCCGAACCCGCCGAAGGCGACCACGACCTCGATCTGACTGTCGAGCAGCAGCGCGTCGAACCACTGGTCCCGGTAGCCCGCGATGCCGGCCTCGAGCTGGGCGATCTCAGCGTGGCTGGGCTGACCGAATACCGAGTACAGAAAGGCGTTGACGATCACGTAGCTATGCGTGATCCCGAGCTTGGCCAGGAAGCCCTGCACGCGCTGGCCCGCCTCGCCCACCATGGCGCGCCGGCCGATCGACTCGTGCTGGCCGGGGTCCTGGCCGACGACCAGCACCTTGGCGCTGCCGTCGAG
This sequence comes from Actinomycetota bacterium, assembly GCA_030945905.1. Taxonomy (GTDB): domain Bacteria; phylum Actinomycetota; class Thermoleophilia; order Solirubrobacterales; family Solirubrobacteraceae; genus JALYZC01. Next base: position 4,613 of record JALYZC010000094.1, read on the forward strand.
CCGCCCCCGGTGGAAGATCGGCCCCCACTCGACGCGAAACAGCTCCGAGGGGTAGGCGTCTGACCCGGGATAGTCGGCCGCCAGCGCGGCAAAGGGCTCCGTCACGGGGCCGGGGTCGAACGGGTGGGGCATGGCGACGCTCCTTGAGAAATCGGTTCGCGGCGCCCACCCTCTCACGTCGGGCGCTTGCAGTGGGGGCGCCGGGTACGCGAGACTCGCGGTCGTGGCCGCCAAGCCCCTCGTCCTGCACGGGCGCGTCGTGACCTTCGACCCCGATCGTCCGCTGATCGACGACGGCGTCGTCTACATCGGCGGCGATGAGCTGATCGCCGCGGTCCAGACACGCACGGACCCGCCGCCGGCCGGCTTCGACACCGCCGCCCACGTCGAGACCGAGGGCTGCATCTACCCCGGCCTGATCGACCTGCACAACCACATCGTCTACAACTGCCTCTCCCTGTGGTCGCCCCCCGGGCGCACCGAGCCCTACACCTCGCGCTACCAGTGGCCGGGGCACCACAGCTACAAGTCGATGATCTCCGACCCGGGCACCGCGCTCGGCGCCCTGGCGGGCAAGGCGCACCTCAAATACGTCGAGACCAAGGCCGTCGTCGGCGGGGTGACGGCAATCCAAGGCTCGGCCAAGACCGGTCGCCCCTACGAGGGCTGGCTGGTGCGCAACGTCGAGGACGAGACCTTCAAGACCAAGCGCAAGATGGTCTTCCAATCCGCCCTTCCGTTTCGCGACGAGAAGGGCTACGAGACCGCGCGCAAGCACCTCGAGGCCCACGGGGCGTTCATCTACCACCTCTCCGAGGGCACCGATGCCAAGCTCATCGACGAGTACACGAAGGTCCGCGACGAGGGCCTCCTGCTTCCCGGGTTCTGCGCCATCCACTGCACGGCGCTCGAGCGACCCAACTACGACGAGTGGGAGACGCCGCCGCGCGGCGGGGCGGTCGTCTGGTCGCCCTTCTCGAACCTGTGGCTCTACCGGGACACGACGGATGTCGCGGCGGCCAAGGAGGAGGGGATGCTCGTCTGCCTCGGCGCCGACTGGTCACCGTCGGGATCGAAGAGCCTGCTCGGAGAGCTCAAGGTCGCCGACATGTGGAACCAGGCCGAGATGGCGGGCGAGCTCTCAAACCCGGAGCTGTGCGCCATGGCCACCTGCAATCCGGCCGACGCGGTGAACTGGTCGGATCGGATCGGGCGCCTGCGCCCGGGCCTGCACGGCGACGTCCTGGTGACCACCGACCGCGGCGGCGACCCCTACCGCAACCTGATCGAGACGATCGAGCGTGACGTCGCCCTCGTAGCCATCAACGGCTACCCCTGCTACGGCACGAGCAAGCTGATGAAAGCCGCGGGCGCCGAGCGCGCCGAGCGGATCGAGGTCGGCGGTCGCGAGCGCCGGATCGTGCTGGTCTACCCCGGCATCCCCGACGCCGACATGGGCTGGCAGGAGGTGCTCGCCGACCTCAACGCCGCCCGCACCCATCCGCAGGCACGCTGGGAAGAGGTGAGGGCGCACGTCGAGCGCCAGCAGGCGACCGGCGAGGGCGGCCCGCAGGACCATCTGTGGCTCCGCCTGGACAAGCCGTGGGACGAGGCCAGGGCTCCGGCCGAGGCCGTCGCCGCAGCCGTCGACATCCCCCCGCTGGATCCGCTGACCCATGACACCGCCTACTTCGATGCGGTGAAGGCCAGCCCACTGCACGGCGGGCGCCTTGATCGGTTACACGAGTACTACAAGCGCCGCTGAGGCGGCCGGGACGTGGCTAGCGCTTCCGGCCACCCAGTGCTCCGGCGCGGCTGGCGAGCCATCCCGCCGCGCTCTTGGCGCTCTCGCCGGCCGCCTTGGCGACGTCGCCGGCGCTGCGTCCCGTGCTGCGAGCTGCGGTCTTTGCATCCTTGGCGCTGCCCTTCGCCGCGTTGCGCTTGCGTGTTGCGGCTGCCTTCTTGGCGGTTTCGCTCCGCTGGGCCTTGGTCTGGGCCATGTCGTCCCTGCCTTCCGGTCGATGTGGTTATGAGTCTACGGGAACGCGCGTTCGTATAGCGGGTCTGGAGGCAGAAGCCGACGTTTCCCCCGCGCCCTATGGGGTAGAAGCACTTCTCGTGACCTCCGCCCTGCTCATCGCCGGCATCGTGGCCAAGGGCCTCGGCGTGATCGCGTTCATCTTCCTCGGCGGCCTCATTCTCGGCGTGGTGCTCACGCTGGTGCTCACCGCGCGCTTCCGGCGTCGCGGCCGCCGTTAGGCGAATAAGGGCCTGGGGCGTTTACCGCGTCCGCGTGGTGAACGTCGCGTCGGCGCCGACGGCCGTGCTGTTCGCGCTACTGGCCACCAGGCGGTAGTGATAGCCGGTCTTCCGGGCGAGCCCGCTCAGCGTCGCGGAGACCGATCCGGCCGTGCTCGCAGAGCCGGCGGCCACAGGGGGAGTCTGACGGCCGTAGGTGGCTGTCGTGCCGTAGTCGAAGTGGTAGCTGGTCGCCTGGCCGTTGGGGTTCACCGTCCCGGCAAGCGTCGCCGAGCTGGTGGTTATCGCGGTGGCGGACCCGGTGACCACCGTGGGGGGCGGTGGTGGAGGCGGCGTGCCGGCGATCAGCGCGGCCACGTCCGAGCGGATCCGGGGAAGGGTCGCGTAGAAGATCCCGCCCGGGCATTCGGTGGAGTTGACGTCCCGGTGCCCGGCGATGTTCGCGAAGGTCTTCTGGGTGCCGTTCACCGGGTTGGTGTACAGGGAAGTGCCCTGGGGGTCGAGGTTGTGAGCCGAGGCCTTCCAAGCGAGCACGCGCTCCAGCGCATCTCGCGCCGCCGCCGTGGCGTCCTGGTTGGTCAGCGTGCCCAGCAGGGCGACGCCCATGGTGCCCGCGTTGTAGTTCAGCGCGTGACCTCCGGTGACGCCATAGCCACTGAGATCCTCCCCCGTCGGCGACTCCCCAAGAGCGTAGGTGCGGGCGTGCCGACCCTCATACACGTTCCCCGCCTCATCGACGAGAAAGTTGTAGCCGATGTCTCCCCAGCCCTGCGTGATCGCGTGGTAGTAGTAGATCGAGCGGATCGTGGCCGTGGGGTTGGGATCGTTGTTCTGCGTATCGGTGTGGTGAACGATCAGCTTCTGGATCGGCCAGAATTCCGGCGGCCAGGTCTCCTTGCCCGTCGAGTCATACCGCAGGGTCTCATCCGCCCCCCAGCCCGAGCGCGGGATCACGGTGGGCTGCGCCGTGCTGGCGGCCCGCGCCGACCCGCGGCGGCGCGGGGCCCCGTGATCGCTGAGGGCGAGCAACGACAGGCGGCGCAGGCGACGGTCGCTTGACACCCGTATGGCTCGCGCGCCACCGGCCGGCATCACCGCGCCATAGGTCTCTCCCCTTCCGATCTGTTCGCCGAGCTCGTCCAACCCGACCGCACGCGGCCTGCCGAAATGCCTTCCGTCCCGGCTGAAGGCGATGCGTACTCGAGCGCCTGAGCTGCCCCGCCAGTGCACCGCGACATGCGTCACGCCACGGGCCAGGGTGAACGTCTTTGCGCCCACGATCGCGCTGGAGGTCTGCCGGGCCGCCGTGACGGCCGCGGGACGGCCCTGCGCCACGGTCGGGCACAGGCCGATCAACACGGCAACCAAGCAGCTCGCGACCAGCGCGTAGCAAACGCCGTAGGTCACACGCTGGAGGGGTTGGCGCACGGTCATGGTGTTCACGCTCACAAGAGCTGCGTCAGACTAGACGACCCAGGAGCCGCCGGGGGATCTGGGCGCCGGTATGCAGTTGCTGACGAGCTACGCCCAGCTCATCGGCTCATAGCCGCTGGACTGCGGGGCGGAGATCACCAGCACGCTCACCGGATCGGAGCCCTCGTTGCGGACGGTTCGCCGCGCCATCACGTCGACCCGCACGAAGGTCCCCTCCGGCGCCTCGATCTCCTCGTCGTCCACGACGATGGTCGGGCGCCCGTTGACCACGAAGAAGACCTCCTCCTGGTCGCGGTCGATCTCGTCATGCTCGGGGATGCCCTCGTCCGGCGGGATCTCGACCAGGTTGATGCCGAACGAGCTCAGCTCGAGCGACCGCCTGACCAGCGACCAGTCCCCGGCTCGCTCGCAGTCATCGCGGTGGACGATCGTGTAGGCAGCCATGCGCAAGGGTCCTCTC
>JALYZC010000097.1 GCA_030945905.1 Actinomycetota bacterium
CGGCGGACCCTCGCGCCCCGGAGGGCCACGAGGTCCGCGGGGGTGTCGACGTCCAGGGCGAGTGAAGGCAGGTGCGCGACAGCCAGGCGAGCGCCGGCAGCCCGCGTGGCGTCGATGTGACGCTCGAAGGAGTCGGGGCCGAAGGCCGGCTCGATCACGTTTGGCGGGGTCAGCAATAGAGCGTTGGTGCCCGTTCCGTGGCGGTCGGGAACGATCGTTACGGCCGGATGACCCTCGTCGACCCCCAGCAGGCCGTCGACCTCCTCCGGCTCGAGCGTCGGGCAGTCGCCCGGGACCAGCAGCACCCGCTCTGCGCCGAGCTCGACAGCCTGCCCTATCCCCGCCCCGGCGGCCGTGCTCTGTCCGGGTTCCGTCCTGTCGTCCACGATCACCGCATCGCGAGCGCGGGCGAGGGCGATCGCGCGCGGCTCCCCGGACACCACCACGATTCGGTAGAGCGAGTGAACCTCCGCCAGGGCGGCGAGAACGTCGCGCACCATCGCCTCGGCCAGCGTCTCCCGGGCGTGGGGCTCCAAGTCGACACGCAGGCGCTGCTTGGCGCCCTCGAAGCGCTTGATGGGGAGGACCGCGATCGTGACCATGGCGATCACGAACGCTACTGTGCGGCCGTCAGCGCTTCGGCGAAGCGCAGCGTTTCCTGGGCCACGCGACGGCGGCCGGCCGCGTCGGCCATCATCACGTCGGTCTCCAATACGGGCACCCGGTCCGTGCGCTCGTCGGCCACCAGGCCGTCGATCATCTCGTCGTATGCCTCGGCCACGCCCGTCGCGCTGAGCTCGTGGCCCGCCCAGGCCATCATCGCGGCGGTTGGCCCCTTGAGCACCTCGCCTCGCACGATCGGGCTCACCGCGATGACCGGCGCGGAGGCTTGCCGCAGCGCGTCCGCCAGCCCCCGCAGGGCCAGGATCGGGCCGATCGAGACCACCGGGTTGGACGGCCCGATCACGATCGCTCGGGCGACGGCGATGGCTTCGAGCACCTCGGAGGTGGCGGCCGCGGCATCTACGCCGGCGAACTCCACACCCTCCACCGGTCCGGTGGCCCGGTCGCGGATCAGGAACTCCTGAAGTCCTCGCCACCCACCATGGGCCATGACGCGGGTGCGGACCGGGTCGTCGGTCATGGGCAGCACGCGGGCCCGCACCCCCATGCAACGCCCCAGCTCCGCCAGGGTCTCGGTGAGTGAAGCGCCTTCCTCCAGGCGCCGCCGCCGCTCCAAGCACGCGGCGAGATCGCGATCGCCGAGGTTAAACCAGACGTCGACGCCCAGCTCGCGCAGGCCGTCCATGACGGCGAAGGTGTCTCCGCGCAGGCCCCAGCCGCGCTCGTCGATGCGGTCAGCCAGCCAGTAGGTGACGAGATCGGGATCGGGAGAGACGTGGGCGCCGTAGATCTCCACGTCATCGCCCGTGTTGGCCACGACGGTGAGATCGGCGCCGACGACGTCGAGCATCCCGCGCGCGAGCTTGGCGCCGCCGGTACCGCCGGCTAGGAGGACGACGGGGTCGGCCACAGCTCCCTCGTCTGCAGTCCGGTGACCTTGAGTCCCGCATGCGTCTTGTAGCGGCCGTTGATCGAGATCATCATCGCCGTGAGCGACTCGGTGATGCGCGCCATCTCCAGGCGCCCGCAGTCCACGCAGCGCAGGCCCGGGATGCGGTCGATCAGCGCGGCCGCCTCGCGCTTGTCGGCGCGCTCGTCCCCGCAGACCAGGACGTCCTCGTCGAGCTCGCGATCGAGGTCGGACAGCGAGGCGGCGCTCACCGTGTGCAGCGCCGACACCACCCGGACGCCCTCGGGCGCCATCTCGGCCGCCTGCTGGGCCGCCGAGCCCTGCGGGACGCCCAGAACGCGTGTGGCCCGTCCGCTGACCGCGGCTGCCAGCGGAACCGTCGTGTCGATCAGCAGCTGACCGTCCTGCAAGACCGCCTTGAGGTTCGTGAGGTTCTCGGACTGGCTGCGAAACGGCACGCACAGCAGCACCACGGTGGCTCCGGTCACGGCATCCGCGTTCTCGCGGCCTTCGATGGCCCCGTGAGGCACCTGGTCGCGCGCCCGGCGCGCCGCTTCCTCCGCACGTACGGCGTCGCGGGAGCCGATGGTGACCGCCACTCCCTGACCGGCCAGCCGCAGCGCCAGCCCGAAGCCCAGTGCGCCCGTTCCCCCTACGATCGCGATCGCCGGCTCCGAGGAGCTCACGGCGGCGGAGTATAGGCTGCGGCGCCCATGCGTCCGGAGGGGGCAGTGCACCAGTCACCGCGGCACCGCCCATCGTTCGCGCCACCGTGATGCGCGTCATCTACGACGTTCGCGGGGCGCAGACGCGCCACCACGCCGAACGGGGCATCCCTCGCTACATCGTCTCCAGCGTCGCGGCGCTGGCCCGGCGCTCGGAGTTGATCGACCTCCATGTGCTGATCGACGAAGAGCTGCCCGTGCCGGCCCGGATCGTCGGGGCGCTCCCCGCCCAGCGGCTGGTGACCCTGGACGGGCTTTCGCGGCTGCTCGAGGGCGAGGACTCCGTCATCCACCACATCGGCTCCACCTTCGAGCTCGACTGGACGCGCCCGCACCTGCTTCCCGCGGCACTGGACGACCCGCGGGTCATTCGCGCTGCCACGGTGTTCGACGCGCTTCCGGTCACCATGCCCGAGACCTTCGTGCCGTGGACGCGCGAGCCCTGGTACGCGCGATGGTGCCGGTACCGCGCCGACGTGATCGAAACCGCCGACCTGGTGCCCTGCATCTCTGACTTCAGCGCAGCCGAGGCGGTGCGCACGTTGGCGGTGGACGAGCGCCGGGTCCGCGTGGTGGGCATCGGCGTCCCCGCCCCGACCCCCGACGACGGGGCGCCGCTCGACGTTCCCGGACTCGAGGCCCGCTTCGTCCTGTACTCCGGCGGCGCCGAGCACCCGCGAAAGAACATCGAGCGCCTGGTGAGCGCCTTCGGGCTGCTGGAGGAGCGCCTGCGCCGGACGCACCAGCTGGTCATCGCCTCCCGGATGGCCCCCGAGGTGCGCGCGCGGCTGCTCGAGACCGCCGGCGCCGCGGGGGTGGGGGAGCGGCTGCTGCTCGCCGGCTTCGTGGAGGACGAGGTGCTGGCTCGCCTGTACGCGCGCTGCGCCTGCTTCGCCTACCCCTCGCTCTACGAGGGCTTCGGCCTCCCGATCGCCGAGGCCATGAGCCACGGCGCTCCCGTGGTGGCGTCGGCGACCACCGCGTGCGGCGATGTGGTCGACGATCCGCGCGCGGCCTTCGACCCCGAGGATGAAGCCGACATCGCACGCGTCCTCACGCGTGTTCTGAGCGATCCGGCGCTGGCGGCGGAGCTGGGCGCGGGTGGCCGCGACCGCGCAGGGAGCTATACGTGGGAGCGCGTGGCCGAAGCGCTGGTCGCGGCGTACGAAGCGTCGGCGTGAGGGGGAGACGGCGATCCGAGGCGTTCGCCGCGGCGGCGGCGTGCGTGTTGAGCATGATCGCGGCAGCCCTCGCCCTTCGTCTGTGGGAGGCCGATCGCATCCTGCCGCTGGCCTACAACGGCGACGGGCTGTTCAACCTCGCACTCGTCAAGGGCGTGATGGAAAACGGCTGGTTGCTCACCAACCCCCACCTCGGCGCGCCCTTCGGCCAGGAGCTCGCCGACTTCGCGACCATCAACGGCGACAACCCGCAGTGGCTGATCATCAAGGCGATCGGCCTGTTCAGCTCCTCGCCGGCCGCAACGCTCAACGCGTTCTACTTCGGGAGCTTCCCGCTCGTTGCGCTCACTGCCTTCTTGGCGCTTCGGCTGCTTGGCGTCTCGCGCCCGGTTGCGGTTGTGATCGGGGTCCTGTTCTCCATCGCGCCCAATCACCTCCTCAACGGGGAGAGTCATCTCCTCCTGGGAGCGGCCTGGAGCGTGCCGTTGGCCTGCTGGCTCGTCCTCGCGGTCGCGGCGGGCCGGCCCCTGTTCGAGCGCCGTGCCAGACCGGGCGGTCGGCTGCTCACATGGGCGTCGCGTCGAACGCTCGCCGTCGTCGCGGTGTGCGTGATCGTCGGCGCGACCTCGATCTACTACGCGGTGTTCGCGGTGATCCTCGTGATGGCCGCGACCTTGCTCATCGCCGCCAGGCAGCGGACGTGGCGGGCGCTCGCCACCGGGAGCGCGGTCACCGTCCTGATCGCAGCGAGCCTGACGGCGAATCTGACGCCGAGCCTGGTCTACCGCATCGACCACGGCGCCAACACGGTCGCCGCCAGGCGGGCCCCGCAGGAGAGTGAGCTCTATGCGCTCAAGCTCGTCCGCCTCCTCTTGCCCATCCAAGCCCATCGGCTGAGTCCCCTGGCAGAGCTCAACCAACGGTATGTCTCGAGCGCGCCTCTCCCCGGTGAGGGCCGCACCGAGGCGCTGGGCGCTGTGGCGGCGGTCGGTCTGGTGTGGTTGTTCGCGGTGGCGCTCATGACGCTCTTCGGAGTTGGCCTCGTGCAGCGCCTCGAGCGCCACCGGCATGCCGCAGCCGGGGCGCTGGTCGCGTTCCTGGTGGGAACGACGGGCGGCGTCTCGGCGCTGTTCAGCTACGTGGTGACCCCGGAGCTGCGTGGCTGGAGTCGGATCTCCATCTTCATCGCGTTCTTTGCCCTGGTTGCCGTGGCCCTCGGCCTCGATGCGCTGCGGCGACGCCTCGAAGCACGTGCCTGGCCGGCCTGGGGGCTGGGGCTGCTTCTGGCCGGCGTGCTCGCAGTGGGGTGGTTCGACCAGACCAGCCCGGCTGTCGTGCCTCCGTACGCTGCGATCAAAGCCCAGTTTCAGTCCGACAAGGACTTTGTGACGGCGGTTGAGCGCCGGCTCCCTCGGGGCGCCGACGTCTTTCAGCTTCCCTATACCCCGTTCCCGGAGTCCATCGCGCCCGGACGGATGCTCGACTACGACGAGTTTCGGGGCTATGTGCACTCCCATGCTCTGCGCTGGAGCTACGGTGCGATCAAGGGCCGCCCGGCCGACTGGGCGGGCGAACTCGGCGACAAGGCCACCGATCAGGTCGTCCCCGCCGTGACAGCCGCAGGCTTCGCCGGCATCTATGTAGACCGCTTTGGCTATGCGGACAACGGCGCGGGTATCGAGCATTCGATCGCAGCGATCGCTGGAGGAACGCCGATCCTCAGCGCGGATAACCGCCTCGCCTTCTTCGATCTGCGGCCCTACGCGGCTGTGCTGGGTAGGCAGCGCTCGAGAGCCGCGCTGCTCGCCCTGCGCGAAGCGCTCCTCACACCGGTCCGGACCGTCTGGGGGTCCGGCTTCTATCCCCGCGAGGCCGATGCCAAGGGCACGTGGCGGTGGGCCCGGCAGCGCGCCAAGGTAACGCTTGAGAATCCATCGGACCATCCGCGGGGCATCGTGTTCTCGGCGACGCTTCAGACCGGCTTGGCGGCGCCTGAGAGCGTGGACGTCCGCTATCCGGACGGTACCTCGGATCGTGTGCGCGTCTCGTTGAGGCCCGTGAGCGTGCGGCGGATCATTTACCTCCCGCCCGGGACGGGTGCGGTCGCCTTCGAGACGCTGGGCGCGCCCACGCCACCCGCCCCGGGCGACCCGCGGACGCCGCTGTACCTCCGTGTGCGCGATCCGCGCTTTCAGGACGCTGCGCTCGCGGCCGCAGCGCTTCCTCGCAGCGGTTGAACCTAGACTGCTGGCGGTGCCGGTTGCTCCCGCGGACGCCGTTCGCCTGTCGATCTGCATTCCGACGCTCGACGGTCGGGCAACGTCGCTGACCGAAACGCTGGAGAGCATCGACGCCCAGCTGGAGGGGGAGCTGCGCTCGGTCGTCGAGGTCTGCATCAGCGACACCGCGTCGCAGGACGGCACCGCGGAGGTCGTCGAGGAGTTCCAGCGGCGCGGTCTTCCCGTCACCTACCGCTGGCACGAACGAAACGAGGGCCTCACCCAGAACATCTTCGATGCGGCGGCGCTGGGGACCGGGGCTCACCTGTGGCTGTTCTCCTCGGACGACACGATCGCGCCGGATGGGATCGTCGAGGTCCTGCGGCTGATCGGCGAGCACGGGGAGGCCGCCGGGATCACCGTCGCCCGCGCGAACCTCGACGCCGGCATGCGCACCGAAGTCGACGTTGATGGCGACGCGATGCTGCCGGCCACGTGGGAGGAGTCCCACGTCTTCCGCTCCGCGGAGGCGGCGGTCCGGCACTGCGGACTCTTCCAGACCTACCTCTCCTCCCAGATCGTCCGCCGCGACGAGTGGGCGTCCGCCGTAGCCCGGCATCGAGAGGAGATCACCGTGCGGGCGCGCCACTTCCCCCACCTATGGGTGTTCGGATACATGCTCGAGTGCCGACCCCGATGGGTCTGGCACCCCGCCAAGCTCGTCAACAATCGGACGCAGAGCAGCCTGTTGGCGGCGGAGGTCGGAGGCCGCGACGCGCTGTGGGTGCTCTCGGTGCTGCCCGACCTCACGAGCATCTGGGCGACGCAGCTCGATGCTCACGGTCCGGCCTATCGCGAGCTGATCGGCCGCTTGCTCGCTCAGTGGGGGAGTCCGGCCATCATCGCCGTGTTCAGGCGCGAAGCCGGACACGATGTGCGGACCGACGTCGCGCTGCTCGTCGAATACGTGCGTCGCTTCTGGCGGCTGCCGGACTTCTGGCGACGCACCGCACCGGTGCTGCTGTTTCCCGCGTGTGTCGCTGACCGGGTGGGTCGGCTGTGCCCCGCGTTGACGCGCGAGATGCCGGTGCTGCCCGCTGACAGGTGCCGGGCCCGCATCGATGCTGCCATCCCGGCGCGCCTGTCACCCCGACGGAACTTCGAGCTGGAGGTCGAGGTCTCCAACACCGGCTCCGCGACGTACCGCTCGACGGGCGAGCACCCGGTGCTCGTGGCCTGGCGGTGCCACGACGCCTCCTCCGGGGAGCTCCTGGTCGACATCCGACGTGCCCTGCCGGCCCCGCTGGCCCCGGGCGGCTCGCTCGTGGTCCGCCTCGTCGCGGCGACACCGCCACGCGAGGGCACCTTCCGGCTGACCGCGACCCTGTTGCAGGAGGGCGTCCGCTGGTTCGACGAGGTAGAGCCCGACAGCGCGTGGAGTGCAACGGTCGAGGTGGCTCCGGCGTTGAGCCTGGACGCCGGGTCCGCACGATGAGCGGGTCCCCCGGCGTCGCCGCTCGACTGGCGGACTCCGCGGCCTCGGTGCCCTTTTGGTGGCACTCCATCGATCTCGGACACGGGGTCGTGACCGACGGGCACAAATCGCCCGAGCTGCTGGCGGAGGAGTGGGCGACCCTTCAGCTCCCCGATCTCCGCGGCCGCTCGGTGCTCGACGTGGGCGCGTGGGACGGATGGTTCTCCTTCGAGGCCGAGCGACGCGGAGCGCAGCGCGTGGTCGCGCTGGATCGTTACGTGTGGTCAGTGGACTTCGCCGCCAAGGCGCGCATGGACGGCTCGCTTGAGTCCCATCGCGAGCAGGCTGGCGTCTGGCGCCCGGATTCCCTTCCGGGTAAGCGCGGCTTCGACGTCGCGCACGCCGCGCTGGGGAGCCGGGTGGACGTGGCGGTCGGGGATCTGCAGGACACCGACCCAACCGATCTGGGCAGCTTCGACGTCGTCCTCTATCTCGGCGTGCTCTACCACATGGAGGACCCGCTGGGCGCGCTGCGCCGCCTGCGAGCGGTCACCGGCGAGCTCGCGGTGCTCGAGTGCGAGACGGTGCATCCCGCGGGCCAGGACGAGGTTGCGCTGTGTGCGTTCGCTCCGGGGTGGGGCGGCGATCCCACGAACTGGTGGTTTCCCAATCCCCGCGGTCTGCAAGCCCTGTGCGCGGCTGCCGGCTTCGAACGCTGCGAGGTCGTCGCCGGCGCGCCGCCGGGGAACGTCCCCGGCGGTGGACCACCGCGGGCCCGCACCGTGGCCCACGCCTGGGTGGGCGCCGGCTGACATGGGTCTGACGCCGAGCAATCTCCGCCTCCTGATCAAGCTGGGAGGCGAGTTGGGATTCGAAGGCCCGGTGCTGAGCCTCGGCAACCAAGATGTCTACGCCTCGGCTGCGGACGTCCGGGGCTTCTTCGGACAGATGGGCCGTGTCCCGCGTGAGCCAGCGCGCATCCTGGCTCACACCAGCGCGGCCTTCGCACGCCACTGGCCCGAGCGCGCGCGCGACTTCGTCCACGCCCAGACCATTTTCGAGATGCTGGGGGTCGAGGGATACGTGGATCTCGACTGGTTCCCCGATGACGCACCGATGCGCGTCCACGACCTCAACCTGCCGCTGCCCGATGACCTCGAGGACGGGTTCGGGCTGGTGCTCGACTCCGGGACACTCGAGCACGTCTTCGACGTCCGGCAGGCGCTCGAGAACGTCGCTCGGGCCGCGCGGATCGGCGGCTGGGTGCTCCATCTCAGTCCTGCCGCCGACGTCGATCACGGCTTCTACTCGTTCAGCCCGACGCTCTTCTACGACACCTACGAGGCCAATGGGTTCGCCGATGCGCGATGCTTCATCCAGCTGCTGCATCCCGAGGACTTGATGGCGTCGTGTCCAACCTTCGAGTATCGCTACGGGATGGCCCTGGGTCACCTGCTCGACCCCGCCCGGATTCCGCTGGTCTGTTTCGCCGCCCGAAAGACGGCGCCCGTGAAGAGACTGGCCATCCCCACCCAGGGGCTGTATGACCGCTCACGTCCGTGGCCATCGGGCGAGGCGCGCGCTGCCGATCTGGGGGCGCCCGAGATCGCCGTGCTGTGAGCGCCTCCCGGTGGGCTCAGGCGGGAGCTCAGCCCGCGAGCGCGACAGGCGGCTCGCCGGGGCCGCGCTCGAGGAACTCCTGGTAACCCAACGGCTCGAGGTACTGCCACGTTCGCAGACCGATCTCCTGCTGCTCCTCGGCCGAGAGCTCTGCCGCCGTTGCTCGGTTGGCATCGGGAGTCGCGCTGCGGATCGTCCCCCACGGGTAGACCTGATCGAGCGTCTTGGAGTTCCAGCTCGGTGCGCTCAGCGCAGGGTCGTCGACCTCGAGCTCGAGAGCCTTGAGCACCGGGGCCAGCGCGTCAGGGGCATCGGTCATCACGTCCTCCGCGCGGACCAGGTGCATCCGGCCGGGGTACTTCTGCCTGTAGAGCAGCGCGAAGTGCTGGTTGAGCGTCCAGCCGAGCATGTAGCTCTCCAGAGGGAGAGGTACCGGCCGCTTCTTGGTATCGGCGTAGGCGGACCACGGATTGCGCACGACGTGCAGGAAGTGGGCGCCGGGTAGGTCCTGGAGTATCCGCTCCGCGTCGACGACGATGATCGGGCTATAACCGACGTAGACCTCCTCGCGACCCGAGGCGGCGTGGTCCTTCCAAGCCTCGAAGGTGGAGCGGAAGAAGGCCGCGAGGTTGTTCGCCCGGCCGCGGCCGGTGCGCTCGATGTGAGCGACGTAGCGTTCGCCGCGCTCCTCGTCGGAGAGCTCGAAGGGGTGGTCGCGAAACTTGCTGACGTGCGGGGTCCGCGTGCGGACCCTGCACTCCTCGTCGATGATCGCGTGGTAGTCCTGCTCGGGCGTCGCGTCCAGCGCGAACGTGGGCCAGCGGTACTTGACCGGGAACATCGAGGTGAGCGCGTCATTGACCAGCCGGGTTCCCGGCTGAGACTCGAACGGGTAGACGTAGAGCTGCGGGTGTCCGTCCAGGAAGCGGTGAGTGGTGTTGCCGCCGTTCTCGTACATGGCGCCGATCATCAGCAGCCTGAAGTCCTGGGTCACTGGCCGGTCTCCTGGGGATGGGCTTGGAAGGTGTAGAAGAGGCGCTTCGCGCTGGCACGAGAGCGTCGGCCTCCGGCGAGGAAGGGGAAGCCTAGGGAAAACGCGGCCGGCACCGGCTCCACCGCGAACACCTGGTTGCCGTAGGGCCAGACCAGGCTTCCGAGTACCTCGCCGGTCGTCGGGCGCACCGCGTGCACCGCGCAGCTGCTCTGCTCGACTTCGAGTCCGGGGGCGTACTGGCGAAAGCTGGGAAGCACGCGCGAGGTGCCCACGAACGCGACGTCCGCGGCGAAGCTCAGTCCCCGCGTCCAGCCGGGAAGGCGCATGACCGCCTCGAAGGCGCCGTTTGCGGCCACGCCAAGCTCGCCGTAGCCACTGTTGTCGACCCACACCCGGTCCTGGTGCAGGCGCGCCGAGTGGGGCCGGGTCAGGCCACGGGCCATCGGCTCCCGGGTGGAGCCTGAGAAGATGACTCCGCGCCCGTCCACCGGGTAGTTGCGATGACCGGGCCGGCGGGCCGAGATCCGCTCCGAGGACGCCGAGAAGTACGAGGATTCGATGTCCGCTCCCGCGGCGATCGAGTTGAGCTGTAGATAATTCCGGCTCACGTCAGGAGTGCCGTCTCGCTCGACGCAGTGCGGCCACCACACCCGTTCGGGAGGGCCGCTGCGCGGCAGGCGTAACACGGCGTTCTCGCCGACCGCGTTTCCGTGAAGCTCGCCGTCGACCAGCGCGAGGTCATGGAGGTAGGTGCATCCCGGCAGGTAGCGCGAGCTGAGGGGGACGAGCGGGCGGTCGTCGACGTCCGGGGCCTGGGCATCCGCGCGCGGCAGCGCACCACTCACCGGCGCGAGGTCGAAGACCTGGTTGGGGTTGCGAGTGGCGGCGACGTGGACGATCCCGCGACCGGCGTCGAAGGCCACTCCCGACGGATGCGGGAGGCGCATGAACGTCGCTCGCGGCCGGCCGTCAGGCGCCGACAGGGCGATGAGCAGGTGCTCGTATTCACGCGAGACGAGCACGGTGAGCGCGTAGTGGGCGAGCACGTCCCACCACGCCCCGTGCGCTTGTGACTCCAGCAGACGCGGGTCGGCTGTGGCGGCGTCCTCCCACTGGGAGATCACCTGCTCGGGATCGCGCCACGCCCGGTCCTCGCGGGCGGCGAGCCGCTCGCGCTCTGCGGCCGAGGGATCCGTCACGGCCCCGCACGGCGCATTCGATACACGCCCCAGTACATGCGTACGGCTGATCGATAGTTCGTCGTCGAGCGGCCGCCGAGGCGGGTTGTGGCCAGCATCGGGACCTCGATGAGCGGGTATCCCTCCCGGCGGCAGATCCAGTTGAACTCAGCGTCGACCAGGTCGTCGTCGCGCCGCAGCTCGAGCAGGCGGTCGAAGCCGCGCGGAAAGATCTTCGGCGTGCCGTTGATGTCCCACGCCGGAATGTCGAACAGCGCGCGACATTCGAGGTTGTAGACCAGAGAGCCCAGGCGCCGGCGCCAGTTGTCGCGGATGCGGCGGTTGGCTTTCAGCACGACCTCGGGGTAGGCCAGCGAGTAGGAGAGCATGAGGGCCAGGTTCGCGGCAGACGTGCGCGCCGAGTTCGTGTAGCAGAGCACGTCTCCGGTCGCGTGACGGAGCCCGGCCTTGACCGCCCGCCCCCAGCCGCCCTGGGCAAGCTCGATGAGCTCGACCTGCTCGTGCGCGGCGGCCAGCGAGGCGCAGACCGCGACTGATGCATCCGTGCACGCATTGGTGACGAGGATCAGCTCATGGCGAGCGCTCAGGTTGGCGAGCACGGCGAGATAGTCGCTGGCGATCGCGCCGATGTACTCGCCTTGGTTGTGGACCGGCACCACCACCGACGTCCCGGCGCCCTCAACCTCTCCAGCGCCCGCGTGCGCTCGCCGGGGCACGCTCAGCGGCGGATGGGCGCAAGCGCCTCGACGGCGCAGTCGGCGAGCTGTGCTGCGGATAACCCGAAGACGTCGTAGAGGTAGCGTTGGGTACCGGTGACGCCGCGTGGCATCCGGTCGACCCCTCGGCGCACCACCCGGCAGTCCAGCCCGTGCTCGGCCACCACTTCGCAGACGAGCGACCCCACGCCACCGACGCGATAATGGGCCTCGACGGTGAGGGCCAGGCGCACCCGGCCGAGCGCGTCCAGGAGATCCTCGACGGGGGGCGGGCTCACACTGGCCACGACGACCACGGTCGCGGCGATGTCCCGCTCGGCCAGCAGGCGGGCGGCCTCCACGGCCTCGCCGGCCATGGTCCCCAGCGCGACGATCGCCACGTCTTCCCCCTCGCCGATCGCCTCGGCCCGCCCGAGCGCGAAGCGGCCATCGAGGCCCGGAACCGGCTGAGCCTCTTTGCCGAGTCGAAAGTAGACGGGGGTGGGGACGTCCTCGGTGGCCGCGAGCACCGCCAGGGCCTGGTGGGGGTCCGCCGGGGCCAGGACGGTGAGCGACGGCTGCACCCGGAGGACCGCCACGTCCTCGAGGGCGTAGTGGGTCACGCCGTTGTGGCCGTAGTCCAGGCCGCCGCCGACGCCGACGATGCGCACGGGAAGCTCGTGCAGGGCCGGACCGTTGCGGATGAACTCGTACGGTCGCAGGCTGGCAAAGGTCGCGATCGAGTAGACGAAGGGGATGAGCCCCGCCTCGGCGAGGCCGGTCGCGAGACCGACCATGTTCTGCTCGGCGACACCCACGTTGTAGAAGCGCTGAGGATGGCGCTCGGCGAACGGCTCGAGCACGGTGAACCCCAGGTCGCCGGTAAGCAGCACGATGCGCTCGTCGCGCTCCGCGAGCTCGACCATGGCATTCGCGAACTCGGCCCTCACGCCGTGACCTCGGCCATCGCCCGCTCGTACTGCTCGTCGGACATCGGCCAGTAGTGCCAGGGGATCTGGCCCTCCATGAACGAGACCCCGCTGCCGAACACCGTTCGCGCGATGAGCACGTGAGGTCCCCCGGTGGCGGTGTCCAGCTCGGCGATGGTGGCGGTCAGAGCGTCGACGTCGTGCCCGTCGACATCGTGCACGTCCCACCCGAACGCCCGCCAGCGAGCGGCGAGCGGCGAGAGATCGATCACGTCGCGCGTATAGCCAAGTGCCTGCTGTCCGTTGGCGTCGACGATGCCAACGAGCGCGGAGAGCCGGTGATGGGCCGCGAACATCGCAGCCTCCCACAGCGATCCCTCGTTGCACTCGGCGTCGCTCATCACGACGAATACGCGACGAGTGGACCGCTGTATACGCGCGGCGAGCGCGGCGCCCGCAGCCATCGAGAGACCTTGTCCGAGCGAGCCCGTCGAGAAGTCGACGCCGTCGACCACGTGCTCCGGGTGGGTGCCCAGCGAGCTGCCATCCGAGCAGAAGCTGGCGAGCAGCTCGTCGCCCACGCGTCCAGTGGCGTGGAGCGCCGCGTAGAGCGCGAGCGCGGCGTGGCCTTTGGAGAGGACGAACCGGTCACGGTCGGGGTCGTCGGGATCGGCGTCGGCGATGCCGGCGGCGAACACGGACGCGACGAGATCGGCGACGGACAGGCACGAACCGATATGGCCGACATGAGCGCGCTTGGACTGCTCGAGCACGATCCGGCGGATGTCGCTGGACAGCAGGTTGGCGTCGATCGTCATGCGTTGTGACTCGTTTCGCGGGCCGGCCCGCGGGACCGGGGGCAAGCTAGCAGGCGCTCCTGCGACCTGTTGGGTCCGCGGCCTGTGTGTAGACGTCCACAACGCGCTCTGCCACGCGCTCCCACGTGTAGCGCTCGAGCACCTTTTTCCGGCCCGCCTCACCCAAGCTTCGTGCCCATTCGGGGTGCTCGAGCAGCGTGCTCGCGGCCGTCGCCCACTCGTCGGACTGGGCACAGAGCAGGCCGTCGCGTTCCGGCTCTACCAGCGCGGCGAGCGGGCCACAGCGCGCGTTGGCGATCACGGGCTTTGCCTGCAGCCATGCCTCCAGGCACACCATCCCGAAGCTCTCGTGCTCGGATGGGACCAGGAGGGCTTCACAGGCTGCGTAGGCGTCGAGGAGCTCCTCGTCGGACAGTGCGCCCAGGTGGCGAATGCGCTCGGTCGGGAGGGGTCGTCCATCGACGTCGCGGCCGACCATCACGAGCACGACGTCCGGAGGAAGCGAGGCCAGGGCCTCGATCGCTATGTCATAGCGCTTGCTCGGTTCCTTGCGACCGACGAGCAGCAGGATGCGACGGTCTTCCAACCCGTGCCTGGCCCGGAAGGCGGCCACGCGGTCCGGATCCGTATGGCGCTCCACGTTCGCACCGGCGCCGATCGCGACGACGTGCGCCCGTGGAAGCTGCTCGCCCATCACGCGCCGGGAGTACTTCGAGAGTACGAGCACGGCGCCAGCGCGCTCGTAGGCACGGTAGAGCCCTGAGAAATGGTGGAACGGATCCGTCTCGTGCAGAAACGGCAACACGACCACGGGCGTGCCCCGCGCTGCGGCGATGCCCTGAACGTGGCGCATGATCGCGAACGGTGCATGCCCCACCAGGACCACGTCGTAGTCGTGGCAGGTACGCGCGACGTGTGCGAGCAACCCCGGCGCGACCGGGCCGCGACCGCACTCGGCGAGCGTGTCGATCCAACCGCGACGACGGCGAGCGCGCGACACCAGACTGGGTAGGTGGAGTGCCGATCCCGGCACGACGCGGCCCTCGCGCTCGTCCTCGCGACGCCAGGCGGCGAGCACCATCCGATTGGCCGCTCGAGCCACGATGTCCGGCGCACTCACGGCATCGAACCGACGGACCAAACTCCCGTCGACGTACTCCCTCGCGGGAAGTTCGCCCGTCCAGCGCAGGTCAAAGGGTCCACGCTCCTGCAATCGCACCGCACGGGTGCTGAGCACGTCGACATCGACGCCGGCCCGGACCAGCGCGCCTGCCAGCTGCCGTGAGTACAGAGCGGACCCATCACCCATCGCCCCTGGGTAGACGGGATGGACGTGAAGCGCCCGCAAGCCAGGAGTCCGCTAGCGGAGCTCGACGCCTGTCAGGCCGAGTGCCAGCACCGCCCCATCAGGTGGCCTCGATGTCTGAGAGGCGGCCAGCGTGAGGACATAGGTACCGGCCCGCACTCGCGCTGGCAGGTCGGCGCGGGTCCACGTGAATGGCTCCGCGCCGGCCCTCACTTCGCCCTGCCACAGGCATCGCCGGTCGTCGAGGGGACGGATCTCGAGGCTGATCTGTGTGTCCGGGATCGCAACCATGTAGTCGAGGACCAGATGGCGCGTGGCGCGGCGTGCGCGCACCAGGAGCGCGCCTCGCTCGGCCATCCAGCGAAACCGGAGCTCTCCTTCCGCGACGGGGGCGTAGAAGCCGTACACGAGCGCCCCGAGATCGCTCGTCCCGTCCATGCGGAGTCGTGTCTGTGCCCGCTCGGGATCTGGTTGGTTGAGATCCGTGACCGGGCGGTAGGGTCGCGAGTCCCGCGAGAACGGCGGGCGCAGACCCCCGGTCCTGGTTCCCCGGATACGCGCAAACGCCGTCGATGGCAATCTGGGCAGGTTCCAGGCCCACGCCTCCCGGCGTCGCTGACGCTCGTCTGAGGGAAAGCCGGCGACCGACGCAGCTTCACGAACCAGCCATCCCGGAATGGACCGTAAGGGGTAGTGCTTGAGGAACACACGGATGCGGTGTCGCTCGCACAGCAGCATCTTCCGCGGGGAGTGCCCTCCGCTCTGGCCGAAGCCGTGGTCGATCCAGGCCTCGGGCGCGAGCTCGACGCGATACCCCGCGCGCCACAACTTGAGCCCGAGGTCGGCGTCGTCGTAGTAGTTGGTCAACAGGGGATCGAACCCACCGACGCGCTCCAACGCCTCACGGCGCGCGATCAATCCGCAGCCCATCGCATAGACCACCTCGCGGGGCAGGCGGGCGTACTCGAGGGGTTCGTTGAACCCGTGGTCCTCCGCGTAGCCGAAGCGGTTCATGGTGGCGCCGGCGCCGTTGAGCACCGCACGGTTGCCGTCGAAGAACACCAGTGAGGCGACGGCCCCCAAGGAGGGATCGCACTCGAGCCGGGTCACGCCCTGACGCAGCCAATCGGGCGCGGCGAACCCATCGACGTCGATGTAGGCGATGTGGCGGCCACGAGCATGGCGGAGGCCGAGGTTCCGTGCCGCGCCCAAACCTCGATTGCGCTCGCTGCGCACGATCGTCAGACGCTCGCCGTCGAGGTGTCGCTCGGCCACGCGGACCGATTCGTCGCCGGAGGCGTCGTCCACGACGATGATCTCGAACGCGTCGTGATCCTGCGCCCGGAGCTGGCGAAGGCAGCGATCGAGCACCGGCGCCCCGTTGTGGTTCGGGACGATGATCGATGCCAGCGGTTGGCTCACTCGCTGCCAGGTGCGGTTGCGTCGCGTTCCGGCGCCGCGCCCTCTCCGTCTTCCGGCCTCGGCTTCCGGGCCGCCACGAGCTGAGACTGAAGCTCCGCCCGCACGGCGAGAACGTCGCCGCGTACCGCCTCGAGATCCTGTGCGAGGCCGTCGAGACGCCGATGATCGGCCTCGGACCTTGCGCTGAGATCGTGGACCTGTCGCGCGGCCCTCTCGCCGTCATTGAGGTGCGCCGCCACCCGGAGGTTGAACTCGGCCTGGGGCCCGAAGACGAGCGGCTGGAGTAGGCGATGAAGCACCTGCTTGATCATGCGTATCGGCGCGCCGATGACCGGGCGTGGCGAGACGATCGTGGGGCTCACGAGCTCCGGCGGGTGCACGGGCGTCATGGATGGCGTAGGGGCGGCGAGGCCCTCCGGCTCCCCACTGCTGCGCGCATCCCAGATCCGGCGCCGCAACCGGTCCTGGGCCGACTTCCAAGCCTCGGACATGCGCACAGCTTATCCGCGCGCTCACTCACAGAACGGGTCCCGGGCATTCATCCCCAGCCGACGCAGCCGGGCGAGCGCCCGCCCCCCTGCCGCGGCCGGAGAGAGCGTCGCCGTGATCTCCGCACGAGCTCGCTCCCCCTTCTCTCGGGCCTCGTCCGGTCGTTCCCACACGTGCCGCATGAGGGTGGCGGCGTGGTCGATGTCGGGCTCGGCCCAGCTCCCGCTGGCCGGATAGATCTCAACCTCGGGCCCGACCTTCGTTGCTCGCCAATCGACCAGATAGCTGTTGCCGATCGTCATGAAGTCGAGGTTGCCCGAATACGCCGTGGCGATCGTGGGCTTGCCCAGCAGCATGGATTCGGCGAGGGTGAGCCCGAAACCCTCGCTGCGGTGCAGCGAGACGTAGCAGTCGGCGCGCTCGAGGAGCGCCCGCTTGTCGCCCTCGCTCAGGTAGCCGTCGAGGAACCGTATGTCGGGACGGTCGCGTGCCTGCTCGAGCAGCACCTCGTGGTCCTCCGGCCGCAGCGCCTGGTTGAACGTCTTCAGCACGAGCTGCGCTCCTTCGTGCACCGGGAACGCACGGGTGAATGCCTCGATGAGGCCCGCCGGGTTCTTGCGCGCAATCGTGCTCAGGTAGTCGAACATGAACAGGAAGGTGAAACCGTCCGGCAACGCTACGGTCCCGGCGCCGTCGGCCAGTACGACCGGCGGCGCAATGGGCACCACCGGGACAGGCGAGACCTGCGCCAGGATCGCCGCCACGAAGCGCGAGTACACCCAGAGCTCATCGATCAGCTCGAAGCCCGCGAGCCAGTCGGCGGGTATGACGTCCACCTCCCAGCCCCACACGGCGATCGCACGGTCGCCGCGCAGGATGGCATCGGCGCCGCGTCGCGCGAGTGAGCTCAGCAAGTCGGCGTTCACGCACAGGAGGTCGATGGTCGGCTCTGCGCCCGAGTCGATCTCATCGAACTCCACATGGGACGTCCGACGATTCACGCCCGAGCCGTAGGCGTCGACGGTGACCGTGTGCGTGCCGACGTTCACGCCCGCCGCGGTCAAGCCACGGACGTAGAGGCGGGCGGCGTGGCCAAGGCCAAGACCATCGCGCATGTGCCCCACGACCCGCACGGTGGGCGCCGCCGCCGCCGGCCGCGGGGGAAGCAGGGCGGGAGTGAGGCCAAGGTCCGCGGCACCGTGCTCCCACGACCACGTCGCGTAGGCGTCGGCGTCCGGGCCGTCGAGATCGGGAAACGCCGCCCGCAGGTCATATCGGCTTTGATGCAGGGCGTGGAGGTAGCGGGTGATCCCCGCTTCACCGCCCTGCTTCGCTGGGCCGCCCAGCCACGCGACGAAGGTACGCGCCGCGCGCTCGTCTTCGAGATCCCGGACGTCCTCGCCCTCAGCTGCCGCCAGCTCGTGCAGCGCAGCGACCAACGTGTCGTAGACGACGCCGTCGGGAAGCTTCGGCTGCGCGGCGGGCGGGCTCTCGGGCGCGATCCATCCCGCGGCGATCACGCGCGTCGCATAATCCCGGCAGAGCTCCGCCAGCTCCGGGTGGTCGGCCGGACGAACTCGAGCGGTGTCGGCGCCCAGCGCCAAGTCACGTTCGACCGGCGCCAGGAGGTGCGGACGATCGGGTCGAAACCCGGTCAGGTCGAGGACGCGGACGGGGCTCGTCCCGACGAACGCCACCCCCTGCCGAAGCGCGAGCGGCCGGACGTGCAGGTTCCAGGCGCTCACGGCCCATCCTGGATCGCCCATGAAGCCGGCGAGGGGGAAGCGCCGTGGGGCGTCCTCCAGACCCGCCGTCAGCGCTGATTCGGTGACGTAGGCCCGTCGTCGCCACGTGTCCGGTGCCACGTCCGCACGCCGTTGCAGCTCGGAGGCCCACCACCGGGTGAAGTCCCGGTCGTCGGCTCGCACAGCCACGACGGCTGGGCTCAGCCAGCCGGCATCCAGGACGTCCAGCCGGTGCGGGCGCCGCCCGTCCTCAGGTGGAAGGCCCTCGGGCACGCGCAGCGTCAACACCGGCGAACGTTGCTCGAGGAGGTCGAGCAGGGGGTCCAACGGCGCATGGATGTCGAGCCACGGCACCAGGCAGACGACTCCCGGCGCCCCGGCGTCGAGCAGCGTGTCGATCACGCGAGGACGAAGTACGGCGGCAGCCCCCAGATGACCGAGCCTGGCGATCAGGCGGCCTGTCTGGTCGGCCCCGACGCTTTCCGGCGCGAGTATGGACATGCCCGGCCACGGCTCGATCGATCGGCGAAGGGGATCCATCACCAGCACCGCCAGCTCCGCGTCCGGATGATGGCGACGCAGCGCGTCCGCGAGGACGTGGGCGAACGGCAGATCTCCGAATCTGACGATGGTGCAATATCGGATCAAGGGTCGACCGGTACCCAGCGACATCCAAGCTGTTGCACCAGCGTTACAGTCCAGCCGCGATGCTGGCCGCAGACCTCAGGCGCCGGGTGGCCGAACACCCATTTTGGTGGCATTCGATCAAGCTCGGAGACGGCGTCGTGACGCCTGGCCACAAGCCGCTGGAGGTGCTCGAAGGCGAGCTCGAGAGTCTCCAGCTGCCGGACCTCCGCGGCAAGACGGTCCTTGATATTGGGGCCTGGGACGGATTCTTCTCGTTCGCCGCCGAGCGCCTGGGAGCACGTCGCGTCGTCGCGTTGGATTTCCATACCTGGGGTACCGATATGTTGGCACTGCGCGATCCGAAGGACGGCGGCAGCGAGGCCGCGAAGCTGTGGGATGCTATCCAGCTACCCGGCAAGCGAGGATTCGATCTCGTCCACCAGGCGCTCGACAGTCGCGTCGAGAGCGTGTTCGGGGACGTTCTGACTCTCGACCCCGCCGAGCTCGGCACCTTCGACGTCGTCCTCTTCCTCGGTGTCCTTTACCACACGCGCTATCCCCTCGAAATGCTTGAGCGCGTGGCCGCCCTGACCGCGGGAACAATGGTGCTGGAGACCGAGTCCTTTTCGATTCCCGGACAGACGACCTCGCTGGCCGAGTTCTTCGAGACCGACGAACTGGCCGGCGACGCATCGAACTGGTGGAGCTTCACCGAGCCGGCTCTGACCGGCATGTGCCGCTCTTCCGGCTTCTCGGACGTCGCCTTCCTGGCGCCATATCACCGCTCCCCGCCGCTGGAGAGTGGCCTCGTCAGGCACCGTGCGCTTGCTCACGTGGCGGCCGGGCCCACAGCCTGATCAGACGGGCCATCCAACTATCACGGGTCGCTAGCGTAGGTCCATGGCCGTGACGCGCGAGGCGCTACAGGCGAAGGTCGATGCGATTCGCTGGTATCACACGATGGATCTCGGCGGCGGTGTCGTGACGGCGGGCGAAAACCGGACTCCCGAACACCTGCAGAAGGTCGGTCTCCCGCGCGATCTGCGTGGAAGAACCGTGCTCGATGTCGGCTCCTGGGACGGCGCGTTCGCCTTTGAGTGCGAACGTCGCGGCGCTGCTCGCGTCCTCGCCACCGACCACTTCTGCTGGGGCGGGGAAGGCTGGGGCACGAAGGCCGGCTTCGACCTCGCCAAGAGCGCGCTGGGCTCGCGCATCGAGGAGCGCGAACTCGATGTCCTGGATCTCACGCCCGAGAGCGTGGGCACCTTCGACGTGGTCCTCTGCCTTGGCGTGCTCTACCACATGCGTCACCCGTTCCTCGTCCTCGAACGCATGGCCGCACTCACCGAGCGGACGCTCATCGTCGAGACCGTGGTGGATCTGGTCGACCTCGACCGTCCGGCGATCGCGTTCTACCCCGGAAGCGAGCTGGCAGATGACCCCACGAACTGGCATGGGCCCAATCCCGCGGCGATGCACGGCATGCTCGCCGCGCTTGCGTTTACTCGCATCGAATGCGTGGTCCCGCCCTGGGTCGACGACCAGGGCAACCCGCTGCTCCAGCGACTCGACGCGGGCGACTTCCTCGGCATCGCCTCGCGTGATGACGTCGGCGGAGAGGTCGGGCGCATGACGTTCCACGCGGCGCGGTGATGCGCTATTGCGGCGGTGTCAACCGCCGCACTCGCTCGAGAATCGCCTCCAGCGCCTCCGCGTTCGCTCGCTGCTCGTTGATCATGTGCTCAAGCTTGACCTCGAGCTCGTCGAGGCGCTGATGGATCGAGGGGCGCGCACCGTCGAAGCTGCCGAGCCGATAGTCGACCGCGTGCACCGTCGCATCGAAGCGGGGGTTGAGTATCCGGCGGATCGGCCAGCCGACGGCCGCCTTGAGCTTGCGCGGATAGCGGGACTCTGACTCTGACACGCGCGCGCGGCATGCTACGCGACGACGCCCCGACCGGCTCGGCCAGGCGCCCGAGGTCCTCGCGCCGCAGGTATAGGGTGCCGTCCTTCGCGCGCTCGCAGATGAGTTCCGCCAACCTCCCGATCACCGAGCGCCGTGCCCCAGTCCGGGACCCGGTCCGCGCGCTGTGGATTCCCGCCTTCGACGGCATCCGCGGTTCCATCAGCGTGGTCATCGCGTTGACGCATATCTCGCTGGCCACCGGCTGGCGCCCCAATCACGAGCCGTTTCGCGCCTTGCGCGGGTCGATGTTCTTCTCCATCGAATTCCTGTTCCTGATGGGCGGCTTTGCCATGTTCCTGCCGGCGGTGGCCTACGGTGGCTTCGTCGGCGTGCGCACCTACGCCCTCCGGCGTGCCGGACGCCTGCTCCCGCTCTACTGGCTCACGCTTGCGCTTGCGGTGGGGGTGGGGCCGTTGCTGAGGCCGGTCTCGGGGGCCTACTTCCCGCATGACGTCCCGGCCGTCCTGAGCCATGTGGTCTTCCTTCAGCAGGAGCTGTATCCGCGTCAGGCGGGCTTCGGGGTCCAGGGGATCGTGTGGACGATGTCGATCACCGCGGTGTTCTGCGTCATATTCCCCCTCGTCCTGCGCCCGTATCTGCGATGGCCGTTCCTGGGGCTGGCAGCGGCCGTGGGGGTGACGGTGGCGTGGCGCGAGACCACGGGCAACCATCCCGACCTCTTTGCCCAGTTCCCTCTGTTCGGGGCGGACTTCGCGCTGGGGATGACCACGGCGTGGATCTACGTGCAGCTACGTCGAAGCGCCGGTGCCCGCCTGCGGCGCGCCCTGGCCTGGGCTTGTCCTGCCGCGGCGCTGGCGCTGCTGTTCCTCCTCTACGCAGCGGGGCTGCCAGTGGTCGATGACCACCAACCGCTCTGGGGCGAGAGCCTCGTGCTCAGCATCGCGGTGCCGCTGGCCTTCGCCGCCGTCCTGCTGACCGTCGCCTACCTGCCCGCGTGGGCCCAGCGACCGCTGGCCAATCGCCTGTCACGATGGATCGGAAGCATCAACTACGGGATCTTCCTCTTCCATTTCCTTGTGATCTGGCTCGTGCTCGGGGTCGCCGACATCCCGCGCAACGGCAGTCCACGGTCGATGATGCTCCTCACCGTGCTGGTCCTGCCGCTCACCGTGGCGGCCGCCTGGGCCGGCACACGGTTTGTCGAGCGACCCATTCGCACCTGGGCCCAGCGGGCCGGTCGACGCCACGTTCCGGTCCCGCACGTACCGGCTCCGCCCGGACGCCGCGAACTCGCGGGCGTGCCGGCTCAGGCTGCGCCGGCCCCTTCGACGGCTCCCTGACGACGGCCGGTGGCTGACCTGTCGCCCTGCCTATAGTGCAGGCGGTCATGGAGCGTCCGGTGATCGGCATCTGCACGTCGCTCGAGCCGGCTCGGTGGAGCGTGTGGGACGACGAGGCTGCGCTGACCCCCCGGGCCTATCTGGACCGCGTGCAGCGGGCCGGCGCGCTGGCCGTGATGCTCCCGCCCGACGCGGTGCTGACGGCCCATCCCGAACAGGCGCTGGACCTCTGTGACGGGCTTCTGCTCGCCGGGGGCGCCGACATCGATCCCGCCACGTATGGAGCGCAGCGCCACCCCGAGACCGACGAGACCTTCCCCGACCGCGACGTCTTCGAGGTCGCCATGGTCCGCGCCGCGCTGGAGAGGGACCTTCCGCTCCTCGGTATCTGCCGCGGGATGCAGCTGCTCAATGTGGCGCGCGGAGGCACCCTGCGCCAGCACCTGCCCCAGGAGTTCGGCCACCATGAGCATCGCCGCACGCCCGGCAGCTTCGACGGGGCCGACCACGACGTGCGTCTGGCCACCGGCTCGCTGGTGGCTCGCTGTGCCGGCGAGGTCCGCCACGCGACGAAATCGCACCACCATCAGGGTGTGGAGGAATTGGGCGAGGGTCTCGAGGTCTCGGGCTGGGCCGAGCTCGACGAGCTGCCCGAGGCGATTGAGGCGCCCGACCGGCGCTTTGCGCTGGGCGTGCAGTGGCACCCCGAAGCCGACGAGTCCAGTCAGCTCATCGCCGCCCTGGTGGAGCAGGCGGCCGCGTACCGGGGCGAGCGCACCGGCTCGCTGACGGCCTGAGCCGGAGGAATCGAGCCGAGCTGCTCCGGGCGGCGCGTGGGTACCCCTACGACGTCGCGGAGGGCTCGTTCTCGCTGCCGCCGGGGCACGGCCCGACGGATGCACCGCCTGGGCGCCGGCTCCTGGCCTACGGGGCCAACCGTTCCCCCGGCGACCTGGGCCGCAAGCTCGGCGTCCCATCGCCTCCCGTGGTGGCTCGCCACGGCTGGCTGCGGGACTTCGACGTCGTGTATTCGGCGCACCTCTCGCCCTACGGCGCGGTGCCGGCAGCCCTCCAGCACAGCCCGAACACCGAGGTCAGCGTGCACGTCCTCCATCTCACCGGCGACCAGCTCGCTGCGATCCACGCCACCGAGCCCAACTACCTCCTCTGCCGGCTCGAGGGCATCCGGCTCGAGCTTGATGACGGCGGACGATTGGAGGAGGTCGACGCCCATCTCACGCGCTGGGGCTGCTTGAGCGTGAATGGCGCCGAGCGCGCGCTCAGCGCCGTGCGCGCCAGGGGCCGCGCCTTTGCGCAGCTCGGCGAGGAGGCGGTGCTCGGCGCGGTCCGCGATCAGCTGGCGCCAGACCAGGACCTCGACCAATTCATCGCCGACGGCACGGCCGACCCGCTGTGCCAGAAGGACCGAAGCACCGCGTTGAGTGAGCAGGGCCTTCGCTTCGCATGGTCGGCGTGGCAGCGGCTCGAGGGCTAGCCCCACAGGTCCGCCTCGACGGCGTCGACCGCCTCCCCGGCCAGCAGGACCCGGCACCAGATCTCTCCCGACCAGAAGCGCAGGGCGTGCGCCGAGGACATCTCGCCGAGGTCGGCGCGCCAGTCCTCGGTCGAGACGCCCAGCAGCTCGCGCAGGTGCCCGTCGGCCAGGAACTCCGGACGGGCCGCCCCCGCCAGGTAGGGGCGGACGTCAAAGCCGAAGCCCAGCTTCGAGCGAGAGGCGACTCCGCGCGGCAGGTGTGCCCGAGCCAGGTCGCGCAGGATGCCCTTGCGCTCCGGCGTCGCCCGTGCCTCCAGCGGCAGGTTGAGCGACAGTGCGACCACATCGGGATCGAGGAAGGGCACGCGGGTCTCGACGGAGTGCTGCATGGTGTTCTTGTCCTGGCGGTTGAGCAGGTGGGGGAGATAGAGGGAGAGATCACCGAGCAGCGCGGCCTCGAGCGCACCGCGCGGCCCCGCATGGCCGAGATACGCCTGGGCCGCCCTCGCGTGCACGGCGGCCTCGAGGTCGGTGACCGAGGCCGCCGGCCCGGGCGTCATCGACGCGCCGACTCGCGGACGTTCGCGGCGGCGGCGCAGTCCGCCGAGCAGATCGCGTCCGCGACGGCGGCGCAGCGCGTCGGCGCGGCGCAGGACTCCGTTCACGCGCTGGCGGCGGAGCAGGGCGCTTGGCACGAACGCGCGGTACTCCGACACGTGCAGCCCGTCGTAGCCCGCGTAGAGCTCGTCGGCTCCCTCGCCGCTGAGCAGCACCTTCACGCCCGCCTCTCTCGCCAGGGCGGCGATCTGAGCCATAGGCACCGCGCTTTCGTGCATCAGAGGGAACTCGTTGTGGCGAACGGCATCGACCAGTCCGGCGCGCCAGGAAGCTGCGGACAGGCGGGCGGTGCGCAGCTCCACGCCCAGCCCGCGCGCGACTCGGTCGGCCCACGGCCCCTCGTCGACGGCCGGCTGATCGGTCACGCTCGCGTTGAAGGCGATCAGGCCGGGCGCCTCGTCGCGGGCGAAGGCGGCGATCAGGCTCGAGTCGATGCCTCCCGAGCACATTGCCCCAAGCGGCACGTCGGCCATCAGCCGTCGGCGCACCGAAGCGCGCAGCGCCTCCTCGACCGAGCGGGCGAGCTCGCTGCGATCCGCTCTGCCCAGGGCGGCGGCCCGCTCGGGGTCGACCGCGGCCGCCGGGTCATACCATCGGCGCTCGCTGACCTCGAGCGTGTCGAGGTCCACCGAGAGGGCGGTGCCGGCGGGCACGCGCTCGATGCCCTCGATCGGCGTCGCCCGTCCGCCCGCCCACCCGTAGGCGACCGCGTGGGCGAGCACGCCGGATGCAGCGCGCCGCGGCACGCCCGCGGCGAGCAGCGCCCCTATCTCGCTGGCGAACCACAGCCCGCCGTCGTGGCGGGCGAGGTAGAGCGGCTTGACCCCGAAGCGGTCGCGCCCCAGCAGCAGTCGGCGCGCGCGCAGATCAAGGGCGGCAAAGGCGAACAGCCCGTTGCACCGCGGGATCGCGTCCGGGCCCCACGCCGCCAGGGCGTGCAGCAGCGTCTCGGTGTCGGTCTCCGAGCGATACGGATGTCCGCGCAGCGCTCCGCGCAACTCGGCATGGTTGAAGATCTCGCCGTTGTAGGTCAGCCACAGGGTTCCGTCGGGATGGCGCATGGGCTGGTGCCCGGCCGGTGTGGGATCGACGATGGCCAGCCGGGTGTGCGCCAGGCCCACCGAGTCGAGGATCTCGACCCCGTGATCATCGGGCCCGCGGTGGGCGATGGCCTGCACCATGCGCCCCAGTGCCGCGGCATCGGGGCGCCGATCGAGAGGCACGACACAGCCGGCGATCCCGCACACGCTGGGGGAGCCTAACCCCCCGGTGAGCCCGACCCCCGCCCATATACTGGCCGCGCGTGCGTACGTCGAGGGCCATTCGCCGCACCGCTTGGGCACTCGTCGTCGCGGGCGCCGCGGCGCCCCTCCTGCGGCGCCGGCTCTCGCTCCCCCCACCGGTGGTGATCGGCGTGGCCGCCACGGCTCCGTTCGCGATCTGCGTCGCCACCCGACGCTCTCGGGCACGCGACGTGGCGACCTGCTGCCTGCAGATGTGGGCGTATTTCGCCGCCTACCAGATGCCACACGACGATCCGCAGGCGCTCGAGCGTCGCGCCCACATCGACTACCCCGTTCACGTCGACCGGATTCTGGGGGCGGGGTTGCCTCCCACCTTGCGCCTGCAGAGCCTGGCCAGCCCCGATCGCTTCACGGCGCTGGACAAGCTGCTGGTCTGGTCGCACTGGTCGTGGTTCGCGGTGCCCCACACGACGCTGGTCTACATCCTGCTCGCGCATCCGCGCCACTTCCAGCGCGCCGCGGTGCTGACCTATGCGGTATTCGACTTCGGCGCCATCGTCTACTGGGCGGTTCCGACGGCACCGCCCTGGTACGCCGCCCGTCACGGGCGGATGGCGGTACCCCACATGCCGCGGGTGCGGCGCATGATGGAGGAGTATGGGGAGCAGTTCTGGGGAGACCGGTGGGCGGGGCTCTACAGTCTGCTAGGAGGAAATCCGCTGGCTGCTATGCCGTCGCTGCACTTCGCCACATCCGTCATGGCCGCGCATCTGCTGGCCGAGACCGGCGCGCTTGCCGGGGCCGCCGGCTGGACGTATGCGCTGACGCTGGGCTTCGCGCTGGTCTACCTCGGGGAGCACTACCTCGTCGACCTGCTCGTCGGGCTCGCGCTCACGGAAGGCATTCGCCGGCTCGCTCCCCGCGCCACTCCGGCATTCGCGCGAGTCTCGCACGTCGTTCAGGCCTTCGAAGCTCGGGCCCACGCCTGACATGACCCACCGGGCCTGGGACCCCGCCGTCACGCGTTCGGACCCTGCGGCGAACGCGCCGGTGCCCGGTCCGCCGGCCGAGCAGGACCATCACGACGAAGAGATGCCGCGCGTGCACATCACGCGTGAGCGGGTGCTGATCTTCGGCCTGTTCGTCGTCTCGGCGATCGCCTTCCTCTACTTCGCGCTGCCGCGCTTCGCCGGGCTCGGCAAGACCTGGGATCGCCTCGGAGACGGCGATCCGGCGTGGATCGCCGCCGCGGCGGTGTTCGAAATGCTCTCCTTCGGCGGCTACATCCTGTTGTTTCGGACGGTGTTCGTCCGCGGGAAGTCCGTGGTCGACTGGCGCGAGAGCTACCAGATCACGATGGCCGGACTCGCGGCGACCCGCTTGTTTGCCGCCGCGGGCGCCGGCGGCATCGCCCTGACCGCCTGGGCCCTGCGCCGATCGGGGATGGAACGGCGCATCGTGGCCTGTCGCATGGTCGCGTTCATGTTCCTGCTCTATGCGGTGTTCGGAACGTCGCTGGTCATCGTGGGGATCGGCCTGAGGACCGGCGTGTTTGGGGGTTCGGCGCCCTTCGCCCTGACGATCCTTCCGGCGATCGTGGGAGCCGTGGCAATCGCGGTGTTCCTGGCGGTTGCGCTGCTTCCACACGACTTCGAGCGCCGGCTCGCGGGGTGGGCGACCGGCACGCGTCACCCGCGTCTCGTCGAGGGCGCGCGACGGGTGGCCACGGTGCCGGCGTCGATGGCCAGCGGCGTGCGGACGGCGATCGGCCTCGTGCGCGAGCGCAATCCGGGGGTACTGGGCGCCCCGGCCTGGTGGGCGTTTGACATCGCGGTCCTGTGGGCTTCGTTTCACGCCTTCGGCACCGCACCCCCGACGGCAGTACTGGTGCTGGCCTACTTCCTCGGACAGGTCGGTAACACGCTGCCGGTGCCGGGGGGGATCGGCGGCGTGGACGGCGCACTCATCGGGGCCTTCATCGCCTTCGGCACGGACACCGGCCTGGCCATCGTGGCGGTGCTCGTCTACCGCGCGTTCTCGTTCTGGCTGCCGACGCTTCCCGGTGCCGTGGCCTATCTTCAGCTGCGGCGTACGGTGCGGGGCTGGCGGGACCACGCTCGGCAGGCCCCCGCACAAGCTTGACGTCCGCCCTACTATACAAAGTGAAGTAAAGGACTACGACTGCGAACGGAGCGCTCAGTGGCCGACCAGATAGAGAACGTGATCATCATCGGGAGCGGACCGGCCGGCTACACCGCCGCGCTCTACACCGCGCGGGCCAACCTCGAGCCGCTGGTCATCGAAGGCTTCCTGTGGGGAGGTCTGCTCCAGCAGACCACGGACGTCGAGAACTACCCCGGATATCCCGACGGCGTCATGGGCCCGGAGATGATGCAGCAGTTCCGCGACCAGGCCGAGCGCTTCGGCACGCGTTTCATCACCGACCAGGCCACCAGGGTTGAGCTCGCCACGGAGCCCGGAGGCGTGCACAAGGTGTTCATCGACGACGATGAGTACCGCAGCCGAACCGTGATCCTCGCCATGGGCGCTGAGCACAAGAAGCTCGGGGTGCCCGGGGAGGAGGAGCTCGGCGGCCGCGGCGTCAGCTACTGCGCCACCTGCGACGCGGCGTTCTTCAAGGATCGCGACACGATGATCATCGGTGGCGGCGACTCGGCGATGGAGGAGGCGATCTTCCTGTCGAAGTTCGCCTCCAAGGTGTCGATCGTGCATCGCCGCGACGAGTTTCGCGCCTCGAAGATCATGCTCGAGCGCGCGCGAGAGATCGAGAACATCGAGTGGCTGACCCCCTACGTGCCGGAGGCGTTCGTGGCCGGTGAGGACGGGGCCCTCGATCACGCCGTTCTCAGCGACGTCAGCACGCAGGAGACGCGCGACGTGGCGACGGCGGCGGCGTTCATCGCCATCGGCCACGAGCCGCAGTCAGAGATCGTGCACGAACAGGTCGAGACCGACGAGAACGGGTACCTGGTGACCGAGGGCAAGTCCACGCGGACCGGGCTCCCGGGTGTTTTCGCGGCCGGCGACGTGGTCGACCACACCTACCGCCAGGCGGTCACGGCCGCCGGCAGCGGCTGCCAGGCGGCTCTCGATGCGGAGTGGTACCTGCGCGACACACCCGAGGTGCAGACCCCGGCGGGAATGCCTGAGGGGGACCTGGCCGAGGCGCAGTGGGCCAGCTCTCGCGCTTGAGCTCGTACGGGGGCGGGTAGATGGCGGCAACCGGGAGCGCCGAGCAGATCGGTATTCGCTCGGCGCACGAGTTCGCCGGCGCGCAGGCGACGTGGCCGCGGGGCGATCGCCCGGCCGCCCTGCGTGAGTCGGCGGGCGACTTTCGCGCCCGCTTCAAGGGCCAGGGGGAGATCCGGGCCGTGCGGACGGTCGACCTGGCCGCCGCCGGATATCCGGCCGCGTACGCCTTCCAGGGAGCGGCCAAGGGCCTCAATCCCTACGTCAACACCGTCAACCGCCTCGTGGTCGTCCAATTCGAGGACTTCGACGGCGAGCTGCGGACGCTCGCATGGGAGCCCACCGTCCCCGTCGGATCGGCCGGGCCGCCCCTCCACGCCCCGCTCCTGGAGCGCTTCGGCGAGTGGTTCTCCTCACAGGTCCTCACCACCGACTATCGCACCGTGCCGGAGGCGCTGGCACGCATAGGGCTGCGCCCGGGCGATGTGGACTTCGTCTCCTTCGGTCACCTGCATGCGCAGGACCTGCGCGTCACGATGGGGACCACCGAGCCGCTGCCCGGCGAGAACGAGGCCCGGCCGCCCCTCTTTCCCAAGGCCAGCTTCGTCCTGCAGCGCAAGGAGGTCGACACGCTGCGCTCCGTGCATCCCACCCAAGGGGCCTGGTACGTGCCCGGCGCGATGGACGCGGTGATCGAGGACCGGCTCGTGCAGGTCGACGGCGACGTGGAGCTGGGCGTCGGATGTGCGCTGGTGCACACCCCGGGGCAGACCGACGGCCACCAGTCGCTGTGCATCAACACGCCCGAGGGCGTCTGGCTCGCCTCGCGCAACGGCGTGGCGGCCGATTCGTGGCATCCACACCTGTCCAAGATCCCCGGGGTGCGCAAGTGGGCGGAGCTCTTCGGGCGCGAGGTCGTGATGAACGCCAACACCCTTGAGGACTCGGTGGATCAGTACGACTCGATGATCAAGGAGAAGGCCGTCGCCGATGTGAACCGCCGCGATCCCCGCTGGCTCAACCTGTTCCCGTGCAGCGAGCTGGCGTCATCACGGCGGCAGTGGCCGATCGTGCCCACCTTCGTCTGCGGCGGGATGAACTACGGGCGCGTGGAGTCCTCGCCCGTTTCGGACGGCGCTTGAGCCGACCGTCTGCTCACGCCTCAGAGCCGCTCTCGAGCTCGAGCAGGCGTCGCTTGCGCTCGAGCCCGCCGGTATAGCCGCCGAGGCCGCCGCCGGTCCGCAGGACGCGGTGGCAGGGCACGACGATCGGCATCGGGTTGGCGCCCAGCGCGTTGCCGGCGGCGCGCACGGCGCGCGGACTCCCGGCGGCGGCGGCCACGTCGAGGTAGGTGGACGCGCCCCCATAGGGGATGCGGGCGGTGGCCTCGAGTACGCGGCGGGTGAAGCCGCGCACGAGCGCCCAGTCCAACACCAGATCGAAGGTGCGCCGGCTGCCGTCGAAATACTCCTCCAGCTCGCGCCGCACGCCGTCGAGGCGAGCCGGCAGATCGAGCAGTCGCGGCGTGGCACGCGCCGCGAGCCTGTCCAGCAGGGCGTCGAGGCGGCCGTCTTCGTAGGCGACGGTCACCAGGCCGCGCGGGCTTGCGACCAGGACGAGGTTGCCGAGGGGCGATGGCACGACCGTGTAGGCAAGGTCGACGAGCCCCTCGGCGGCTGCCCGGTCGCTCGCCTGCCGGGCCGCTGAGGCCGACCCATCGGGGTTGCCGGGGGGAGCGCTGCGGCGCAGCGCGGCTTCGAGGTCTGCGTTCATCGCTTCCAGTCCTTTCTCAAGGTGCTCAGTGCCTCGTGCAGGCTGCGTCGCGCGGCGTCCTCCGAGCAGCCCATCACCTCGGCGGCCTGCGCGTGGCGAAGGTCGAGCACGAAGCGCAGCACGACAGCCGCGCGCTGCTTGGGAGGAAGCTCGCGCACGCGCTGCCAGAGCTCGGGCTCGCCGCCTCCGGCCGGTCCGGCGCCGATCCCGGCCTCCAGCGCGGAGTCGGGCGTCGGCACCGCTCGCCGGCCTCGCGCGCGGTGGGCGTCGATCGCCTTGCGGTGGGCGATGGTGAGCAGCCAGGCCCGCAGGTTGTCGGCGCTGCGCAGGCGCGGGTACGCGCGCAGGGCGGAGAGGACCGTCTCCTGAAAGCAGTCGTCGGCCTCCTGAGGCCCGGCTGTGGCCACCAGGAAGCGATGCACCTCATCGCGGTGTGAGTCGAGCAGGCGCTGGAACGGTGGCAGCCTCACGAGAGGAAAACGGCGCACCTCACGCCGATGTGAGATTGCCGACCGCCGAACACGGTACAAGGGGGCGATGCTCGAGCTCATCGATCTCCGGCGCCGCTTTGGCGACGTCCAGGCGCTGGAGGGGCTGAGCTTCGAGGTGCCGCCGGGGCAGCTGTTCGGCTTCGTCGGACCCAACGGGGCGGGCAAGACCACGACCATGCGCATCGTCTGCGGGCTGCTGCGGCCCGACGCCGGGGCGGTGCGCTGGGACGGCGAGGAGATCGACTTCGAGCGCCGGCGGGCGATTGGCTACATGCCCGAGGAGCGGGGCCTGTACCCCAAGATGCGGGTAGGCGACCAGCTGTCCTATCTCGCCCAGCTCCACGGGCTGGACGGTTCCGCGGCGCGCGACGCGACGACCAGATGGCTCGAGCGGCTCGGGCTGGGCGAGCGCCTCGGCGACCGCGCGGATCAGCTGTCGCTGGGAAACCAGCAGCGTGTCCAGCTCGCGGCCGCGCTCGTGCACGACCCCGGTCTGCTCGTGCTCGACGAGCCCTTCGCCGGGCTGGACCCCATCGGGACCGACGTGCTGGCGGAGGTGCTGCGCGAGCGCGCCGAGGCGGGGGTCCCGGTGCTCTTCTCCTCGCATCAGCTCGAGCTGGTGGAGCGCTTGTGCTCGGGCGTCGCCATCATCGACGCCGGTCGCCTGGTGGCCAGCGGGCCGGTCGACGAGCTGCGGCGAGGACGCGCCCACCGGGTCCTGCGGGTGGACGTCGACGGCGGTGGGGAGCGATGGTGGGAGGCGGCCGGCGGGGTGGCGAGCGCGGAGCGCCGCGGACAGAGCACGCATCTGACGCTGGCCGACGGGGCAGACCCCCAGCACATCCTCGACGCGGCGCGGGCCAGTGGCACCGTGACGCACTTCAGTGAGGTCGAGCCCAGCCTGGCCGACGTGTTCCGCGAGGCGGTCGGGGCCTGATGGTCGCCCTGGTCGCCCGGCGCGAACTGGTCGAGCGAGCCCGCTCGCGGGCGTTTCGCGTCTCTCTGGTCCTGCTGCTGGTCCTCGTCGTCGGAGGCATCGTGGCGGCCAACCTCCTCGGCGGCGGAGACTCCACGCTGCGGGTCGGATTGGCGGGCGCGGGCTCGCCGGCCGCGGACCAGGTCTCCCAGCAGGCACAGGTGGGCGGGTCGCGCGTGCGCGTCACCATGCTCGGCGATCGCGCGGCCGCCGAGCGTGCGCTGCGCGAGGACCGGATCGATGCCGCGCTCATCGACGGAATTGCCGTGCTCGTGAAGACCGAGCGCAGCGGCAAGGCCGCGCGCCTGCTGCAGAGCGCGGCTCGGGCCAGCGCGGTCCGCGGGGCCCTGCTCGCCACCGGGCTGGCGCCGGGTCGGGTGGACCGGGCGCTCGCCACGGCCCTGCCGCGGGTACGGGCGCTCGATCCGCAGAGCGCCGAGCGCGACCGCGACCGGGCGGCGCTCATCGGCGGCCTCGTGGTGCTCTACATCGCGCTGATCACCTACGGCCTGGCCGTCGCATCGAGCGTGATCGAGGAGAAGGCGACGCGAGTCGTCGAGCTGCTGCTCGTCACCGTGCGTCCCAACGCGCTTCTGGCCGGCAAGGTCCTGGGCGTCGGCGCGCTGGGCCTGGCGCAGCTGCTGATGGTGGGCGTGGCAGCGGTGGCGACCCAGGCGCTCACCAGCGCAAGCGCGCTTCCCGGTGCCACCGCGGAGGCGTTCGGGCTGACGCTGCTTTGGTTCCTGCTCGGGTATGGCCTCTACGCGGGAGCGTATGCCCTCGCGGGCGCCCTCGTCTCGCAGCAGGAGGACGTGCAGAGCGCCAGCGGGCCGATCACCGCGGTGCTCGTCGGCTCCTACTTCGTGGCCATCACCGCGGCCCAGGACCCGGACGGGACCCTGGCCTCGGTGTGCGCATTCGTGCCGCCGGTCGCCCCTATGGTGGTTCCGGCCCGAGTGGTGCTGGGCCACATGGGAGGGTTCGAGTTGGCCCTCGCCGTCGTGGTGGCGCTGCTGGGCATCGCGGGAATGATCCGGGTCGCGGCGATCGCCTACGAGCGCGCAATCCTGCGGACCGGGGCGCCGGCCAAGCTGCGCAGCGTGCTGGGTCGAACGGCTGCCTGATGGCGACCTCGAGGTCGGTGCCGGATACCCAACCCGGGGTACTATCCGGCTCGGTGGGCTCGCTTGGCCTGAAACGTCTGGGGACACTCGCCCGAAAGCGCCGCTGCCGGCGTTTGGCGCTGTTCGGGATCTGCGCGACGCTGACGCTCGGGTTGGCCTGGCAAGCCGCCGTCGATCAGCACGAGATGGGCAAGGACGCGCTGGTCTGCCTGGCTCTGGCGGCCCCGGTCGCCGTCGCACCGCTGGGTCGCCGGCGCGCGGCGTCGGGCGGCCGTTTGCCGACACGAGCGCTGTGTGCGCACGCGCCTCGCGGCTCGGCTCGCCCGGTTCCTCCCCACATTGCGAGAGCCGGCCCCGCGTTCTTGCAGGTCCTTCGACGGTGACCGGCCGGTCCGCAGCGCGGACC
>JALYZC010000123.1 GCA_030945905.1 Actinomycetota bacterium
CCGTACTGGCGCTCATAGTAGGCACGGTACTCACCGGAGCGGATCGGCTCCCACCACCAGGCGTTCTCCCGGTACCACTCGACGGTGCGTTCGAGGCCCTCGGCGAACCGGACCTGTGGCTCCCAGCCCAGCTCGCGCACCTTGTCCGAGGACAGCGAGTAGCGGCGGTCATGGCCGGGCCGGTCGGCGACGAAATCGATCAGCGATTCGTCCCGGCCGCTGAGCTCGAGGATGCGCCGAACCACCTCGAGGTTGGGGCACTCGTCGGGCCCGCCCGCGTTGTAGGCCTCTCCTGGTCGTGCGTGCTCGAGGACGTGGCCGATCGCGCGCGCAAAGTCTTCGACGAAGATCCAGTTGCGCACGTTGCGTCCGTCGCCGTACACCGGGAGCCCGTCGCCGGCCAGGGCGTTGAGAACCATCAGCGGGATCAGCTTCTCCGGGTGCTGGTAGGGCCCGTAGTTGTTGGAGCCCCGGCAGATCACGGCCTCCAGGCCGAAGGTGTGCGCGTAGGAGGCGACGAGCAGGTCGGCTCCCGCCTTGGTCGCGCTGTAGGGCGATGAGGGGGCCAGCGGTGAGGCTTCGGTGAAGGAGCCCGACTCGATCGATCCATAGACCTCGTCGGTGGACACCTGGAGGTAGCGCAGGCCCCGTTCGCGCGCCGCCTCCAGCAGCACGTGGGTTCCGTGGGCGTTGGTGACCAGGAAGGCATCGGGGTCGGCGATCGAGCGGTCGACGTGGGTCTCCGCGGCGAAGTTGACGATCGCGGCGCAGCCCGTGATCGCATCGGCGACGGCGGCGCGGTCCTCGATCGCGCCGCGGTGGAAGGCGATGCCGTCCCGGACGTCCTGGAGGTTCTCCTCGCGTCCGGCATAGGTGAGCTTGTCGAGTACGACGATGTCGTCGCCCGCGTCTTGCAGGCGCTGGCGCACGAAGTTCGAGCCGATGAACCCGGCGCCCCCGCAGACCAGCAGCTTCATGGCGAGACCTTCGCCGCGGGGGCCACGGTGTCCCGGCGGGCCGCCAGGTACCCGGCCAGACCATCACGCCAGTGCGGGAGCTCGGGAGCGACCCGCTCGGAGCGGAGCACGCTGTTGGCCGGCCGGGCGGCCGGACGCGCCATCTCTTCGGTCGTGGCGGGCTCGACGCGACAGCTCAGGCCGGCCTGAGCAAAGATCTCGACGGCGAACTCGTTCCACGAGCAGGCGCCGTCGCCGGCCACGTGCAGCACACCGCGGCGGTCTGAAGCGGCGAGCTCGATCAGCGCGTGCGCCAGGTGGACGGTCCAGGTCGGACACCCGGTCTGATCGGTGACCACCGCCACCGACTCGCGCTCGTCGCCGAGGCGCAGCATGGTCTGCACGAAGTTGCCTCCTCCCGCCCCGAAGAGCCAGGACGACCGCACGATGACGTGCTCGGTGCCGGCCCGCGCCACCGCGTCCTCGCCCGCGAGCTTGGTCGCGCCGTAGGCCGAGATCGGGCTCGTGGGTGCCGATTCGGTGTACGGGGAGATGCTCGTGCCGTCGAAGACGTAGTCGGTCGAGACGTGCACCAGCAGGGCA
The DNA here is from genome assembly GCA_030945905.1 of Actinomycetota bacterium. Taxonomy (GTDB): domain Bacteria; phylum Actinomycetota; class Thermoleophilia; order Solirubrobacterales; family Solirubrobacteraceae; genus JALYZC01. The sequence goes on from JALYZC010000123.1 coordinate 1,560, forward strand.
CCAGCTTCCGCGGTGGCCTGGGCGACATGGCCGGCGCCCGCGCCGTTGACGGCGTCCGCCTCGCCCGGGCTTGACTCGGCGCCGTCGACGTCGGTCCACGCCGCGCAGTTGATCACCGCATTCGGACCTGCGTTGGCCACGGCTCGTTGCACGAGCTCGCGATCGGTGACGTCGAGCGCTCGCCGGTCCAGACCGATGGGCTCATGGCCGGCGGCGACGGCGGCCCGAACGACATCTTGGCCCAGCATGCCGCCGGCCCCGGTGACGAGAATGCGCATGGCCCCAGGGATATAGCGGATTTCGTACCCGAAGCCGACCCCTGATGTGGCGTCGGCCGGCCTCCTAGGAGAGCTTGCCGATCTTGAAGATCTTCGTTCCGCAGTCGGGGCAGAGCCCTTGGATTGCCGGGCGACCGTTCTTCATCGTCACCTGCTGAGGATCCTTGATCTCCACCTTCTTGCGTTCCTTGACGCAGTATCCCTCGGCCATGACCGCACCTCCTTGATGATCGGGGCGAGTTGCAATGTAGGGCCTTTGGCGGACGAGGGGAGCCGGGTCTCGTGTCAATAGGCACAATCGCGGCTCAGAGAATGGAGATCTCGCTGTTGTCGCCCACCATGAAGCGGTAGGCCCGAGGCTGGCGGGCGTCACGCGAGATCGCCACGTTGCGCCCCAGCAGGGACGACTCCATGCGGCCGGCCAGGTTGCGCACAGAGGATCCGGTCAACAGGATCGAATGCTCGACCTCCGCGTTCTCGATCACACAGTGCTCGCCCACCGCGGTGTACGGGCCGACGTAGGCGTCGGTGAGCCGCGTGCCCGCGCCGATGACCGCCGGCCCCCTCACCCGTGAGCGCTCGAGGCGCGCGCCGGCCTCCACGACCACCCGTCCGTCGACGTAGGAGTCGATCAGCTCCCCGGCCATGCGTGACTCCAGGTTGTCGAGGATCAACTGGTTGGCCTCGAGCATGTCCTCGAGCCTTCCGGTGTCCTTCCACCAGCCGCGAACCACGTGAGGCTCGACGCGCAGGCCGGCGTCCACCAGGTGCTGGATCGCATCGGTGATTTCCAGCTCGCCGCGCCCGGAGGGTGAGATCGCGCGCGCGGCGTCGTGGATCGCGGGGGTGAACATGTAGACCCCGACGAGCGCCAGGTCGGTCGCCGGGTCGGCCGGTTTCTCCACCAGGCGCACCACCTTTTCCCCCTCGAGCTCGGCGACCCCGTAGTTCTGGGGGTCCGGGACCGGAGTGAGCAGGATCAGCGCGTCGGGCTCATGTTCCCGAAACGCCTGGACGAGCTCCTCGATCCCGCCCTGCAGGAGGTTGTCGCCGAGGTACATCACAAAGGGCGAGGAGTCCAGGAAGGACTCGGCTGTGAGCGCAGCGTGCGCCAGCCCCAGCGGCTCGTCCTGCTCGATGTAGGTGATGGCGACGCCGAAGCGCTCGCCGTCGCCGGCCACGCTCTGGATCTCCGCGCCGGTCTCGGGGGCGATGATGATGCCGATCTCGGCGATGCCGGCGGCGGCCATCGCCTCGATCCCGTAGAACAGCACGGGCTTGTTGGCCACGGGGACCAGCTGCTTGGCGCTGGTGTGGGTGATCGGCCGCAGGCGCGTGCCTTTGCCGCCGGACAGGATGAGGCCCTTGAGGTCCCGCACGCGGCGGCAGCCTAGCTGTCGGGGAGCGTGCCGGGGGTCATGCCTCGTCAGCAGCAGCCGTAGCTGAGCTGCTCATCCCAGCCGCTGGGGCGTCCCTCGGGGGTGAGGTCGAACAGGTTCCAGAGGGGCTCGAGCGTGCCGACGTGGCGGGGATCCTGTCCGGGATCGGTCGGTGCGTAGA
>JALYZC010000168.1 GCA_030945905.1 Actinomycetota bacterium
GCCCAGGGCAACGCCGGCGCCGCCTCCACGCCCAGCGCCGGCGCCTGCCCAGGCACCGGTTGCCACCCCCGCCGCACGCGCCCCCGAAGCCATCCGCCCGCGCCCTGCGATGGACGAACAGCGAGCACACGCCATCCTTGAATCGGTGCTCGACGACCTCGGCACGGCCCACCATCGGCCGTTCTCGCGCGGCTGACCGGCCGCGGGCGGCTGCTGCCACATAAGATCCGCGCGCCGTGCGCGCCAAATCGCCCGAGACCTACGAAGAGAAGCTCGCGCAGCTCCAGGAGCTGCGCGAGGCAGCATGGCACGCCGCGCCCGGGGCGGAGGAGAAGCAGCACGGCAAAGGCAAGTACACGGCGCGCGAACGCCTCGACAAGCTCCTGGACCCAGGGTCCTTCCAAGAGCTCGACACCTTCGTACGCCACCGCACCACCGAGTTCGAGATGGACAAGAACCGTCCCTGGGGCGACGCCGTGGTCACCGGCCACGGAACGATCGACGGTCGCCGGGTCTGCGTGTTCAGCCAGGACTTCATGGTCTTCGGCGGCTCCCTGGGAGAGGTCATGGCCGAGAAGATGTGCAAGGTCATGGACTTGGCGGCCAAGATCGGCTGCCCGGTGATCGGCATCAACGACTCCGGCGGTGCCCGTATCCAGGAGGGCGTGGTGTCTCTGGGTGCCTACGGTGACGTCTTCGTGCGAAACGTGCACTCCTCGGGGGTGATCCCCCAGATCTCGCTGATCATGGGCCCGTGCGCAGGAGGTGCGGTCTACTCACCGGCCATCACCGACTTCATCCTCATGGTCAAGGAGACCTCGCACATGTTCATAACCGGGCCCGACGTGATCAAGACGGTCACCGGGGAGGAGACCGACTTCGAGGACCTCGGGGGAGCGATGAGCCACAACACGAAATCCGGCGTCGCTCACTTCGCCTCCGACGACGAGGACGCGTGCCTGGAGGACACGCGCTACCTCATGTCGTTCCTACCCCAGAACAACCTCGAGTCGCCGCCGGACGTCATGCCGAGCGACGACCCGCAGCGCATGGACCCGGAGCTCGACTCGGTGGTGCCCGACAGCCCCAACAAGCCGTATGACATGCGCGACGCGGTGCGGATGATCATCGACGACGGAGAGTTCTTCGAGGTCCACGAGCATTTTGCGCTGAACATCGTGTGCGGGTTCGCCCGCCTGGATGGCATCACGGTGGGCATCGTGGGCAACCAGCCCAACGCGATGGCCGGCGTGCTGGACATCGATGCGGCGTGCAAGGCGGCCCGCTTCGTCCGCACCTGCGATGCCTTCAACACGCCCCTGATCACCTTCTGCGACGTTCCCGGATTCCTCCCCGGAACCGAGCAGGAGTGGAACGGGATCATCCGTCACGGCGCGAAGCTGCTCTACGCGTACACGGAGGCCACGGTCCCCAAGATCACGATCATCACCCGCAAGGCCTACGGAGGCGCCTACGACGTCATGGCGTCCAAGCACATGCTCGCCGACTTCAACTTCGCCTGGCCTACCGCGGAGGTGGCCGTGATGGGGCCGGAGGGAGCGGTGAACGTGATCTACCGCCGTGACATCGCCGGGAGCCCGACGCCGGAGCAACGCCGCGAGAAGCTCATGGACGACTACAAGGCGCGCTTCGCCAACCCCTACGCCGCCGCCGAGCGCGGGTACATCGACGACGTGATCATCCCCCACGAAACCCGCCCCAAGGTCATCACCGCGCTGCACACGCTGCGCACCAAGCGCGTCGCGGCGCCCAAGCGCAAGCACGGCAACATCCCGCTCTGAAGCTATGACCTCGTTGAACCGGCTGATCACCATCCCGATCAGTCACTTCTGCGAAAAGGCGCGCTGGGCGCTGGACCGCGCCGGCGTGGAGTACAGCGAAGAGCCCCACCTCCAGATGCTTCACATCGTCGCCTCGCGCCGCGCCGGGGGCACGGGCACCGCGCCGGTACTCGTCACCGCCGACCGCGGAGTCCTCGCCGATTCATCGGACATCGTCGCCTACGCCCACGATCGCGCGCCGAGCGAACGCCGCCTCTACCCGACGGACCCCGCCGCACGGGAGGAGGTCCGGGCGCTGGAGCGCGACTTCGACGAGAACCTGGGCCCGCAGGGGCGGCTGTGGATGTATCACCACATCCTGCCCCGCCCCGATCTCGCCCGGACGTACGGGACCCGCGGGGTACCGGCCTGGCAGCGATGGGCCCTGCCCCCGCTGTACCCGGCGGTCTCGCGCTTGATCTCGCACAAGCTCGGCGTGACCGCCGCCGCCGCCGTGGCGGCCGATCACCGGGTGCGGGCGACGTTCGATCTCGTGGCCGAGCGACTCGGCGACGGTGGTCCGTACCTGTGCGGCCATCGGTTCACCGCCGCCGACCTCACGTTCTCCGCCCTTGCCGGAGCGGTGCTCATGCCCCCGCAGTGGAGCATCCCGCTGCCGCAGCCCAAGGAGATCCCACCGGCTGCGGCCGCGCGCGTTCGCGCGTTTCGCGAGCACCCGGCCGGGCGCCACGCGCTGCGCATGTTCACCACCGAGCGCCGGTGACAGAAATCGGGTTGAGGTCAGGTCAGCCCACGACGTGCACCGCACCGACGACCTTGACGTGCGGAGTCGTCGAGTGGCGCGTCGGATAGAAAACGCGCACCTGGTATTCGGCGGCGGCCGCACCGGTCTGGGCCGGCCCACTCTGGGGCACCGGCGCGTAGGCGACCTCGACGCGACAGGTGAATGCGCGCCTGCTTCGCCGCTTGCATTCTGAGACGTTGAGCCTCAACGGCGGTTGACCGGTGCTCGCCGAGACATCGGGGAGCGGGGCGGTGCTCGCGTAGCGCAGAGCGGTTCCCAGGTTCATGGCCTTCGCCTCGGCGCTGGCCGCCACAAGCAGGGTCAGGACCAGCACGATCGGGATTCCTCGACAGCACGCCGTACGCAACCGCATCCGCATCCTCCTGTCTCTTGCCCTCCGCACGCGGAGCACATCCCGAGCGCAGAGGACTGGATTGACTCAAACCGAAGTCGCGAAGAATAGAAGCGAGCGCCAACGCGTCAGTCGGTACCGGCTGGGCCCTCACGGTGGCGCGAGCGTCACAGCCGCACCATCTGCGCCTCCACCGCCCCGCCGCGCCATGCCTCATACGCCGCGGCCGCCACCGCCAGGTCCTGGATCGCCAGCCCGGTGGAATCAAACAGCGTCACCGACTCCGGGGCCGGACGACCCGGCGCGTCGCCCGCGAGCACCGCGCCGAGCTCGGTGACCTGCTCGCGGCCGAGCAGGCCCGCCTCCACGGCGCCCGTCAGCTCACCGCCGTGCGCCGCCTGCTCCCATTCGTCGCAGAACAGTACGCACCCCGCAACCGCCTCCCGTGTCGCCTCCGCCTTGCCGGGCCCGTCGGCACCGAGCATGTTGAGGTGGACGCCCGGGACCAGGTCCCCGACGTCGAAGAGCGGCTCGGCGCCGGGCGTGACGCAGCACACGATGTCGCACGCCAGGGCGTCCGCGCGCGAGCCGACGCCCCATCCCAGGTCCGCGGCGACGCGGCCGGCGGCGGCGGCATCGGGATCGGTGCACACGCCGGCCGAGTACCCAGCCGCGGCCAGCGAGCGTCCGGTCCAGGCGCCGTGTCGCCCACACCCGATCAGGCCCACGGTCCTCGCCCCTTCACGCGCCAGCGCCAGCGTGGCGACCGCCGCTGCGGCGCCGGTGCGAAGCGCCGTCGCCGAGCGCGCGTCGAGCAACATGAGCAGCTCGCCGGTCTCGGCGTCTGACAGGCAGATCACGCCCGTCACCGTCGGCAGTCCGTGCGCGGGGTTGCCGGGAAACGAGGTCACCCACTTCAGAAGCGCCAGCCCGCCGCCGCGGGCGGGCATCGCGCGGAAGTCCCCGAAGGGAGGCGAGGGCAGGTACACCTTGGGCGGCATCTGCCACTCGCCCGCGTGATGGCGCACGAAGGCTTCGCGAACGTGCTCGATCGCAGCCCCGGGATCGACGGCGGTGAGCACCGCATCGTGGTCGAGGATCGGCACGTCGGGCACGAGTGGGCGACGATACCCTCCGACCATGGTCAATCGGCGCCCGCACCTGCAGCTCATGGCGCCCAGCGCCTCGCCCGAGGAGGCGGCCGCGGTCGTCGCGGCACTCGAGCAATTCATGCGCGACACGGCCCCGCCGCCCGCCCCCGCCGCGCGGCGGGTGCAGGCGTGGCGGCGAGCGGCGCTGCGTGAGGCGACGAGCCGCGCTCCGGACTCCCCCACCCCCTGGGGGGATCCCCACCCTTGGGGTTGACGATCTCCGGGTCGTCCGTAAAACATCTGAAACCCAACTGCCTTTTGCTACATTGCGAGGCTCCGCCCACGGCAAAGGAGCCGAGCAGACCATGGAGCCAGCGTCGGTCCAGAGCCAGGTGCACGAGAAGCAGCAGAAGGGCCGCAAGGGCTCGCTCGAGGACCCGGAGGTCTACGAGAACGTCCCCGGGCATGTGATCCCCATCATCGAGCGCGAGTTCGACGACTTCGACACCGGGGCCGCCAAGTTCCTGCGCGGCGAGACGCCCGAGAACGAGTTCATCGGCTTTCGCCTCAAGCAGGGCGTCTACGGCCAGCGCCAGGCCGACGTGCAGATGATCCGGGTCAAGGTGCCCTTCGGCGGGATCACCCCGGGGCAGCTCGAGGCCTTCGCCGACGGGATCGAGCGCTACGCCCCGCTGAACAAGGGGCACATCACCACGCGCCAGAACATCCAGATCCACCACGTGCCACTCGACGATGCGGCGAGGATGATCCGCGAGCTCAGCGAGGCCGGGCTGTCCTCCCGCGAGGGCTGCGGCAACACCATGCGCAACGTCACCGGCGACCCCTGGGCCGGCGTGTCCGAGGGCGAGCTGTTCGACCCCACTCCCTACGCCGCCGCGTTCGTGCGCTATTTCGTGCGCCACCAGACCACGCAGCTCATGCCCCGCAAGGTCAAGACCGCCTTCACCGCCACCGACGAGGACCGGGCGATCACGGGCATCCACGACGTCGGCTTCATCCCGCGGGTGCGCGAGATCGACGGCAAGCCGGTTCGCGGCTTCGAGCTGCGCGTCGGCGGGGGCACGTCGATCATGCCGCGCGTGGCTCCGCCCATCTATGACTTCGTACGGGCTGACGACGGCGAGTACCTCAAGGTCACCGAGGCCTGCATGCGCATCTTCGACCGCCAGGACTGGCTGCGCAAGAACCGCGCCCGCGCCCGCATCAAGGTGCTCATCGACAAGATCGGCGCCGAGGCGTTCCGCGAGCAGGTGGAGGAGGAGCTCGCGGGCGATTGGGTAGCAGAGCGGGACTTCTCACTCGATCCGCTGCTGTTCGTCGACGACGAGGAGTCAAACGCCCCCCCGCCGCCGCACGAGCCCCCAGGACCCAACGGGGACCACCGCGCGTTTGACCCGTTCGTGGCGGCCAACGTGCGTCCCCAGCGCCAGGCCGGCTTCTGCACCGTGCAGGTCAAGGTCACCCGCGGCGACCTCAATCCTCATCAGCTGCGAGGCCTGGCCGCGATCCTGCGCGAGTTCAGCGGCGGCTACGCGCGCACCAGCGTGCACCAGAACCTCGTGCTGCGGTGGGTGCGCGAGGAGAGCGTCTACTCGCTCTGGCAGCGTCTCAACGAGCTCGACCTCGGCGAGGGCGGCGCCGACGAGGTCACCGACGTGGTCAGCTGCCCGGGCACGGACAGCTGCAAGCTGGGCATCACCAGCTCGATGGGACTCAACCAGGCGGTCCAGGAGCGCCTGGCCGAGATGGCGATCGACGACGAGCTGTCCAAGCGGATCCACATCAAGATGAGCGGCTGCCCCAACGGCTGCAGCCAGCACCACATCGCGAACATCGGCTTCTACGGCGCATCGATCAAGGTCGGCGACAAGACGATCCCCGCCTACGTCGCCCACCTGGGCGGCCGCTACGAGGGAGGCGAGGTTGTCTACGGCACCCGCCTCAAGGTCCGCTTGGCCGCCAAGCGCGTGCCCGACGCGGTGGAGCGCTGGATCCGTCACTACGAGTCCGAGCGCGATGAGGGCGAGGAGTTCAACGCCTTCGTCTCACGGGTCGGCGAGGCGCAGTTCTCCGAGCTCGTCGCCGATCTGGCGATGCCGATCGAGTTCGGGCTGGAGACGATGGCGCACTTCATCGACTGGAACCGCAGCGCCCCCTTCGAGGTGATCCGGGGCGAGGGCGAGTGCGCGGTCTAGATGAACGTCACCACCGCCCCTGACCTTGAGGCGTGCAGCGCCGAGGACGTGCTCGCCGAGGTCGTCGAGCGCTTCCATCCCCGCATGGCGCTGGCGTGCTCTTTTCAAAAGGAGGAGTCGGTGCTCATGCACATGCTCCTGCGCCTCCGCCCCGATGCCAGGGTGTTCACGATCGATACCGGCGTGCTCTTCCCGGAGACCCATCAGGTGTGGCGCGCGGTCGAGGAGCGCTATGGCGTGCACGTGGAGGTCCACGATGCCCTGCCGGCCGACGACCGGCCGTGGAGCGCTGAGCACTGCTGCGGCGAGGCCAAGGTCGCGGCGCTCGGACGCGCGCTGCGTGGACTCGACGCCTGGGTGACCGGCCTGCGCCGCGAGCAGGCCGGCACGCGCGCCGAGGCGCCGAAGCTCGCCTGGGACGAGGCCCGCGGACTGTGGAAGGCGAGCCCGCTCGCCGATTGGAGCGAGCGCGACGTGTGGGCCTACATCGCCGAGCACGACCTGCCCTACCACCCGCTCCACGATCGCGGCTTCGCCTCGATCGGGTGCGCGCCGTGCACCCAGCCGGGAAGCGGTCGCGAGGGTCGCTGGGCGGGCGCGGACCGCACCGAGTGCGGCCTGCACGGCGAGGGTTGAGGCGATGGACCCGTTGATCGTCGTCTTTGGCCTCGGCGTCGGCATCCTCGTCGGGCTGACGGGGATCGGCGGAGGCTCGCTGATGACGCCGCTGCTGATCATCGTGGCCGGCATCCAGCCGACCGTGGCGATCGGGACCGACCTGGCCTACGGCGCGATCACCAAGACGGTGGGCGGATGGCGCCATTGGCGCAACAAGACGATCGACTTCGGCGTGTGCTGGTGGCTGGCCGCCGGCAGCGTGCCCGGCGCGCTGATTGGCGTGTGGCTGGTGGACCGTTTGCACAGCGCGTATGGCTCGAGCTTTGACGAGGTGCTGCTGGCGTGCGTGGCCGCTGCGTTGCTGATCGTCGCGATGGCCATCCTCGGCCGGCTGTTCTTCATCCCGCGTATCGCCGAGCGCGAGCGCCACCAGGTGGCGATGACCCGCGCCCGCAAGGCAAACGCCGTGGTCATCGGCCTCGTGCTCGGCCTGATCCTCGGGCTCACCTCGGTCGGCAGCGGAGCGCTGATCGGCCTGGCGCTCATCATGGTCTTTCGCCTCACCCCGCACCGCGTCGTCGGCACCGACGTCTTCCACGCCGCCGTGCTGCTGTGGGTGGCCGGACTCGCCCATTGGGTGAGCGGCAACGTGGACTTCGTACTGATGGGCAACATCTTGGTCGGTTCCATCCCCGGTGTGCTGATCGGCTCTCAGCTGATCACGCGCGTGCCCTCAGCGGGCCTGCGCGCCGCTCTCGGGTGCGTGCTCCTCGGTTCTGCCCTGGGCGTAGCCAGCAAGGCGGGTGCGGAGGTGCCCGTGGGCTTGATCCTCGGCGCGCCGCTGGGGGTGGGGGTCCTCGCCTGGGCCGTTCATCGCGCCCGTGGCCCGGAGCCGCCGGTCCCCGTGACGCCCGCGCCCGAGCAGGCATGAACGCCACCTACGAGCTCTCGCACCTGCGGGCGCTCGAAGCCGAGGCCATCCACCTGATGCGCGAGGTCGCCGCGGAGCGCGAGCGCCCCGTGCTCCTGTTCTCGGGCGGCAAGGACTCGATCGTGCTGCTCCGGTTGGCCGAGAAGGCGTTTCGACCGGGGCGCTTCCCGTTCCCCGTGATGCACGTCGACACGGGACACAACTTCCCCGAGGCGCTCGAGTTCCGCGATCGGCGGCTGGCCGAGCTGGGCGAACGACTGATCATCGCCTCGGTCCAGGACTCGATCGACGCCGGACGCGTCGTGGATGAGCTCGGCCCGCGCGCCTCGCGCAATCGCCTGCAAACCGTGACCCTGCTCGACGCGATCGCCGAGCACGGCTTCGACGCGGCGTTCGGCGGCGCCCGGCGCGACGAGGAGCGCGCGCGAGCCAAGGAGCGCATGCTCTCCTTCCGCGACGACTTCGGCCAATGGAACCCCAAGGCCCAGCGGCCCGAGCTGTGGAACCTCTACAACGGCCGCATCCGACGCGGTGAGCACGTGCGCGTGTTCCCGATCTCCAACTGGACCGAGCTCGACGTGTGGCAGTACATCGACGAGGAGGCGCTCGAGGTCCCCTCGATCTACTTCGCCCACCGCCGTGAGGTGTTCCGTCGCGACGGCATGCTCTACGCGGTCAGCCCCCACCTCGAGCGCCTGGAGGGCGAGCAGCCCTTCGAGGCGTCGGTGCGCTATCGGACGGTCGGGGACATGAGCTGCACCGGCGCGGTGGAGTCGCAAGCGGGCACGTTGCCCGAGGTGGTGGCCGAGATCGCCGGTACCCGCCTTACTG
>JALYZC010000200.1 GCA_030945905.1 Actinomycetota bacterium
TCTCCAGCGCGTCGCGCATGGTGTCCGCACGGCGGAAGCCCATGCGCCGGCATGCCTCGCGGTCGCCGCCCACCCAGATGACCTCGCCGACATGGTCGAGCGCGTGGGCGCCCCAGTACCACATGTAGAAGGGGTGGGCGCCGTGGTAGGCGTAGGAGGTCCGGTAGAGGTGGCGGTACCACTCGTCCTCGGCGTAGGAGCGCTCGTAGCGGCGCTCGATCTCCACGGGGTCGGTGGTCTCGGACAGCACCTCTTCGTAGGAGTCGATGTAGGAGGGGTGGTGGACGGGGTGGAACTCCCGCGGTACCGGATGGGTGAAGATCAGGACGCCGCCCTCGCGCACCAGCGGGGAGCCCTGGTAGAGGTTGAACACGTACCCGAGCCCCAGGCACATGGCGAGGATGGGGTTCATGATCGAGTTGACGTTGTAGGGGCAGATATACGGGAGCCCGGCGGTCATCACGTCGGCCTGCCCGGGCACGTGCACCGCCTGCTGCTCGGCGCAGCGCTCGAGCGTGACGGCATGGACGTCGTCGACGGCGCCCGCGGTGACCCCGGTGATCGCATACGGCGCCGCCGAGCCGCCGGTCAGCCGCCGTCTCGCGCGGCGCGGCGGGCGCGCCCATGCCCCCGGCCAGGCGCTCGAGCAGCCGGCCGCCGCGGGCGAACCTCATCGCGTCGTCACGGCGTGACCTCGGCGTAGAACAGGGGCGGCATGTGGAAGTGCGTGAGCGACGGATCGCGCCCGACCACCTGCTCGGCCATCTCCAAGGCATCGCGCATGGTGTCCGCCCGTCGGAAGCCCATCCGCCGGCATGCCTCGCGGTCGCCTCCCACCCAGATCACCTCTCCCACGTGCTCGAGCGCGTGCGTCCCCCAGTACCACATGTAGAAGGGGTGGGCGCCGTGGTAGGCGTAGGAGGTCCGATAGAGGTGGCGGTACCACTCGTCCTCGGCGTAGGAGCGCTCGTAGCGGCGCTCGATCTCCGCCGGGTCGGTGGTCTCGGCGAGGACCTCCTCGTAGAAGTCGATGTAGGAGGGATGGTGGACGGGGTGGAACTCGCGGGGTACCGGGTGGGTGAAGATCAACACGCCGCCCTTACGCACCAGCGGGACGCCCTGGTAGAGGTTGAACACGTACCCGAGCCCCAGACACATGGCGAGGATGGGGTTCATGATCGAGTTGACGTTGTAGGGGCAGATGTAGGGGAGCCCGGCGGTCATCACGTCGGCCTGGCCGGGCACGTGCACCGCCTGCTGCTGGGCGCAGCGCTCGAGCGTGACGGCATGGACCTCATCAACCGCGCCCGCGGCCACCCCGGTGATCGCATACGGCGCCGCCGTCCGCTGGAACACGGTCCGCCTGGCCTTCACCGGCATACGATCCAGCGAGCGCTTGACGCCCGCGAACGTCGCCTGCTCGCGGGCGCTCCAGCGATGCTCGGGCTTGCCCAGGAAACGCAGGGGCGAGGCGAACATGTCGTTGTTGAGCGTGGTCTCGATGTGGAAGATCGGCACCGCCGCTTCGACCAGCTCACCCTGCCGGCGGGCGGCATGGTGAAGCTCTGATTTCTCGGGATCCATGAATGACCGCGAGTGGCGCATGGTGTGCACGTTGTGGTGGACGCGCAGCGACGCGTAGGTGCCCAGCCCGATGGCCACGGACTTGTGGCCGCCGTCCATGGTCACCATGTTCACGTTGACGTAGATCAGGAGGTCGGACTCCGCCGCGCGCTTGGACAACGTGACCGTCTCGCCTCGCTCCGTCTCACCCAGCGTGACGATGCCCTCGGGGTCTTCGGCGTCGTGGTTGTAGAGCCGGTCGGGGTGGAAGGCGTCGAACACATGCGGACCGACCGCCCGACGCAACTCGGCCGGAGTCATGCGGCGATGGATGGCCAGCGCGGCGATCAGGTGGATGTCCTGCACGCCGGCCCGGTACGCGCGCTCGAGCACCTGCTCGATGACGCGCTGGCGCACGTCGGGCAGGCGCATCGGGGGCAGGGGGAGCGAGATGTCGTCGAAGGCGATCGTCAACCTCATTCCCGGCCGCAACAGCGCGTCGAGGGGATCCGAGCCCAGCGGCGCGTCCAGCGCGGCGGCGATCGCGGCTTCCGGATCGACGATGCCGCGCATCGGCGGCGGCGGGTAGACGATGCGCGAGCCGACGGGGAGCCGTTCGAGGCGGAAGGACTCCCCATGGTGAAACAGCGTCGGGGGCGAGTGCTCGGTGACCTCGACGAGGCAGGCGTCGCGCTCGGCCGCGTGCCGACGGCGCAGCGCAGGCGGCTGCGGGGCTGCCGTGCGCTCCACCACCGGCCGCGATGCCGTCGGGCGCCTGGGCGTCGTGCTCATGCCGCGGCCCGCAGGTCGAACACCGTCTTCACGCGGCCGAGGCGCGAAGACCGCGGGGCGTCGGCCAGCGCCCGGCGATAGTCGCTCAGCGGCCAGCCGTTGGCGACCAGGCGTCCGAGGCCGAGGCGACCGGCGAGCTCGAGCGCGTCCGGGAAGTCGTCGCGGTAGCCATACGCTCCGTGCAGGCGCACCTCGCGCTGCCAGGCCAGGGCGAGGTCGGCGGTGATGCGCCCCGGCATCCCCACCAGCATGACCCGGCCGCGCGGGCGCACCGAGGCCACCGCGGCCTCCAGGGACTCACCCGAGCCGACACAGTCAAAGACGGCGTCAAACCCCCCGAGCAGGAGCTCGCGTCCGAGGTGGCCCACGAGGCGACGGGCGCCGGTCATGCGCACCCCCTCCAGCTGGAGCCGCCCGGGTCGACAGGTGGCGTCGGCGCCGAGCCGGCGCGCCTCGAGGTCCTGACCGCGGTGCTTGGCCACGGCGAGCACGATGACCCCCGGATGAACTTCGCGAAGCGCGGCGACCGTGAGCAGGCCGATCGTCCCCGCCCCCACCACCGCGACCGTCTCGGCGTCGCCCAGCTCGGCCTCGCGCACGGCGTGCAGCGCGCAGGCCAGCGGCTCGGCGAGCACCGCGTCCTCGTCGGTGAGCGCGTCGGGCACGGAATGCAGTTGGCTGGCATGCGCGACGAGGCCTTCGCTCCAACCGCCGCCGGTCTCGCGGCAGAAGCCGGTCTGCAGCCCGGCCGACAGGTCGCCGTCGATCACCGCCCGGCACAGGGCATGGCGACCCTGCGCGCACTCGGGGCAGCGCGGATCGAGGCCCCGTACGACGCAGCCGAGGGCCGGCTCCACGACGACCCGTTGCCCCCGCGCCGGACCCATGGCGACGTCGCCGACCACCTCGTGGCCGGGCACGAAGGGCCCCGACGTCAACGACGCCAGGGCCGGCGACGCACTCGCGTCGAGCACCGCCTGGTCGGACCCGCAGATGCCGCTGAGGCGGGGGCGCACGGAGACCCAGTCCTCGCCGGGCAGCTCGGGCGGGCGCGTGGTCACCAGCGTGAGCGCCCCGACGCCGGTCCGCGGCCGTATGCGCGCCGCGGCGTAGCGGGGGAGGGACGCGCGGTACTGGAGCGCGAGCATGGCTACACCCTCACCTCCATCGGAGCCGGCGGCGCAGTCCGCGCTCCAGGCTCCACGACCCATTCGAGGACCGGCCAGCCGCGACGGCGCGCCTCCCGGGCGAGGCGAAAGTCGGGGTTGACCGCGTGGGGGTGGCCGACCAGCTCGAGCATCGGGAGGTCTGAGATGGCGTCGCCGTAGGCGTAGCAGTCGCCCAGCTCCACTCCATGATCAGCGGCCAACCGGGCGGCCAGCGACGCACGTCCATCCGCGGTCACCGGCGGCTCGGCCAGCTCGCCGGTGAAGGAGCCGCGGCGCTCGATCAAGCGGGCGGCGATCAGCTCATCGGCCAGGTGCTCGAGTGGGGCGACCAGGAAGTCCAGCGCCCCGGTGACGAGCACCACGTGGTCGTCGCGGCGCCGGTGCGCGCGGATGCGGCGCACAGCCTCGTGGTGGATGCGCGGAAGGATGAACTCGCTGAGGGCGCCTCGCGCCGTCTCGCGCAACTCATTGGCCGGCAGGCCGCGGTAGTTGCGATAGAAGGTGCGGCTGAAGGCAGCGCGCGAGCGGCGGTCGGCGACGAGGTACCCGGGCACGCGGGCGGCCAGTGCCGCCGTCCACGTGGCGCGGTCGGGGACGGGCATCTCGCGTCCGCGCAGCCAGTAGTAGAAGTGGGCGACGGTCGCGTCCAGCACGACGCCCTCCACGTCGAAGATGGCCAGCCCGGGCGGCCCGTCGGGTAGGCTCGGCCGGACCGTGGCCTTCGTGCGCGGCAGCGGCGCGCGCGGTGGCGCGACGAGCTCGCGCAGCGCGGGCAGATGGATCTCCTGGAAATAGGTGGGCCAGTGCATCCGCGCCGGGTCGAAGTCGAACTCGTCGCGGTCGACGTCCGCGAGCAGCCCCTCCAGCTCGCGCGCGTGGCGGTCGTCGAACAGGCAGTCGAGCTCTACGTAGGGGCCGTAGACCTCGGTCAGGCGACGCAGCCGCTCGAGCGCCCGGCGCTCGCGGTGCAGCCGGCGCTCGGCCTCGTGGGCTCGCGGCACCGGAGCTCGGTCCAGCAGCCACCGCCCGGCGCTTAGAGCACGCTCGCCGCGGTCCAGCGCGGAGGCGACTCGGCGCCGGCTCTGGAAGCGCCATTGGGGCACGTCCACCGGCAGGCCGTCCTCGTCGGACAAGGGACGCTCGCGGAAGTAGTCGGTGATCAGCTCGGATGCTTCGTCGATGGTCAGCGGGTTGCGGGTGCCAGTGACCACCGCGACGGTCCGCACGCCGGCGGAGGGCGGGTGCGCGGCGGCGGCCACACAGGCGTTGGCCACGAGATCGACCGGGACGAGATCGAAGCGCGCCGAGGGGTTGGCGGGTAAGCGCGTGACCATCCCCCGTCCGTAGGCGAGGATGATCGGGTCGGCGACCTTTATCCCCTCGATCCACCCCGGATAGGGGTCGCGCAGCGCCGACTCGATGATCGACGGGCGCATGATCGAGAGCGGGCGCACCTCTTCGGCGAGCAGCGCGCGCTCGCCGAGGGCCTTGGAGAGGCCGTAGCCGTCGCTCCAACCCAGCCCCCGCGCTCGGTCGCGACCCCGCTGGGAGAGCTGGTCGGCCACCCAGGCTCGCCGGGCGTCCTCCCCGCGCGCTCCGATGGCCGGCCCCCCGGCAGGGCCCAGCTCGTGCGATGCGTCGGCGACGAAGCGGCGCTGATGCTCGGGACGCCGCGACTCCGCCTCGATCTCCTGACGCCAGGTCCGCGCCGCGTCCAGCTCGGCGTCAAAGTCGACATCGGGCTCGGCGGGCGCCTGGCCGGACGGGCGCTCGAGCACCAGGCC
>JALYZC010000005.1 GCA_030945905.1 Actinomycetota bacterium
CGGCGTGAAGGCCAGCGTTCGCTGCACGGCGTGCGCGTCCGACGTCGACCGCTGCCGAGACGCACCGTGGGCCCCGTGGAGTGAGAGCGTGAGCGCCGCCGCCAGGGCCGCGAGTCCGACCATGGCCGATCCGCGCACCCTCATCGCTCGCGGCCTGAGAGCTGCACGACCGAGAGGGACGAAGGCGCAAGCGCGAGCGCTCCCGGCGCCAGCGCGGCGTGCACCGGTGGCCGGTCCGGTCGTGCGTAGCCGCGTTCTCCCCGCGGGTGCCAGGCATACTGCCGTCCCGAGAGCGAGAAGATCTCGCCAGGGCCATCGAGGCTGCGTGGACCCTGAGACGTCGTTGCCACCAAGCGCACCGAGCGGGTCGCGGACGGGTCCTTGTTGATGAGCAGCACCGCCAGCCTGCGATCGGGGCGGCGCACCGCGTAGGCGGTCACCGTGCTAAGACCGCGAGGTCCACGAGCGTCGGAGCTTGCGGCATACAGGCTCTCGCTCCCGCGACCGGGCTGCGCCCAGCGAGTGACGAGGAGGTGCAGGGCGCGAAATGCGGCCAGTGGCCGGACGATGCGATGGTTACCGTCGGACTGCCACAGGGCCAGGTTGCCCCAGCTGCTGCACCGCCCGGACTCTCGCATCAGCGGCTGGGGCTCATAGCCGTAGAGATAGGTCGTAGCGCCGCCGAGGGTGAGGAACTGGGCGGCGGTCTCGGCGTCCAGCAGCGCGCCCGGCAGGTCGACCTCGGGCGTTCCGGCGAAGGCGGAGTACCCGTACTCGGAGATCACCTTGGGTACGCCCGGCGGCAAGCCGGCGCGCGCTTGGCGGTGCACGAGGTCGGCCAGCAGAGCGGGCGCCCGCATGAGTGCTGCAGCGGGCGCCGAGCAGACGTCGTCGAAGGGGTACCACTCAAACGAGAAGAACCGGAGGTCGCCCAGCGCGCGCCGCGAGCGAAGGTAGGCGACGAAGCGCCCGGTCCACGAGGTGGACCCGTGGCCATCGTCCCATGCGTACCAGTCGGGGATCGAGGTCTGAAGCCCGGGACCGCCCAGCGCCAGGCGTGGCTCGACGCGATGCAGGGCGCGGGCGGCCTGCACGTACAGCGCCCCGTAGGTCTCGGGCGTGGCGAGCTGGCCGTCGGGCTCCTCACCCAGCTCCATGCGGCCCACGGGAAAATGCAGCGCCCGTAGGAATCGGAGTTCTCCCGCAGCGTCGGACGGCGTGCCGTAGAGCAACGGCACCGGGGTCATCACGGGCCTGCGCCCAGCTAGGCCGCTGGCCAGCACTCGCTGGAAGCTTGGCTGCTCGGTGTTGGGATCGCGATCCCCGACGCGATGCCACGGATCGGTGGAGGAGGCATACGTGACGGTCTGGCTGTGGTTCGGCCGATGACGCACAAGGTCTCGCGCGCGTGCATCGCCTCCCCGCACCGTGAGCTCGCGGATGGAGAACCCGAGGCGGTCGCGGACGTCACGCGATCCCGAGCCCACAGTGTGCGAGCTGTGCTTCAGGACGATGCGAAGAAAGCGGGCGACGAGCGTTCGCGGCCCCAGCCGCACGATCTGGCGGCCTGGATGCCCCGCGAAGCCTGTGTGCGGGAACGGCTCCCAGCGTCCGGAGGTCGGCGCGACCGCGAAGTTGGCATTCGATCCCACCCAGCGCTGTACGCTGAAGCGGCGCGCGAACGGCGCACCCCAGTCGAGGCCCACGGCGCCGACCGGCCGGGGGTGTCCGAGGTCCACCAGCACCCATTGCGGCGGCGCCGTGGGCCCCGCGAAGCGGGGGTCGAGGTAGGGGTTGCTCTTCCAGAACGTCGTGCGGTCGCCGTCGTCGAGACGCGAGTACCCGTCGTCGTTGGCCTGGTCGATGGTGTTGCCCCGACGAGGGAGCCGGAAGCCATAGGTGGCACCGACGCGGGGTCCGGGCAGATCCGACGACGTCCAATAGCCGCGCCGCCGCCGGGCGTCGCTCCAGCGCCCCCGCGCGTTCCAGTGCCACGCCTCCACAGCCAGTTCGGTGCGCAGGCGGTAGGTCAGCGACCGCAGCCCCGCAGTTCGCATCGCCTTCAGGTTGCGCGGCGTGTAGATCTGGGCGATCTCTCCCTCTCCCTGTCCGTCCACCCCCGCACCGAAAGCACGATCGGAGGCGAATCGGCTCACCGGCCGCTGGAGGTCGACCGTGACGGTGGACGTCGGCGATCGGGCCGGTGCCGACATCGATGATGGGCGCCCCGGGGTCACGGCGATCCCGGAAAGACCGAGAGCCGCAGCGAGCACCAGCGCCTCACCGCCGCGCCACACCCTGCGACCCGATCTCGATCTCGCCCGTGCGCTCGAGCTTGTGCCACCGCAGCCGGGTCCCGGCGAGCGCGGAGACAGCCGACTCGATCACGACCAGATACATCAGCTGGCGGTAGACGAACTGCTGGAGGGGAAGCCAGGCCAGCCCACGCAGCGGTTCGCGATCGAGATGAAACGCGTACAAGCCGAGCGTGAGCTGCAGTGAATTGAATCCGAGCCAGTACCAGAGCACCGCCACCGGATCCAGGAACAACAGCCCGTACAGCGCAAACAGGTCGATCAACGGGCCGGCCAGCGGGAGCACGACCTGAAACAGGGCGAGGTAGGGAATGGCGCGGCGGCCGATCCGGTCCCCCCGGCGAAGGACGGCACGCCGATGCTTCCACACCGCCTGGAGCGTTCCGTAGGCCCAGCGGTAGCGCTGACGCCACAGACCGCCCAGCGAGGCCGGCGCCTCCGTCCACGCTCGGGCGTCCGCGGCATAGGCGACATCCCAGCCCGCACGTCCGATGGACATGGTCAGGTCGGTGTCCTCGGCGAGCGTCGCGCCCGAGACGCCGCCAGCCTCCGTGAGGGCCTCGCGGCGAAACGCGCCGATGGCGCCCGGCACCGTGGGCATGCACCGCAGGACCTCGTAGAAGCGCCGGTCGAGGTTAAAGCCGATGACGTACTCGATGTGCTGCCAACGCCCGAGCAGCCCCCGGCGATTGCCGATCTTCGTGTTGCCCGACACCGCCCCGACGTTCGCGCGGCTGAAGGGCTGGACCAAGCGGCCCAGCGTGGATGGCTCGAACAGGGTGTCGGCGTCGACCGTGACGACGATGTCGTGGCGTGCTGTGGCGATTCCCCGGTTCAAGGCCTCCGCCTTGCCGCGGTTGGGCTGGCGGAGCACGGTGACGTCGCGCAGCCCCAGGCCATCCACCACGTCCGCGGTCCCATCCGCGGATCCGTCGTCGATCACGATCGTCTCGAAATCGGGATAGTCGCTACCGGCCAGTGAGCGGACGGCGACGCCGATGCCGACAGCCTCGTTGAAGGCGGGCACGACGATCGACACCGGCGGTGCGCACTTCGGCTGCGATGAGACGGCCCTCGCCGTGCTTGCGCCGCGCCGAGCCACCACGAGCACGAGGAGCATCCGTAGGGCCACCAGGATCCCGACCACGACGACGCAGGCGGTCAAGGCTCCCGTGACCGATCGCGAGAAGGCCAGGGCGGCGGCGAAGGCCTGCCCGCGGACGCGGGTGCCGGGGGCGGCAGGCAACTCCACACTGGATCTCGGGACTCCCAGCATGTCCGACACGCGGACGAATGAGAATCCGCGCCTCCGCAGGCGCGGGATCAGCTCCTGCAGCGCAGCCAGCGTCTGGGAGCGGTCGCCCCCGCCGTCGTGCA
This sequence comes from Actinomycetota bacterium, assembly GCA_030945905.1. Lineage (GTDB taxonomy): Bacteria > Actinomycetota > Thermoleophilia > Solirubrobacterales > Solirubrobacteraceae > JALYZC01. The sequence continues at coordinate 3,693 of JALYZC010000005.1, forward strand.
TCAGGACGATGCCACCCGTCCGGCCGGTGGGCGTGGCGCCGGCGACGATGTGGCCCACTCCTGGGGCGCTCCAGTCCCGGGGGTCGAGATCGGCCAGCGCGATGACGTACCCGGCGCGAGCGATCGAGCTGAGCGCGCGCTGCTGCCGCGGGGTCACCGCGGCGGGGGTGGCCGAGTAGGGCGGCCGCAGGAGCCGCGGCCTGACCCCGATGGTTCCGGTGATGATGCTCTCTGTGAGGCCCACTTGGGCCGATGCCTCCCACCCGGGCAGCGTGGAGAGATCTGCGTGCGTGAACGTGTGGTTGCCGATCTCGAAGCCCTCTCGATGCAGGCGCCGCACGATCGCCGGATGGTTCGAGACCTGGCTGCCGACAACGAAGAACGTGGCCGGCACGTGGTTGGCCCGCAGCGCCCGGGCGATCCTCGGAGTCCACCGGGCGCTCGGTCCGTCATCGAAGGTCAAGGCGATCCGTCGACCGGGCGGAGGCTGGTCGGAGCCCAGCGCGTTGCCGCGGGCGGTCAGGAGGGGTCGCATTCCGGCGAGTGGCTGGGCGCGTGAGCTCCCAGCCCCCGGCGTGCTGCTGGCCCCGACCGTCCGCTGCGAGAAGCCTTGGACGAGCAGCAGCAGCACGAGTCCTCCGAGGCAAAAGGCAAGCAGCGTCCGGTGCGCCGGCGGACGTCGACGCAGCCGGGGACGCAGCGGCGCCGGTGAATCGCCGCTAGGAGCGAAGCCCACGGCCAACGTGACGTCGCCCGGGCCGCAGCACGACGTTCGCGGGGCTCAGCGAGGCCCGCGTCACAGCCGGAGCGTGGGTGCCAACCACCCGCCGCGCAGAGGACAGGCGTGCCTCGACGGGGCCGTGCAGCACCGGCAGATCAACGAAATCCGTGGCGCCGCCGACCAGCGCCACCAGCCACAGGGTGATCGCCGCCGCCAGCAGTCCGGCCGCCGCATTCACCGCGCGCGCACGCCGCCGCGTATGCGATACGAAGATTGCGGGCTCGTCGGGCACAGCAGAGGCGCGGTGGGCGTCAAGCATGGCCGGCACATGGTGGCCGCTTGCCGGTTAGGGCAGCGTTAGGTGACGGTGAGGTCCCCGTGAGCGGGGCTGCGAGGCTCGATCATGGGACGATGTGGCGTCGTCATTGCCTGGTCGGGCTCGCCTTGATGGCGCTCGCGGGTTGCTCGGGAGCCGCCGCCTCCGCGCCGATCGCCACGCACCAGCCGGTCCGAGATCCCGTTCCGCGCGTGGCTCACCGGCCGCACTGGGCGGCCCAAGCCAACCACGCCTGCCGCGACCCCCATCCCCCCCGCCCCCGGTTGCCTCCCGTGGTTGCCGGAGCCGTCAAAGGAGAGCCGCACGCCAATCTGCGCGTAACGACCTCCGCCCGGCTCGTCGGCCTGTCCTTCGATGACGGACCGACCGTCGCGGATACCCCGTATGTGCTGGGACTGCTCGCTGACGCGCACGCGCGGGCCACCTTCTTCGACGTCGGAAGATTCGCCGCCCTTCACCCGGCGCTCGTGAGACGGGAGCTGCGCGCCGGTCACGAGGTGGCCAATCACACCTACGACCACATCGCGCTCACGCACGCGGAGGCGCACAGCGCTCTCCGGGTCCCCGAACGCACGATCACTCGTGAGATCGCCCTCGACCGCAGTGCCCTCTGCCGCGCCGGCGCCCCCGATCCCAAGCTCTTCCGGCCTCCCTACGGGCGCGGCGTGTTTAACCGGGAGATCGAAGCTCTCGCGGTCGCCCAGGGTGAGCGCATCATCGGCTGGGACCTCGCACTCGAGCACTACATCGACAATGCCCGCCCCCTGCCGAGCTCCGTCGCTGCGCTGCTCGCGCGCGTGCGACCCGGATCGATCATCCTCGCCCACGACGGGCCGGGATCGCGGCAGCGGACCATCACGGCGCTCCCGCTCCTGCTGGGGGGCCTGAAACGGCTCGGCTACCGCGCCGTCTCGATCACGACCCTGCTCCGATCGAATGCGGTGGCCCGCTCCGGCTGATGCGCGGCCCGCCGTGAACGCGGCGATGCAGTGCGTGACCTACGCGCCGGACGACCCTGCCTTAGATTTGCCCTGGTACGGCGCACGGGCGGGCGGAGGTCCCCCCCGAACCACTGATCGGCGTAGCGCAGCGTGCTGGGCGTCTGGTCGCGCCACAACCGCCAGGAGTGGCGGCCGGGATATTCGACGTAGCGCACGTCGCCGCCCGCGGCGCGCAGGCGCTGGGAGAAGACGGCGGAGAGCAGGCGATCGGGGTCGACCAGCCCGCTGAACAGGTAGGCATGGAATGGGCGCCGGTGCAGCGTGGACGCCAGGGCGGCGACGTAGTCGGCGGGGCTGTTGGCGGCAAGCTGCGCGGTCGAGGCGTGTGCGAACGGGCCCTTCCGGCGCTGCTGGAAATAGCCCGACCACAAGCCGACGATGCTGAACTTGTCGAGGTTGTGCAACGCGATGTTGACCGCGCCGTAGGCGCCCTCGGAGTTGCCGGCGATCGCCCGGGACTGACGCGTCCGGCGGGTCGCAAAGCGTCGGTCCACGGCACGCACGGTCTCCAGCACCAGGCTCGCGTAATTGCCTCGCCTGGTGTCGGCCCACTCGGTGTCCGAGCGAAAGCTGCCGTTGCGCCCGTCGGGCATGACGAGCAGCATCGGCCGGATCTGGTGGCGAGCCACGAGCACGTCGAGCGCCACCCCGGCGCGCGCGATGTCCAGGAACTGGCGCGGCCATCCCGGCGTCCCGTGGAGCAGGTACAGCACCGGGTAGCGGCGCCCGCGAGCTGCCGCGGAGGTGTATCCCGCAGGGAGGTAGACAAGGTACGAGCGGCGCTGGTGAAGCGCCCGAGAATATTGGCGCCCGGTCACCTCGCGACCGGCCGCGACGCCGGGCGGGTCGTGGGGGGGATTGAAGCCGCGGTATACGTAGTAGTCGTGACCGTAGGAGACCGCTCCGTAGAGGCCGCCGACCAGCCAGGCCAGCACGAGCGTCCGGACGCCGCGGCGCCCCGGGCTCATCGTCGCGGCTCGACGGCGGCAGCGGTTTTGCTGGCTGCGCTTGCGCTGGCTTCGGGGATGGGCTGGCTGTACCTCCTGCGAGACCTCGGCCTGTTGGACGCGGGCCCCAAGCTCGGCGGCGCGCTCCCGCTCGAGCAGCTCGCGCGCGCCGACGACCAGCCGCTGCTCCGCCTAGGGCTTGCGTGGCTGCCCGCAGGCCTCGTCGCCGGCCTCGCGCTGGCCTGGGCACCTGGCGCCCGGCGGATCCCGCGCGCCTTCGCGGTCGTGGGGGTGGCACTCGTGCTGCTGTTCGTAACGGGGGCCGCAGCCGACGCGATCGCGATCTCCTCGAACGACATTGTGGGGCGCATCCCCGAGCAGGCGTCGCATGCGGGGATGTGGATGGAGTTGGCCTTGATCTTCATCGGCTCGCTTGCGGCCCGGCGACGGACATCGACTGCGCCACAGGCTGCGCCTGGGGCTGCCAGTCCGTCGTGAGCGCGCGCCCGCGCGGCGCGCGGACGTAGCCCTCGGCCTGCAGCACGCGCAGCGCGGCAAGCGGCAGCAGGGTGCGGCGCTGATAGACCAGGTAGCGGGGCCGCCAGGTCGGGAAGAACTTGTCGTTGAAGTGCACGAGGCGCTCGAGCTGAAAGCGTCCGTGAACGCAACGCAGCGCCATGCGTCCCATTCGCTCGACGACCGTGAGATCGCGCTCGGGGGCCATGAGGTGCCCGAAGCCGGCAAAGTTGAGGCTGACCTCGGCCAGCCCAAGCCCGCGAGCGTGCCCGAGCACCGCGGCCACCATGGCCTCACTGAGCCCGTTGGGCTCGTCGCCAAGACGCCGGCTGAGGTCGAGCGAGAGGCCGTCGCGATAGCCCACGAAGTGCTGAAACGCCTGCACGTGGCCATCGGGGTCCCGCGCGACCACGTAGAGTCCGCTGCGGTCCTCGCCGACTCCCGACAACCTTCCCAGAGTCATCGAGAACCCCGGGACTCGCCGGCGGCCGGCCTGCCAGCGACGTTCGACCCCGGCCAGCTGCTCGATCATGGTGGAGTCGAGCCGCTGCGTCGGATGCACCTCCACCGACCACCCCCGCCGCGCGACGCGGGCCACCGACTGGCGGACCTTGCGAATGGCTCGTCCTTCGAGCGAGAACGCGCGCGGATCGACGACCGCCTCGTTTCCGATATGAAGCGCTCGGAGTTCGAGCCGCCGGTAGGCGCCGAGGTGGCGCGCAGAAACCCCGGTCATCACGACGTTCCACCCCTGCGCGACGGCGTGGCGGAGAAAGCGCTCGAGAATGCCGGGCGCGTTGTCATGAGATCCGATCGGGTCCGCCGCCACGACCGCCGTGGCTCGCACCATCCGGTAGGCCAGCATGCCGCCGTGGTCGAAGAAATAGCGCTTGTCCTCGCGCAGGGCGAAGGGGTCCAGCGAATCGACGGCGTGGCTGCGGACCAGACTGACGGCCCGGCGATGGTCGGATTGGCTGTGACCTTCGCAGCTGGGAGCCTGTCCCAGCAGCAGGCCGGGTGTGGCGTGAGCCCCGCGGCGACGACCGTAGGCGGTGCCGAGGACTGCGAGCGTGACAAGCACCGCCACGATCACGAGGACGTCCATCCCGGCAGCGTGAAGCGCCTCCCGTTAAGCGTGGCGACCGGCCGATTGGGATTCGGTTAGGGGCGCGCACTATTCGGGCACGTCCGACGCCGGCAGGGCGAGGGTAAACCGCGCCCCGCCGTTCCCGCTGCCCACGTCCAGCCGCCCGCTCATGCGCTCGGCCAGCTCGCGTCCGATCGCCAGGCCGAGGCCGAACCCTGCTGCGTCCCCCGGAGTGCTACCTCGCCTGAAGCGTTCGAAGAACAGCTCGCGCTCCTCGTCGCGCACACCCGGGCCGCGGTCGCTGACCGCTATCTGGGCAGACCCTTCGTGGGTCGCCAGCGATACCCGCACCGGCGCGGCCGGGGGGGTGAAGCGCAGCGCGTTGTCGATCAGGATCCGCACGATGCGCGCGACGCCTCCGGGATCGGCGATTGCCCATACCGGAGTGTCCGGCGTGGCCATCTCGAGCGCAAGGTCGCGTTCTTGCAGGCGAACGTCGAACTCCGATGCCGCGGCTCGGCACAGTTCGGTGAGCTCGACCGGTTCTTGCCGCAGTTCGATGTCGGCATCGAGGCGGCTCAGGTCGAGCAGGTCCGCTGCCAGGGCGACCAGGCGCCGCGTCTGGGTCCGCGCGCGCTCGACCTGCAAGCGGGCGTCGCCGATGTCGACCGGCTCCGCTCCGAGGTCGTCCTCGAGCAGCTCGAGCACGCCATGCAGGGACGCCAGTGGTGTGCGCAGCTCGTGCGATGCCGTGGCGACGAATTGCCGCCGTGCGTCCTCCTGCTGACGCAACTGGGTTTGCATGGACCCCAGCGCACGAGACAGGTCACCGACCTCGTCGCGGCGACGGTCCTCCGGCACCGTGACGTCGAGCCCGCGCTCGCCTACCTGGATCGCGCTGTCGCGCAGACGGCGGAGCCGGCGCAGCAGCGTCGTGGCCAGCCCCAGCCCGAGCAGCAGCGCCACCCCCAGGCCCGCCGCCGCCGCGCTGGCAAACGCGCGCTTGACCACACCCACCGCCACGGTCACGTCACCCAGGCGCTTGTGCAGCGCCACCACGTAACGACGCCGATGAACGTGCAGCGGCACAGCCACTTCCGCCTCGCCGGGCGACCCGCCCCGTGGCCTTCCCACCGGCCGCCTGCTCGACAGCGCGACCCGCGCCTCGGGGAAGCGGTCGAGCAACTGGTCCGGCGGGACCGGCCGACCGGGCGAACGCGGAGGCAGCGTGTCCACCACGGGCGTGAGGCGGTCGTCGAAGATGACGACGCGCGCGCCCGTCCGACGCTCGAGCGAGCGGGCCGGGCCCGTTAGGGCCGCCGTCGAGGGCTCACGGGCGGGTGCGGCCTCCACGTCCTGAAGGACGGGCCGGAAGGCCACGGCCGTGGAAAGCAGCGACTCCACCTCCTCCTTGCGCAGCCGCCGCTCCAGAGGGGGAAGCAGCGTCAAGGCGGCGACACCGAGCGTCACGGCGCTCGTGGCCACAAGCGCCAGCACCAGCCTCGCGCGCAGTCCGGGTGGCCGTACCCGACGCACCTCAGCTGGGGCGGCGAACGCCGTGCTCGGGCCCCTGCAACCGATAGCCCGCGCCGCGTACGGTGAGAATCAGCCGTGGCTGGTCGGGGTGCTCCTCGAGCTTTTCGCGTAGATGACGTACGTGCACGTCGATGGCTCGGGGATCCCGGTAGGCGCTGTCCCCCCAGATGGCGCGGAGGAGTTCCTGGCGGTTGAACAAGCGGCCAGGGTCGCTGATGAGTCGATTGAGCAGCTCGAACTCGGAGAAGGTCAGCTGAACCGGCTCGCCGTTGACCGTGACTTCGCGGCTGGCGCGGTCAAGCTTCACCGAATCGAGCGTGAGTACTTCGCCCTCGAACCCCCGCGCGCCGCCCCGGCGCAGCACCGCGCGAATCCGGCTGCGCAGCTCGGCCAGCCCGAAGGGCTTGGTCACGTAGTCGTCCGCCCCCGCCTCGAGCCCCAGCACGGCATCCGCCTCGCTGTCGCGCGCGGTCAACATGATCACCGGCACGACGTTGCGCCGCGCGCGCAGCTCGCGGCAGACCTCGTTGCCATCGGCGCCCCCGCCCAGGGCAACGTCGAGCAGGACGATGTCAAAGTCCTCTGTGGCGGCACGATCCAGCGCGGCAGTGGCATCGGCCACTGCCAGGACGCGGTGGCCCTCGCGCTCGAAGGAGCGGGTGAGCATCTCGCGGAGCGCCGCCTCGTCATCGACCACCAGGATATGCAGCGCTGCCGCTTCGGCCACCTCGAAACGAGACCCTAGTTCACGCACAGGCACGGCAGAAGGAGATTCGAGGCACGGGGAGCGCCGTGGGCCAGTGACTGCAGCAAGCCGTCAAACGAGCCGCAGCTTCGGCGCTCCCCGTCCCCCGATCCCGTCTGCCATGCGGGGCTGCTTCCACACTCGACCAGCAAACGCCTGCGGCCTCATCCCCAGATAAAGAGCGTGCGAAGATCCGATTGGGATCGCCGGTCCGACCTCGCGCCAGGCAGTTTCATCCGGGCCTGCGCCTACGCTCTCGCGCTCCATGCGCTTGATGGTCACACGCTGCTGCATCGACTACACGGGCCGCCTGACCACGCACCTTCCCGAGGCGCTGCGCCTCCTCATGATCAAGGCCGACGGCACGTTCATGGTCTGGTCGGATGGCAGCGGCCAGAAGGTCAAACCCCAGAACTGGATGACTCCACCCACGGTGATCGAGGAGTCCGATGGCGTGATGGTGGTGCGCAAGCGGGCCGGCGCAGCGCAAGAGCGGCTGGAGGTCCGCATCGCCGAGGTGCTCTCCGACGTGACGCACAACATGGGCGAGGCCGCCGGGTTGGAGAAGGACGGTGTCGAGGCCCATCTGCAGGAGGCTCTCGCGGACGCGCCCGGCTGGTGCGGCGAGGGCTTTCGGCTCGTGCGCCGGGAGTGGCCGACCGACATCGGCCCGGTGGACCTCATGTGCCGCGACGGCGAGGACGCCTGGGTTGCGGTCGAGATCAAGCGGGTGGGAACGATCGACGCCGTCGAGCAGCTCGCGCGCTACCTCGAGCGCATCCGTATGGATCCGGCGCTCGGGGCGTGCCGCGGCGTGCTGGCCGCAGAGGTGATCAAGCCGCAGGCACGAGTGCTGGCGCAGGCGCGCGGCATCGCCGTCGTCGAGGTGGACCTCGCGCTCGTGCGCGGGCGCCGTGCGCCGGACCTGACGCTGTTTCGCTGAACCGGCCGCTGGACGCTGGCGGCGCCGGCATTCGCCCTCGCGCGCGTTGAGCGGCCGGGGGTCGCTAATGGTCGGTCGCCTGCTGTCCGATACACGCAATGGCGGCATGGACGACAACCGACGCGAGTGGAACACGTGAAACCTAAGCAAATATTGGTGGTCGACGATTCTCCTCTGATCCGTGAGGTCGCACGGCTGGGACTCGAAGCGCACGCGGGCTGGAGCGTCCTGTCGGTCGGCTCGGGCAGCGAGGCCCTCGAACGCGCGGCGGCAGAGGAGCCCGAGGCGATCCTGCTCGACGTGGTGATGCCGGACATGGACGGTCCGACCACGCTGCAGGAGCTGCGCGCGCGGCCCGCCACCAGTCAGATTCCGGTGATCTTCGTGACCGCCCGGGACGGGTCGGCCGACCGCGCACGCTTTCAATCCCTCGACGTGGCCGGCGTCATCACGAAGCCGTTTCAGATGCAGGGGCTGGCAGGACAGGTGGCCGAGATCCTCGGCTGGGACGCCTGATGCCCACCGGGAGCGTGGAGCAGTTGACCTCGTCAGAGCAGGCAGAGGCGGCGATGGCGACGATCTGGGCCGAGCACCGCGAGGCGGTGCTCGAGCGCGTCGGCGTGCTCGAGCTGGCCGTTGCCACCCTCACCCGGCGAGCGCTTGACGAAGACCTTCGGGCCGAGGCCGAGCGCGAGGCGCACAAGCTGGCCGGCGTGCTGGGCACCTTCGGCTTCGGCCGGGGCTCGGAGCGGGCGCGCGAGATGGAGCTGATCCTCGAGTCACCCGAAGGGCTGAGCCCCGCCCGAGCGCCGTTCCTGCGTGAGCTGGTCGACGGCCTGCGGGAAGAGCTCGACGATCAGCCGGTCGAGGGGATGGCGCCTGCGCCGTCGAGGCCCTGGGAGGAGGCGCCGCTGATCGTGGTGGTCGACGACGACTCCGAGGTGACCGCCCGCCTGGCCGAGGAGGCGACCCGGCGCGGCATGCGCGTGCAGGTGGCTGCTACCCCGGCCGCGGGCCGCAAGCTCGCCGAAGCCGAGCGCCCCGATGCGGTGCTGCTCGATCTGACCTTCTCGAATGGAACCGCCGAGGCCTACCAACTGCTCTCCGAGCTGGCCGGCTGGTCGCCGCCGGTTCCCGTGCTGGTGTTCACCGTGCGCGATGGGTTCACGGACCGCATGGAGGTGGCGCGGAGCGGTGCCAGCGGCTTTCTCCAGAAGAGCCTTCCCGCATCGGAGGCGATCGATCAGGTGACCCACGCGCTCGAGCGGCTCCGTCCTTCGGGTACGCGGCTGCTGGCGGTGGACGACGATCCCGCGATCCTGGCCGCCGTGGAGGCGGTGCTCGAACCCCATGGCCTGGCCGTCACCACCCTCGCCGAGCCGATGCGCTTCTGGGAGGAGCTCGAACGGGTATCTCCGGCGCTGCTGCTGCTCGACGTAGACATGCCGGGTGCCAGCGGGATCGAGCTGTGCCAGACGCTGCGCAACGATCCGCGGTGGGCTGCGGTTCCGGTGATGTTCCTCACCGCCCGCCAGGATCCCGACACCATCCAGCAGATCTTCGCCGCCGGCGGCGACGACTACATGATGAAGCCGATCGTCAGCGCCGAGCTGGTGACGCGGATCCAGAACCGGCTCGACCGGTTTCGCCTGCACCGGGCTCTGGCCGAGACCGACGGACTGACCGGCCTGCAGAACCGCCGCACGTCGGGCGAAGCGCTCGGCCAGCTCGTGCAGGTCGCCGAACGCTCCCACCAACCGCTGTGCGTCGTCGAGCTCGACCTCGACCGTTTCAAGAAGGTCAACGATCGCCACGGCCACGCGGTCGGGGACACCGTCCTGCGCCGCTTCGGCGAGCTGCTGCTGCGCAGCGTGCGCGGCGACGACGTGGTGGGACGGTGGGGCGGCGAGGAGTTCGTCCTCGGAATGTGTGGGATGGCGCGCAACGACGGCGTTCAACGCGTGGCGCAGCTGCTCGAGCGCTTCCGGCAGGAGGAGTTCAAGGCGGGGGACGAGACCTTCCATGTCAGCTTCAGCGCCGGCGTCGCCGAGTACCCCTCCGACGGACGCAGCGTGGACAGCCTCTACCGAGCTGCCGACGACGCCCTCTACCGAGCGAAGTCCGCGGGCCGCGACCGCGTGGTCAGCGCCCGCCAGACCCCGGACCGGCGCAGCGATCTGGTCGACGTCGTGGTGGTCGAGGACGACAGCGTGATCGGGAGCCTGCTCATGCAAGCCCTGGAGACCAGGGGCTACCAGGCGCGGTGGCTCAAGGACGGAGCCGAAGCGGCCGCCGCCCTGACGGGGGCCGGTAAACAGCTCCGTGCCGGCGTCGTCCTGCTGGACGTCGACCTGCCGGGGCTGGACGGCGTATCGGTGCTGAGCCGCCTGCACGAGGACGGGGCGACCCGGCGCACGCGCGTGGTCATGCTCACCGCCCGCTCATCCGAGGCAGTGGTGCTCAAGACCCTCGAGCTCGGCGCCTTCGACCACGTGGCCAAGCCGTTCAGCGTTCCCATCCTGATGCAGAAGATCCGGCGCGCCCTGGAGTACTGAGCCCAGCATGTCGACCCCCGACCCACCCACCGCGTACAAGCTCGGAGCCCTGCAAGCGGGCCCGGCGCGACGGATCGCGGCGGCAATCGCCGTCATCGTCCTCCTGGTGGTGCTGGCGGTCGGTCTCGCCGTGTGGCGCTACGGGGTCTCGGGGCAGTCCGATCGCACCGCGCTGAGAACCAGCGAGACCCGGCTCGTGGCCCAGCAGGCGCGGACGGCGATCACCGACGAGGGCGGCCTCGTCGACGCCTACGCCAGCGACAAGGATCCAAAGGACCTGCGCGAGCTCGACGCGGTCAAGCGCGACTTCGGCGTGGCCGTGACGACCCTGGCGCGCGCCCGCGGCCTCGACCGCGCACAGCGAGCAGAGGTCAGCGCGCTCACCCAGGCCCGGCCCAGGCTCAACGCCACGTTCAAGCGAGAGGTGGTCCCGGTGGCCGGGACCCCCGGCTTCGACCGCGGGGTGAAACGGTTTGGCACCGAAGTGCAGGCGGTCGAGGACCAGGCTGACGCGTTCATCGCCGCCGCCGGCAAGCAGGCGCGAGCGGCAGCCAGTGCCGCCGACCACGATGCCGACACCGCGCGCCTGGTGGCGCTCACTGCCGGGTTGCTCGCGGTGCTCGCGACGCTGGCCGTCGGCCTCTACGTGACGAGGCTGATCGGCGGACTGCTCGACCGCATCCGCCGCAGCGCCGTCACCCTGTCGAAGGCGGCGCAGGAGATGTTGGCTGGTGCGTCTGAGGCTTCGACGGCGACCAATGAGCAGTCGGCGGCGGTGGCTGAGGTGGCGGCGACGACGGAGGAGCTGCAGGCCACGGCGGTCTCGATCACCGATAACGCCAAGGCGGGTTCCTCTGCGGTGGATCAGACGGGCGACACGATGCGCGAGATGCAAGAGCAGGTGCAGGCGATCTCCGAGCGTTCGCTGGCGTTGGGTGAGCGCAGCCAAAAGATCGGCGAGGTGCTCGAGCTCATCAACGACATCGCCGAGCAGACCAACCTGCTCGCGCTCAACGCCGCGATCGAGGCGGCCCGCGCCGGAGACGCCGGCAAGGGCTTCGCCGTGGTCGCCGCCGAGGTGCGAAAGCTCGCCGAGCGCTCGATCCGCTCCACCGAGGAGATCCGCGAGATCATCACCTCAGTCCAGGACGAGACCAACGCCACCATCATGGCCACCGAGCAGGGCACCAAGCAGGCCCGCGAAGTCGGCGAGCTGATGGGCTCGACCTCCGAAGTGCTCGAGGAGAGCCTGCGCGCCACCCAGCAACAACGCGAAGCCGCCGACCAGGTCTCCTCCGCCATGGTCCAGATCCGCACCGCCGCCGAACAACTCGCCGCCGAACAACAACAACGAACCGGAACCGCCCA
>JALYZC010000014.1 GCA_030945905.1 Actinomycetota bacterium
GAGCACCTGGCCGGGGTCGTCGGCGTGTGGGACAACGAGCCGGTCTACGAGGGGCTCAAGGAGGAGTACGCCAAGCAGGGCATCCTGTTCTGCTCCACCGACACCGCCGTCGAGCAGTATCCCGAGCTGGTCGAGCAGTACTTCATGACCAAGTGCGTGCCGCCGCAGGACAACAAGTTCTCGGCGCTGCACGGGGCGATCTGGTCGGGTGGGTCGTTCCTCTACGTTCCCGCCGGGGTCAAGGTCGACCTGCCGCTGCAGGCCTACTTCCGCATGGAGGGCCAGGGCGAGGGCACCTTCGAGCACACGCTGATCGTGGTCGAGGAGGGCGCCGAGGTGAACTACATCGAGGGCTGCACGGCGCAGAGCTACAGCGTCAACTCGATGCACTCCGCGGTCGTCGAGATCTTCGTCAAGGAGGGCGCCAAGGCGCGCTACACCACCGTGCAGAACTGGTCCAAGGACGTCTACAACCTCAACACCAAGCGCGCCGTGGTCGAGGCCGAGGGCACCGTTGAGTGGGTCGGCGGCTCGATGGGCGCCAAGTACGTGATGCTCTACCCGGGCTCGTTCCTGCTGGGCGAGGGCGCGCGCGCCGACCACTTGAACGTCGGCGTAGCCGGCGAGGGCGTGCACAAGGACACCGGCGCCAAGGTGGTGCACCTGGCCCCCAACACCACGTCAAACATCCTGGCCAAGTCGATCTCCAAGGACGGCGGGATCATGGGCTACCGCGGACTCGTCCGCATGGGCCACAACTCCCAGGGCTCCAAGGCCCGCGTGCAGTGCGACGGGCTGATGATGGATCCGATCTCGCGGTCTGACACCTGGCCCGACATCCAGATCCAGAACCCTCACGTCACCGTCGCCCACGAGGCGGTCGTCGGCAAGATCTCCGACGAGCAGCTCTTCTACATGCAGTCGCGCGGCTTCACCGAGGACGAGGCGGCGGCGATGATCGTCAACGGCTTCATCGAGCCGGTGACCAAGGAGCTGCCGATGGAGTACGCGATCGAGCTCAACCGGCTGATTCAGCTGGAGATGACCGGCAGCATCGGCTGAGGCGGCTGCGCCCGCCGGTCGACACGATCCAGGCGCCTCCGTTCCCGCGGGGGCTCGAGTGGGTCAACGTTGCGCCGCTGCGTATGGACAAGCAGCTCGGTCGTCCCGTGCTGGTGGAGTTCTGGGATTTCTGCCGCGTCCATTCGCTTCGCACGCTTCCCTATCTGCGGGCATGGCACGAGCGCTACGCCGGCAGCGGTCTGCGGGTGATCGGAGTGCACAGCCCCGGCTTTACGCCCTCGTTCGACGAGCCGGCGGTGCGCGACGCGGTGACTCGGCTGGAGATCGCCTACCCGGTCGTGCTCGACCAGCATCTGGAGGTGTGGGACCTCTACGACAACCAGGGCTGGCCGGCCCGCTACCTGTTCGACCAGCGCGGCGTGCTGCATGACGTCCACTTCGGCGAGGGTGGCTACGCCGATACCGAGCGCGCGGTGCAGGAGCTGCTTGACCTCCGGCGCCCGCTCGTAGCGGCGCGGCGCCCCGAGGACGAGCCCGGGGCCCTCGTGGCGCTGCCGAGCGACGACCAGGCGGGCGGCTACAGCGGCCCCTACGAGGCCGGCGGCGTGTCGGCGGTCCTGGGGGGCGAGGGGACCATCGTCGTCAACGGCCGGGAAGTCGCGGTGACCCATCCGGGCTGCTACACGCTGATCGAGCACGAGCACCACACGGCCGGGCACCTCGAGCTCGGCGTCCCGCCCGGGGTGACCTGCCACGCGGTGTGCTTCACGCCCGGCCTCGTGGCCTGAGCCGAACCTCGATCGCCGTCAGGCCGGGCGCAGGTCGGCGTGGGTCTGATAGCGCAGCAGGCGCTCCAGCCGGGGAGGGCCCTGGTCGTCCACGTGCACGCAGACCCCTGGCCAGTAGGGGCTCTCGTTCGGCGTGGCGGTGAGAAAGGTCGGGCTATAGAGCCAGCAACCCGTGTTGAACAGGCTGGTCCCGCCCGCGGTGCGCCAGTCCGCGGCATCGTCCCGCAGCGTGAAGGGTCCCGCGCGGTGCGTGTGCCCGAAGATGACGTGCTCGGCCTGGACTCCCAGCCGCTCGATCACCTCGCCCATGGCGACGACCGCGGCGCGTCGTAGGGAGGGGCCGGAGAGATCGGCGCTGAGGGGGCCCAGCCCGGCGCGCTTGAGCCCCGCGATCGCCAACGGCCACGCACCCCACAACGCCAGCTGCATGGGCAGCGGAACCCGGCGGCGACCGTCGCCCGCGAGCATCCGCCACGCCCGCTCGGAGGCTCCCGATCCCCCGGTGCCCCGGTCGGGCGCGACCTGAGCGACCTCGTTGAGAAGTGCGTAGATGGGGCTGAGCGTGGCCTCGTAGTCGTCGGGGGTGCGCAGTGCGCTCTCGGCCCCCCGCACCATCCGATCGACGACGCGGGCGCCCAGGCGCTCGAAGGAGGGCACGCTGATGTGCAGGTCGAGGTAGTGGCCGTGGGTGGCGTAGACGTCGGGCCGCAGCCAGAGGCCGGGGTAGGCGAGCTCGAGCTCGGCGTCGCCGAGCCAGGCCGCCACCTGCGCCGCCGCGGGCGAGGCGTCGACCGGCTTGACGCGCTCCTCGAGCCCCATGGGCCCGCCGTGCGCGCGGCGCACCTCCAGCCAGGGGGCGATGAGCTGATAGTCGTGGTTGCCCGGCGCGATCACTACGCGACGGCCCTCGAGCGCTGCACCGACCTCCTCGAAGAACTCGCGCGCCGACACGAGCGCCGAGGCCAGCGGGCCGTCCCTGAGCTCCACCACGTCGCCCAGCAGCACGAGCTCGTCGGCGTGCGCAATCGCCTCGATCAGGGGCGCGCGCAGCTCGCGGCGCCGGGCCACATCGGCGCGTGTGTGCGCGCCGATGTGCAGATCGGAGACGACGAGGGTGCTCACACCGAAGCGGCCGGGCCCTGCGCCCGGCGCGGGGTCACCGGCTCGCGGCGAGCTCCCGCCGAATGATCTTGGGCAGCATGAAGCGCACGTCCTCCTTGATGACCTCGAACTCGGCCACGTCCTGCGTCCCGCGCTCGCGGAAGAACGCGACCAGCTCCTGGACCAGCGCCTCGGGGGCGCTGGCCCCGGAGGTGATGCCCACAACCCGCTTGCCGGCGAGCCATTCCTCGCGCACCTGCGCAGCGTTGTCGATTAGGTGGGAGTCCGCGCCGTGGTCGCGAGCGACCTCCACCAGCCGGTTGGAGTTCGAGGAGTTGCTCGAGCCGATGACCAGGACGAGGTCGCACTGCTCGGCCATCTGCTTCACGGCCGCTTGACGATTGGTCGTCGCGTAGCAGATGTCGTCAGTCCGGGGGCCGATGATGGCGGGAAATTTCTCGCGCAGCTTGTTGATGATCGTGCGGGTCTCGTCCACCGACAGCGTCGTCTGCGTGAGGTAGGCGAGCCGCTGGGGATTCTCGACATCGAGTCGCTGCACGTCATCCTCGGTCTCGATGAGCACCATGTGCTCCGGCGCTTCGCCCATCGTGCCCTCGACCTCCTCATGGCCGGCATGCCCGATCAGCACGATGGTGTAGCCCTCGTCGGCGAACTTCTTGGCCTCGACGTGCACCTTGGTGACCAGGGGGCACGTCGCGTCGAGTGCGAACAGCCCCCGCTGTGCGGCGTTTGCGTGCACCGAGGGCGCAACCCCATGCGCGGAGAACACCACCGTGGACCCTTCGGGGACCTCCGTCTCCTGGTCGACGAAGATTGCGCCGCGTTGGCGCAGCTCGGCCACGACGTGCTTGTTGTGGACGATCTCCTTGCGCACGTAGACCGGGGCGCCGTAGAGGTCGAGCGCGTGCTCGACAGTCTGCACCGCGCGGTCGACGCCCGCGCAATACCCACGTGGCGCGGCCAGAAGGAGCTTTTCCGGAGCGTTGGGTGTCTGACGCGAGGAACTCATCACCTTCATCAGTGTAGGGCGACGCCGCGGCGGTGACTCCGCCTCCCACCTCACCGCCGCCTGATCGGGTAGCCTCATCCACATCGATGCAGCGGCGGTGGGCATGCCGCGGGAGGAGGCGCCATGCGCAGGACAGCAACCGGGCTGGTGGTGACAGCCGGGCTCATGGGCAGCGGGGCTGCGACGGCGGAGGCACACGTGCTCTTGCAGCGCAGCGCGACTGCCCTGGCCAAGAAGCTCGAGGCCAAGCAGCGCAAGATCCGGCCCTTCGTCAAGCACCAGACGCTGAGCAAGGGGCGCCGGGTGTCCAAGCACCGGATCGTCTTCCGTTACACGGATTCAAATCAGGGGGACACCTTTGGCTGCAAGGCCGATCTGGTGGTGAAGTTCAAGTTCCGCAATCCGCGGCGGGCGGCGGTGGCGTTCTTCAAGCACGCGCACTGCGGCGTGCCGGACTGAGCAGCTCGAGCACCGCTTCCCCCGAGGCGTCGAGGCTGCGCACCGAGAGCTTGTCGAGCGTATCGGCGACGGTGTGCCAGTACGGGTAGTCGAAGTCGATCAGGTCGATGGCGGGGATCCCGGCGGCCGCGAACGGCGTGTGGTCGTCCTCGACCACGTCGCGGGTGCGGTTGGGGAACACCCTGGCGACGCCGACGCGCGCCGCCGCCGCCCGCAGACGGCCCCACAGCGCGGCATTGGAACCCACCTCCCGCGGGAGGCTCAGCTCACGCTGGGCGATGAAGTCCAGCAGGATCATCTCGCCGACGTCGCGGCGGTGGGCGCGGACGTAGGCGCGGCTCCCGCGCACCCCGTCGCGCAGGAACTGGTTGGAGCCCCGCGGGCTCTCCTCCCCGTCGAAGAGGACGAACCGCAGCTCGGGGCCGTCGGGCGCGCGGCCGTGGGCGAGCGCCCGAGCCAGCTCGAGCACGGCCGCGGTGCCACCGGCGCCGTCCTCGGCGCCCACGAAGCCGGGGATGTCCTTGGTGTCGTAGTGCGCGCCGACCACCACCGCGGGGCGCCGGCCCGGCAGCACCCCCACGATGTTGCGCAGGCCCCCGGCGACCGTCTCGAAGTGACCGTGGGGGAGCTGGGCCCGGAGCCGCAAGGCCAGGCCTTGCAGGGCGGGCGACCCGGCAGGACGAGGGCCCAGGGCCACCTCGGCACGTATCTCCCGAAACGCGCGGGAAGCGTCGAAGCGATGGGCCTGGGGCTTCGGGGCGGTGCTCGTATCAGCGCCGCGCGCCGTCCCTCGATCGATCCCCGGGAAGTCGCTCGCCGCCCATATGACAAACGCCGCGCCCAGCACCAACTGGAAGGCGAGAAGGATCGCGAGAGTACGAAACGGCACAGGCCCGTCGGACGATACTCGCGCCTCGGTGCCCGCGATCAGCCCGAGATGCGAAAGGCGACCGCGCGCGGGCGCGACCGCAGCCCCTGAGGATCGACGGCCACGATCACCAGGCGGTAGCGGCCCGGCGCGAGCCGGTGGTGGCGCAGGCGCCCGGTAAAGCGCACGACGTTGCGCCCGAGGCGTCCCGCGCGCGAGAAGCTCCCGCGCAGCAGCGTGTAGGGCCGGCCGTGGCGGAGGCGCTGCACGCGAAACGCCACGCGTGCGGGCTCTGAGAGGCGATAGCTCACGCGGGCGCCGATGGACCGCGCCGCCAGCGAGCCGCCGCGGCGTGCGGCGCGAAACACCTTCGGCGCCAGGCGGTAGCGCGTGACGCGGGGTGCGCGATTCGCGGCGTCGTCGTCCTGCACCGCAGCGGTCCCGGTGCCATCGCGGATCGACGCGTTGCGTGCCCGCGAGAGCGTGAGCGCGAAGGACTCGTCCGCCTCGTGCCGGGTGTCGCCCGTGACCCCGACGTCGACGGTCCGCGCCATCGCCCCCGGGGCCATGCTCAGCGTGCCCGACCGGGCGGCGTAGTCGCTCCCGGCCTGGGCCGAGCCGTTCCTCGTCGCGAAGTGGACGGAGACCGGCTTGCCGCTCGGTCGCGAGAGGGCGACGACGAACCGAGCGGGCGTGATCCCGCGATTGCCTTCCCGCACCCGCACGTCTCGCACCGAGAGCGAGGGCGCACCGTCATCGTCGATGACCGTGCCCACACCCCGTCCGTCGGCAACCGCGGCGCCGGAGGCTGCCACGAGGTTGAGATTGAAGGTCTCGTCGTACTCGTCGGTCGTGTCGCCCTGGACGCGGACGCCCACGCCCGCCGACGTCAAACCGGCGGGGATGACGACGGCACCCGTCGCAGGCGCGTAGTCGCCGGGGGCTCGGGCGCTCCCGTTCGAGCTGGCATAGGCGATCGTGACGTCCTGTCCACTGGCCTGTGAGAGCGAGACCGTGAAGGTCGCGGCGCGGACCCCGCTGTCGCCCTCGGCCACCCGCACGTCGTTGACGCGCACCGCGGGCGGCGCGTCGTCGTTGACGATCGTCCCCACGCCCTGAGCGTCGGCGAGCGTGGCCCCGTTGGTGGGCCCCGAGAGATTGACCGCAAAGGTCTCGTTGGCTTCGCTGAGCACGTCTCCGGAGACCGAGACGTCGATGGGCGCGGAGGTGGCTCCGGCGGGGATCGTGACGGCGCCGCTCGCCGCTGCGTAGTCCGCGGGAGCCCTCGCGGTTGCGTCCTGCGTGGCGTAGGCGATCGCGACGCCGCCCGCGGGCGCCGCCTCCGACAGGCGCACGGTGAAGGTCGCGCTGCTCGCGGCGCCGTTGCCCTCGAGGTGGGAGACGTCGTCGATCGACACCGTAGGGGCCGCCCAGGCGGCGGTCGGCGCCAGAGCGCAGATGGCCAGTGCGAGCAGCAGGATCCGTCGAGTCACGCGGGAGACCTCCGAGGCCGTGCCGGCGGGCGCCGGTCTCCTATCAACAGGTGAGCGGTGTCCGAGTTTCGCCCCGCGGTCGCCGCTCACGCCCGGGTGACGCGGCGCAGCGCAGCTTCGACGAGCCCGTGCAGCGCCCGGCGGCGCTCATCGACCGAGAACTCGCGCAGCACGCGCTCCCGCGCCCGGGAGCCGCCGTCGGGGCCGAGCGCGAGCGCCGCCCGCACCCCCTCCGCGACGCTCGTCGGGGCCGCGTCGTCGATCTGCACGCCGACGTCCCCCACCACCTCCGGCAGGGCGCCGACGGCCGTGACCACCGGAACGCAGCCGGCGAGCATGGCCTCCGCGACCGAGACCCCGAAGCCCTCGTGCTGGGAGGCCTGCACGTAGGCCGAGGCGCGGCGGTAGCACGCGAGCAGATCGTCGTCCTCCAACCAGCCGGTGAGCTGCACGTTCGCCTGCGCCGCACCGCGCAGCGTCTCCACGGCGTCGTCCACCCAGCGCCCGGCCACGACGAAGGAGATATCCGGAAGCTGCGCTGCGGCGAGCACGAACGCGCGCAGCCCCTTGCGCTCGAGGTTGGGGCGATCGACCATCCCGACGGTGAGGGCAAGCGGCTCGGACGCC
>JALYZC010000018.1 GCA_030945905.1 Actinomycetota bacterium
CTTCGTCCTGCGACAGCTGCTTGCGGACTAGCGTGGCGATCCCCGACGTCCTTCGCGCGCTGCTCACCGCTCCGGGCCCCTCGGGCTATGAGACCGCGCCGGCCGCTGCCTGGCGGCAGGCCGCCGGACAGTTCGCCGAGGTGTCGAGCGACACCCTGGGCTCCTCGGTGGCGCGCGTGCCGGGGACGGGCGGCGGCCCGCTCCTCGCGCTGGTCGGCCACATCGACGAGATCGGCCTGATCGTCACCCACATCGACGACGACGGCTACCTGTACTTCGAGGGCATCGGGGGGTGGGATTGGCAGATCCTCGTCGGTCAGCGGGTCGAGATCTCCACGCGCGGCGGAGCGATCCCCGGCGTGGTGGGAAAGAAGCCCATCCATCTGCTCAAGGACGAAGAGCGCAAGCGGGTGGCCGATGTCAAGGACCTGCACATCGACGTCGGCGCCCGCAATGGCGACGAGGCTCGCGCACTCGTGCGCATCGGGGACGTCGCCGTGATCGCCGGCGAGCCCGTGGCGCTGCCCAACGACCGCGTCGCCTCTCGCGCGCTGGACAATCGCCTCGGCGCCTATGTCGTCTACGAGGCGGCTCGCCTGGTCGCGCAGGCCGGGGGCGCACCGGGCGAGGTGGCCGCGGTCGCCGCCGTCCAGGAGGAGATCACCTTCGCCGGGGCGCACACGTCGGCGTTCGCGCTGCAACCCGACCTGGCCATCGTGGTCGACGTCACCCACGCCACCGACGCGCCCGGCGTCGACGCCAAGGCGCTGGGCAAGCACCCCTTCGGCTCCGGCCCCGTGCTCGAGCGCGGGGCGACGCTCAGCCCACAGGTGTTCGAACTCCTCCACGACACTGCCGAGGCCGAAGGCATCGCGTTCACCGTCGCGGCCTCCGCGAGGCGCACCGGCACGGACGCCGACGCCGTTCACATCTCCCGCGCCGGCGTGCCGACCGCAGTGGTCTCGGTGCCGCTGCGCTACATGCACTCGCCGGTGGAGATGGTGGCCCTCGAGGACGTGGGCGCCTGTGCCCGACTGGTCGCGGCGTTCGCCCAGCGGCTGGAGCCGGGCGTCTCGTTCGCGCGATAGGCGATCCCATGCTGCTGCTGTTCGACATCGACGGCACCCTTCTCCTGGGCGCGTCGGAACAGCATCGCGACAGCATCCACGCGGCGCTGCGTGAGGTACATGGGGTGGTCGACCCGGCTGCCGCGCATGTCAAGGCTCCTGGACGCACCGACGGCGAGATCTCCCGTCAGATCCTGCTCCGCAGCGGGGTCAGCGCCGAGCGGATCGATGACCGCGCGAACGCCGTGCGCGACGTGACGTGCCGCGAATTCGCTCGACGCTGTCCTGACGACCTGCGCGAGAAGGTGGCGCCGGGCATCGTGGAGCTGCTGGCGGAGCTCGACGCCCGCGACGGGGTACGCCTGGCCCTGGTGACCGGGAACTTCGAGCCGATCGCGCGTCTGAAGATGAACCGGGCCGGCCTCGGCGACCGTTTCGAGCACGGACAGGGGGCATTCGGATCAGATCACGAGGACCGCGCCGAGCTCCCGGCCCTCGCCCGCGCGCGGGCCGGCGCGAACGGTGAGGCGCATCCCCGCGAGCGCACGGTGGTCATCGGCGACACGCCCAACGACATCGCGTGCGCACAGGCCGACGGCGTGCGCTGCCTGGCGGTGGCGACCGGCCCGTTCCAACCGGCCGAGCTGGAGGCGGCCGACGCGGTTGCGCCGCACACCGCTGCGCTGAAGTCCGAGCTCGAGGTGCTGCTCGCCCGCGCCTGAGCGAGCGGACTTGCCTGCGCGCGTACGCGCCAACTCCCCGATCGAGGCACAGCCCGGGATCCTCGACGGAGGGCCGGATAGCGGCCCCCTGCACCTCGGCGCTCCCGTTGCGCAGTGAACCGCCTCAGGGCGTCCCGCGCAAAAACAGGCATGCACTCGATCCAACGGCGCTTCGTCGCGCTCGAAGACGTCATCCACCGCGCGCTCATCCGCCGCAGCGCCGTGATCCTGCGGGTGGCGGTGGGCGCGGTGTTCCTAGGCTTCGGATTCTTGAAATTCTTTCCGGGCGTCAGCCCCGCGCAGAGTCTGGTGATGGCCACCACCGATCGGCTGACCGTCGGCCTGGTGCCCGGTCACACGGCGCTCGTCGCGATCGCTGCGCTTGAATGCTTCATCGGATTGTGCCTGCTCGCCGGGCGCTGGATGCGCCTGGCGATCTGGCTGCTGGCGCTGGAGCTCGTCGGGATCCTGTCACCGCTGGTGCTACTCCCCGGCCGCCTGTTCAGCGGCCCCCACAACGCGCCAACCCTGGAGGGCCAATACGTCCTCAAGGACATCATCCTTGTCGCCGCCGGCATGCTGATCGCCGCCGTCACGTTCAGGGGTGGGCGATTGATCCGGGGCGACGAAGAGCCCTCGCCGCTCGAGCCGAGCGAAACCGCGCCGACCGATCTCGTGGCCGAGCACAAGCTGCGGGTCCTCCGCCGGACTGCGGATCGTTCGCATGCTCCCCGACGCCTGCACGAATTCACCAGGCTTCGTTAGCATCGCCCGTCGATGCCCGGGCGCGAAGCGGTCGATATAGGCGTAGAGGACGAACCGTTCGGAGAGAGCTCCGCGGCGGACGCCGGGCTCGCGGGCTCGCCCGCCACGCGCGGCCAGGCGCCGGAGGTGGCGCCTCCCGGTCCTCACGACGGGTTGGAGCGTGGGCTGACCGCTGCGGTGACGGCACTGCCGATGGTGGCGGTGGGCTTCGCGGCCTGGCTGGCCTGGGACAGCGCACTGCATTGGCAGGACCTGGCGATCCTCGCCGTGTGCTACGTCCCGGTCGGCCTGGGCGTGACCGTGGGTTTCCACCGGCTGTTCACGCATCGCAGCTTCCAGACCGGACCCTTCCTTCGGGGCCTCCTGGCGGCGCTGGGTTCCGCGGCGGTCGAGGGGCCGGTGATCGAATGGGTGGCCAACCACCGCATGCACCACGCGCACTCCGATCGCGAAGGGGATCCTCACAGCCCTCATGTCGGTCACGGCGGGGGCTGGCGGGGGGCGCTGCGCGGACTGGCCCACGCACACCTGCTGTGGCTGTTTCGCTCCGACTTCGCCAACCAGGAGCGCTATGCGCCGGACCTGCTCAAGGACCCCGTGATTCGGTTCATCGACCGCACGTTCGTGCTGTGGACGCTGCTCGGATTGGCCGTCCCGTTCGGCCTTGGCCTGGCGTTGACCGGATCGGTGGTGGGGGGGCTGACGGGACTGTTGTGGGGCGGAGCGGTGCGCATCTTCCTGCTCCACCACGCGACGTTCGCCATCAACTCGCTCTGCCACTTCTTCGGACGCCGCCGATACGTCACCCAGGACGAGTCGCGCAACCTCGCCTGGCTCGCCCCGTTGTCCTTCGGCGAAGCGTGGCACAACAACCACCATGCCTTCCCGACTTCGGCAGCCCATGGCCTGCGCAGGTGGGAGCTCGACCCCTCCGCCCTGGTCATCGGGTTGCTGGAGCGCCTCGGCCTCGTCTGGAACGTCGTCAGCGTTCCCGCCGAGCGCCGGCACGCCAAGAGCGTTGCGTAGCGCCTGAGCCACCCACATGGCGCTCCACGACCACGCAGCTCGAGACGAAGGTGACGTGGTCGCCGTCAGGCCCCAGTTCGCGCAGCCCGGTGAGACGGCGGAGGTGTCGAAGCTGCGACTCCCCGAGGGGGAGATGCCGGCGGACACGGCCTACCAGATCGTCCACGACGAGCTGATGCTCGACGGCAACGCGCGGCTCAACCTCGCGACGTTCGTGACCACCTGGATGGAGCCCCAGGCCCGCGCCCTCATCGAGGAGTCCCTCGACAAGAACATGATCGACAAGGACGAGTATCCGCAGACCGCCGAGCTCGAGCGGCGCTGCGTGAACATGCTCTCGGCGTTGTGGGGAGCGATGGACGCGAGCCACGGCACGGGTTGCTCGACGACCGGCTCCAGCGAGGCGTGCATGCTCGGCGGCATGGCCCTGAAGTGGCGCTGGCGCGCGCGGCGGCAGGCCCAGGGTGCGCCGGCCGACCGGCCGAACCTCGTGATGGGGGCCAACGTGCAGGTCTGCTGGGAGAAGTTCTGCCGCTACTGGGAGGTCGAGCCCCGGCTCGTGCCAGTGAGCGCGCAGGCTCTCCACCTCACGGCCGACGTCGCCGCGGAGCACTGCGACGAGAACACCATCGGGGTGGTCGCGATCCTCGGCTCCACGTTCGACGGGTCCTATGAGCCCGTCCAGGAGATCTCCGCGCGCCTCGACCGCCTCGAGGCGGACACCGGCGTACATGTGCCCATCCATGTCGATGCCGCCTCCGGTGGCTTCATCGCCCCGTTCCTCGACCCCGACGTCGAATGGGACTTTCGCCTCCCCCGCGTGCAGTCGATCAACGCCTCGGGGCACAAGTACGGGCTGGTCTATCCCGGCGTGGGCTGGGTGATCTGGCGCGATCACGACGCCCTTCCCCAGGAGCTCGTCTTCGACGTCGACTACCTCGGGGGGACCATGCCGACCTTCGCGCTGAACTTCTCGCGGCCCGGCGCTCAGGTCGTCGCGCAGTACTACTCACTGCTGCGGCTGGGGTGGGACGGCTACCGCCGTGTGCAGCAGGCCTCGCGCGACACCGCCCAATGGCTCGCGCAGGAGATCGCCGATCTCGGGGCCTACGAGCTGCTCTCCCACGGCGACGAGCTGCCCGTGTTCGCCTTCCGGATCGCCGCGCCGGACGCCGGCTACAGCGTCTACGACGTGTCCGAGCTCATCCGCGGCCGCGGCTGGATCGTCCCTGCCTACACGATGCCGCCGGCCATCGACGCCATGGCGGTGCTCCGCATCTGCGTGCGCAACGGCTTCTCGCGAGACCTCGCCGAGTCGCTGCTCGACGACCTGCGGGCCGTGACCGAGCGGCTCGAGCGCCACGGGGGCATCGCCCCTCCCGACGAGGCACGCTCCTCGTTTCACCACTGATCGGGCCCGGCCCTCAGTCAGAGCGCGCCCGCCCGTAGCGCTCGAGCGCTGCCCGGCGCGCCTGCAGGTGGTCGACGATCGGCTCCGGATAGTCCTCGCCGATGACGCAGCCGACCTCGTGCTGCACCGCCTCCGGCATCCGCCAGGGCTCTCGAAGGTAGTCGTCGGGTACCGCGGCCAGCTCGGGCACGTTGCGGCGCACGTACGCGCCGTCGGGGTCGAAGCGCTCCGCGTGCAGGGCGGGGTTGTAGATCCGGCGAAACACGGGCTGGGGATCGGCACCCACCGAGGCGATCCACTGCCAGTTGCCGTTGTTGTTGGCCTCGTCCCCGTCGATCAGCAGGCGCATGAACCATCGTTCGCCCCAGCGCCAGTCGATCCCCAGGTCCTTGGTCAAGAACGAGCCCACGACCAGGCGCGCTCGATTGTGCATCCACCCCTCGCGGCGAAGCTGACGCATGCCGGCATCGACCAACGGATAGCCGGTGCGCCCCTCGGCCCAGGCTCGGAACGGCTTCTCGGCGCGACTCCAGCGGATGGAGCCGCGATAGCGATCTTGGAACTCCGACCTCGCGTTGCGGGGATTGTGGTGGAGGAGCTGGTGGTAGAAGTCGCGCCAGCACAGCTGACGACGGAAGGCGGCGGGGCCCTCGCCCTGCGGTACGCGATCCTCGAGCTCGCGCGGCGAGACGCACCCGAAGTGCAGGTACGGGGACAGGCGCGAGGTCCGGTCCGCGCCGAGGGCATCGTGGTCGCTGACGTAGCCGTGCACCGGCCCGTCGAGGAATCGCTTCATCCGCTCGCGCCCAGCGTGCTCGCCTCCCGGCAGCGGCTCGGCGACCTCCTGCTCGAGGCCGAGCGCCGAGAGCGAGGGGATGGCGCCCCTAGGCACGCCGGATGGCAGGGCCGCCTTCCGCGGAGCCGCCAGGACCGCGCGCCGCGGCGCATCGTCCCAAGCCCGGTAGAACGGAGTGAACACCGAATAGGGCCCGCCGGTGCTGGTACGCAGAGCGGCGGTATCGTCGAGCACGGTCAGGCCGGGATGGGCGTGCACGTCGAGGCCGGCGTCCGCGAACGCCTTCCCGGCGAGCTTCCCGCGTGTACGCGCGAAGGGGCTCACGTCAGTGGTGAAATGGACCTCCCGGGCACCGACCTGGTGGGCGAGCGCGACCAGCTCGCGCTCGGGGTATCCACGGCGCACCACGAGCCCCGCGCCCCGGTCTCTGAGCGAGGCGTCGAGGTCCGCGAGGCACTCGAGGAGAAACTGCGTACGCGGCCCGGACGCGTGGCGACCTTGGAGCAGGCGATCGTCGAAACAGAAGACCGGGACGACGTGCTCGTTGCGCTCGAGGGCGCTGCGCAGCGGCGGATGGTCGTGTACGCGCAGGTCTCGCCGGTACCAGACGAGCGCGGTCACCCGACGCTCGACCGGTACGCGGCGCTGCGTCGACCTTCGAGCTCGCCCTCGGTGAGGGTGCGCATGCGCCGGCAGGCGCGGCGGTAGAAGTCCATCTGGTGGCGCCGACCGATGAGCCGGTAGCCCAGACGGGTCACGAGCGGGCCTGCGTCGGCCACCCGCGAGAAGGCGTGCAGGCGAAACTCGACGTCGCCGGTATCGAGCCACTTCCAGATCTCGTAATGGATCTGTCCCTGCTCGAAATGACCCTCCAGCGTCTCGTAGTCCCAACCGAACACCCGCGCCGGCCGGCCGTCGACCTCACGCTCCTCGTCGTAGACCTCGCCGACCCGCACGCCCACGTGGAACCGCACACCGTAGAAGCGGATCGACAGGAGCATGTCCCGTCCGGCCAGGCCCGCATCACGGTCGTAGCTCGCGCGCACCACGGCCGGGTCGGCGACCTGGTAGTTGCGCATGAGCTCACACGCGACCTCCCAGCTCCCGCCCTCCGTCGGGGCGCCCGAACGCTCGTGGGGCAGCGGCTGGGTCAAGTCGTCCACGTGCCAGCCGTTCTGGGCCGTGTAGAGATGCTTCTGCTCCGGATCAAAGTTCAGCGGGCGACCCTCGAGGCTCGACAGGCGCCGCCGGAGACCGGTCCTAGCGTCGCGCTCCTCGGTCTCGACCCGCCGAGTGGTGATCACGATGCCGCCCGCCATCCTGCCGCCGCTGAGCTCCACGACGCGCTCGAGCACCCTGGTCCACATGTGCAGCTGGACCTCCTTCGCCATGCGCAGGCGCGAATACATCAGATCGGAGAGCCGATCTCCGCTGCGAGCCCAGGACTCGATCATGAAATCGAGGTAGCGGTGGCCGCCAGACACGCGGAAGTCGATCTGTCCCGCTTCGAGATGCCCGGCGAGGGTGACGAGCCTGAAGGACGTCGCGGTCGCCTCTGCGACCCGAACCGGTCCGTCCCACGGGCCGGGGATCCGCACGATGTACTCATCCCCCGCGGCCAGCGGCTGGTCTTCGCGGTCGAGCTTCTGGAAGCTCGCGAGCTCGGTGGGTGCGATGCAGTCGAGATTGGAGGCGATCAACTCCATCAGCTGCTCCGGGGAGACCTCGGGTCCGCGGATCCGAGTTCGGTAGAGGCGATGTACGAGCGGCCCGGCGCCATCCTCCGGATGTTGGATCCCCTCGCCATCAACGCCCGGTGCCAGAGCCGGCGGCGCGTCCTCGGGCAACCGGCCCACCAGCTCGCGACGATGGAGCGGGGTGGTACGCCACATGTAGCGCCAGGAGGTGAGCGCGATCCCGACCGGCCAGCGGGCGGCTGTGGACAGGCGCTTATGTCTGGATTGGCGGCGCGGCACGTGGGATGTGTACTCCCCCACCTCGGAAAGGGGTTAACTGTCAGGCCGAATTCGCATGCTCACCCACTCGCTCCACCAGACGGGATTGCGCAGTTGGCACCTGCAGCTCACCTCGCTCGCATCCGTCGGCCTCTGCATCGGACTGTGGATTCGCGCCAAGACCGTCGGCGAGGACGAGCGCGGGAACGCCGAGCGGCGCGCCCTCTTCGTCGGGCTCTGGCCGCCCTTGCTGTGGCTGATCGGCGACTCGTTGGCGCGAGAGGAGCGCGCGCGCCTGACTGCCTTGCGTTCGAGGTGGCCGATCGGGCGGTGATCGGTCCAGCCAATCGGCGCATTGGCGTTGATGGTCGTGTGTAGGGTTTGTCTATGCCATCAGACGAATCCGAGCAGCGGAGTACGAGCATGCTGGGCGGTCTGCTCTCACCCTTGCGCCTCCCCGAGCGGGTGATCCAGGCCCTGGAGTCGCTGGTGGATGCTGGGCAGGAGGTGGCACCGATCCGCGAGGAGCTCACTCTGGTCCGCGAGCAGACCGCGTCCCTACCCAAGGTCCTGCCTGCGATCGAGCGCATCGATAAGCAGGCCGAGCAGTTGGCCGAGATGCTGCCGGTGGTGGAGCGCATCAGCGAGCAAGTCGAGCCGCTGGGCGAGCTCCTCCCCGCGCTGGAGCACCTAGAGGAGTCGCTGGGGACGCGAATCGATTCCCTGCGTCAATTGGTCGGGGAGTTGGAGAGCAACGAGTCCCACCTCAATACGACCGTCGCCAAGCTCAACGGGGAGCTGGATGCGATGCACGAAACCGTCAAGGCGCTCCGGGGCGACGTCACGAGCGTCACCGATCACCTGCCCGATGGGACTGGACCGCTGCAGAAGGCTCGTGAGATGTTCACGAGCGGCAGCGACGACGACTAAACCTCCGACCCCCCGCTACGCAGGGCCTTCTTCGGGCTTGGCCGCGTCAGCAGCGAGCCGGTCGGCCACGCGCAGCGTCCAGTAGCCGTCATTGCCCACGGGCTGGAAGTCGGCCACCCGGGCCAGCTCCTCCCGCGCCTGCTCGGGCTCGAGCTTGGCGACTGCCGCCACCTCGACCGTGGCGAGCGGCTCGACGGCCCAGGCCAGCACCTCTTCGACCCTGTCGGGCTCGGAGCGGCGGTCAAGCTCAGAGGCGAGGTTGGCGATCGCCACCTCGTAGGCCTCGACGGGGCGAAAGCCGGGGATGTCGAAGCACCTGCCCTCGGCGGACTGGAACTGGTAGGAGGGGCAGGTGTAGCGGTGGCCGTCATCGGTCTCCGCGAGACGGCTGAAGAGCACCAGCGCGGCGGCCGAGGGCGAGCGCGCATCCGCCATGTCCTCCGCGAGAGCCTCGTGCACCGCGGGCTCCTCCATCCACGCCAGGAGGTCGTCGGGGGCGAGGCCCACGTGGCGCGCCGCCCGCTCGATGGTCTCGCGCTCGTCGATGAGCTGGCCGGCGAAGCCCAGGACCCGCAGCTGTCGCAGCAGCGCCCGCTCGCGCTCGGGCGCGTGCAGCCGCGCCGCCACGACCGCACGGCAGGCGATTTCCGTCGCCGCCATCCGCGGACGCTCGTGCGCGTCGATGGGCATGCCGTGCTCGCGCCGCATCCGCTTGTAGGCCTCGGCCTGCTTCTCCGGAGTAAAGCCCTTCTCGACGTAATCGTCCGGCGCTTGCGAGAGCACCACCATGCGCCGCGACCATTCGAGCTGGTCACCGTAGAGCCACTCGATCCGCCACCGCGCCGGCTCGGCGCTGAAGGCGAACGGACAGCCGGGATCGGTGAACTCCCGAATGGTCAGCGGGGCCATGGGCGACCTTCAGCCGCGGACGAGCCGCTTGTAGGTAATGCGGTGCGGCCGGTCGGCCTCGGCTCCGAGCTGCTCATGGCGCCGAGCCTCATAGGCCTCGAAGTTGCCCTCGAAGAACTCGACGTGCGAGTCGCCCTCGAACGCGAGCACGTGGGTCGCCACGCGATCGAGGAACCAGCGGTCGTGGGAGATGACCACCGCGCATCCGGCGAAGGCGAGCAGCGCCTCCTCAAGCGCCCGCAGTGTGTCGACATCGAGGTCGTTGGTCGGCTCGTCGAGCAGCAGCAGGTTCCCGCCGGTACGCAGGAGCTTGGCCAGGTGCAGCCGATTGCGCTCGCCACCGGAGAGCTTGGCCACCTTCTTCTGCTGATCGGAGCCCTTGAAGTTGAATCCACCGACGTAGGCGCGCGAATTCATCCACTGCTCGCCGACCTTGAGCTTCTCGTCTCCGCCGGAGACCTCCTCCCACACCGTCCTATCGGGATCCAGCGCGTCGCGCGACTGATCCACGTAGGCGAGCTGGACGGTGTCGCCGAGGCGCAGTGAGCCGGCGTCGGGCTCCTCCTGGCCGGTGATCATGCGAAACAGGGTTGTCTTGCCTGCGCCGTTGGGGCCGATCACGCCGACGATGCCCGCCCGCGGCAGCGTGAACCTGAGATCGTCGATCAGCAGCTTCTCGCCGTAGCCCTTGCGCAGGTCCTCGGTCTCGAGCACGAGGTCGCCCAGGCGGGGGCCGGCGGGGATGTGGATCTGGACCTGGTCGAGCTTGACGTTGCGGTCCTCCGCCAGCAGCGCGTCGTAGCGGGCCAATCGGGCCTTGTTCTTGGTCAACCGCGAGGACGCGTTCATGCGCACCCACGCGAGCTCGGCGGTGATGGTGCGCTGGCGGGCCTTCTCCTGGCGTTCCTCCTGGGCCAGACGAGCGTGCTTCTGCTCGAGCCACGAGGAGTAGTTGCCCTGAAACGGAAGACCGCGGCCGCGGTCGAGCTCGAGGATCCAACCGGCCACGTTGTCAAGGAAGTAGCGATCGTGGGTGACGGCGACGATCGTGCCCGCGTACTCCGCCAGGTGGCGCTCGAGCCAGGCAACGGACTCGGCGTCGAGGTGGTTGGTGGGCTCGTCGAGCAGCAGCAGGTCGGGCTGGCGCAGCAGCAGCCGGCACAGCGCCACGCGGCGGCGCTCGCCGCCGGAGAGCGTCGCCACCTCGGCATCGGCCGGCGGCAGGCGCAGCGCGTCCATCGCGGTGTCCAGCGCCGTGTCCAGGTTCCATGCGTCGGCCGCGTCGATCTGCTCCTGGACACGAGCGAACTCGTCCGCGGTGTCTTCTGTGTAGTTGGCCGAAAGCTCGGTGAAGCGGTCGAGCAGGGCTCGCGTCGCGGCCACGCCGTCCTCCACGTTCCCGCGCACGTCCTTTGCCTCGTCCAGCGCCGGCTCCTGCTCGAGCAGGCCGACGCTGGCACCCGCGGCCAGGGCCGCGTCACCGCGGAATTCGGTGTCCTCGCCGGCCATGATGCGCAGGAGCGTCGACTTGCCCGAGCCGTTGGGCCCGAGCACCCCGATCTTGGCCCCTGGGAAGAACGCCAGGGTGATGTCCTTGAGCACCTCGCGGTCGGGCGGATGCACCCGCGTGAGGCGGTGCATGGTGTAGATGTACTCGCCGGCCATCGGTCAGACCAGGATAGAGGGGTCGTGATCCGTGACCTCCGGCGCTACCGTTTGCAGTCATGCCCGCGGTCCTCGACGTCGAACAGGCTCTCCTCCTCCTCGAGCTCGAGGCCCCGTTTGACCAGCGCACCGTTCAACTGGCCCGCCGGCGGATGGCCAAGCGCTGGCATCCCGACATCGCTCCACCCGGACGCCAGCACGAGCACCAGCGCCACCTCCAGGCCATCAACGAGGCCGCCGATCAGCTTGCCGAGCTCGCAGACGCCTCGCGTGGCGGCAATGTCTCGCGCAACGCGGTCCGGGCCAGCGCCGCGGCCGCGCGCGCCGCGCGCGCCGAGGGAGGAAGGCGGGCCTACGAGGCCGAGCAGGAGGCGCGCCGGCGCGCGACAGAGCAGCGAAAGCACGACCCCTTCGGCGAGCGCGTGCCCGACCACTCGGTGGTGCACCGCTATGCCCGCTGCCTGTCCTATCCGGAATGGGGGGTCGGCACCGTCACCGGGATCTATTTCTCCGGGGACGAGGAGAACGCCCAGCAGTGGGCGAGGATCCGGTTCGGGGTCGGCGTGCGGACCGTCCCCGCCGGGTCGCTGCAGTTCGTCGACTTCTCCACCCCGGACCCCGGCGCCGAGCGGGTACAGCGCTTCATGACCGCGGCCCAGCACGCGATGGCCGAGGGCAACTACGCCCTCGCCGCGCAGCGGCTGATCTACGCGCGCGACGCCGAGCCGGCCAACCCGAGCGTCCTGCGGCTGATGACCCTGGCCTTCTGGCAGGCCGGCAACCTCCCGGCAGCCGGCCGGGCGGTGCGCGACTGGGCGCGCGCGGAACCCGATCGCCCCACGCCACATCGGTTCGCCTCGCGCATCTACGAGGACATGCGGGCGATCCCGCTCGCCACGGAAGCCGCCGAGCGCGCCGCCGAGCGCGCGCCGGGCGACGCCTCGGCCTGGGAGCGCGTGGGACGTCTGCGCCTGGCCCAGCTCGACGGCGCCGGCGCCCTCGCCCCGTTGGAGCATGCTCGCCTCAGGCAGCCCAGCGTCGACGGTCTCCTCGACCTGGCCCTGGCCTACCACCTGACCGGAGACCTCGGCGGTGAGGTCTCGGCGTGCGAGCAGGCGCGAAGGCTCGAGCCGCGCTCAGCCGCGGTGTGGGCGCGCTACGCCCACGCATTGGCCCGCACCGATCGCATCAGCGACTGCATCGCCGCCTGCGAGCGGGCACTCGCGCTGGGAGACGACCCGGAGGTCAGCCAGCTGCTGACGCGGATGCGCGACATCTCCCCGCGCGTGTTGCCCGAACAGACGGCGGCGTAGCAGTCAGCCGCGGCCGTGGCGCTTGGGAGGAATCTCCCGCGCCAGGGCAGGCAAGCGCGCGGACGCCGGGGCGGTACCGGCCGAGGTGCGCGTTGCCGCCCCGCGCGCCCGCGCGCCCCAGCCCACCGGCGCGGCCGGGTAGCGCAGGAGCGCAGGCCAGGAGATCTCGCCGATCTTGCCTGTCACCGGCGTGCCCTTCGCCGCCTGAAAGGCGGACACCGCGTTGCGTGTCGTGGCTCCGTAGGAGCCGTCGATGCGAACGTTGAACCCGGCGGAGACCAGGTGCTGCTGGGCCCACACGACGAGGTCGCCGCGCGAGCCGCTCGCGAGCGTGGGGTAGCCGAGCGCCGGAGCGCTCGCCTTCACCGTCAGGGGGGCGCTGAGCGCCTGCCAGGCACCGGGGCGCGCTTCCTGCCAGTCCCACCAGTTCACACCCGAGGCCCCGTAGGCATCGGCCAGTGCTCGAAAGCGCCTGACCTGCGGGGCGGAGGGGTTCTGGTAGAGCTGCCCCAGTGGGTAGATGCGGCGGCCATAGAGGCGGTTGTAGGTGTAGGTGTGGGCGAAGACCTGGTCGACACTGGTGCCGATCGCCTTCCAGTACATCTGGGGCAGGTTGTACTGCGCACCGTTGGGTCCCAGGAACACCGAGTAGGGGAACGACGGGTGATAGTCCACGTAGGGGAACGGGGACACGGCGAGCGGGTAGCTCGCACCGATGGCTCGCCGCAGGGTGCGAACGTAGCGATCGGCCTGTGCGTAGCGCCCCTCGTACTCGGACTCGGCGTCGATGATCAGGCAGTCGGCCCCGTACTGAACCGCCCGCGCTCCGAGCGCGGCCTCGGATTCGGGACGAGTGCCGTAGACGTACTGCCAGGCGCACACCTTCAGCCCCTGGGCCTTGAGCGCAGCCACGTAGGCCGGGGTGAACTGCCGCCACATGTTCGTGCCGTCCGAGCTCTTGAGATAGACGGTGCGCACGCCGTAGCTACGGGCTTGAGCCCCGATCCGTGCGGGGCTGCCTCCACTCGAGAGCGGCGCCTGCCAGATCCACATGCCCGTCCCGTCCAGGGGGTTGGACCCGGCGCGCCGGGCGCGGGCGTCAGCTCCCCCGGCGGCGGCCAGCGCTGCGGCAAGCAACCATGCCAGTGCGACCACGGCGCCGATGGTCAGAGTCTTTCGCGATGCGCGTTGCACAATCTCGTCTCCCGCGCCTACGGGGTGAGCTGACGGGCTCGCGCTGATCGAGCTGCGCGCCGGCCACACGCGGCCGGTTCGCCCCAGGGTCCGACGCAGTGCGCCGTACCCAGTGGTTCCCCCGTTCTGCGGGAGTCAGGGTGCCCCGCAAATTCGGCGATTGCTAACGCCAGTGATAACAGAATCGCGCGCTGGAGGTTGCGCTTTTTCCCTGCACAGGCGCGTCCGTGCGCCAACAGTTCTCGCCCCGTGTGGTTATGTCAACACCGCAGGTGCCGGCACCGGAGGAACCTGCGCGACTACGCCGGAACGGCCAGGTCTTCGAGGCGGTATGCGGGCTCCGTGACGCGGTGGGGCAGGTCGTGCTCGGTGCGCCACTGCGAGGGTGTCAGCGCGTAATGTCGGCGGAACGCCTTGGCAAACTGCGGCGGCTGGCGGTACCCCACACTCCTCGCCACCTGCGCGACCGGGAGAGAGGACTCATGGAGAAGCTCGGCCGCGCGTCGCATCCGGACGACATGCAGACACTCCTGCACGCTGGTGCCGGCCTCGGCGAAAGCACGCTGGAGTTGGCGCCGGGACGAGAAGATTCTGGTGGAAAGGTCATCGACCGTGAGCTGATCGTCGTGGTAGCTCACTTCGATCAACGAAAGCGCCTCTTCGAAGAGGGCTCTGCGGCGCCGGGCGCCTGCTGTGTCTCTTGGTCGATCCACGGTTTCCTGTGCCGGTGAGACCTACGTGACTTCCAGCATCATAGCACGACCGGTCGTGCTAAATGCCTGCACCCGCGCTGGGACGGCGCGCCGGGTTCGCACCTGTACACGCGAGCCCCGCTAGTAGCCTTCAAAGGCGCCAAGTAATCGCTCGTGTCAGCACTTCGTCATCTCTACTCGTCGCGCCAGCCGTCCTTGGTGCCTTCCCTGCAACGGCACCCGAGCTCGCGTGCCGCAGCTCTGACATGGCCGTGAGCGTCGGTCCGAGCGGCGTCGGCGGAGGGCGCGCGCCCAAAGCAGCGGGAACGCGCAGCGCGATCATGGCCGCGGCCATCGAGCTTGGGTCCCTCCGCGGGCTCGAGGAGCTCTCGATGGGTGAGCTGGCCTCGAGCGTCCCGATGAGCAAGAGCGGCCTGTTCGCGCATTTCGGCTCCAAGCAGGAGCTGCAGCTCGCGACCGTTGCCCAGGCGTGGGAGATCTTCGAGGCCGAGGTACTGCGCGACCGACCCGAAGACGCTCACAGCAACCTCGGTGCGATGCTCGAACGCTGGCTCTCCTTCCACGAGCGCAAGGTCTTCGCCGGTGGCTGCTTCTTCGTGATCTCGGCGGTCGAGTTCGCCGGACGCGACGACGCGGTCAGCAAGGCGCTCGCGACCGCCATGGAGAAGCAGACGGCGGCTCTCGAGGCGGCCGTACACCGGGCCGGGGAGAGTGGCGAGCTCCGCGCCCACAAACCCGCCGGGCAGACCGCGTTCGGCTTGCAATCCATCCTCGCGAACGCCGACTCGTTGTTTCGCCTGCGCGGGGACCCGATCGTGTTCGAGCATGCCAGAGCCACGATCAGCGAGCTGCTCGGCCATCGACCCAGCGGTCGGGCGTCCTGAGCAGCCGCGCGGCCTCCGCTGCCGTATGCGTCGAGCGGATCTCCGCGAGCTGCGCACCAGCGGCGCCAGAGGCCGGTGGCGGTCAGCGGACCCGAGGCGTCCTACGGAACAGGGGTGCGAGACTCCCGTGGGAGGGATCCGCGGCCGCGGCGAGCGGCGACAGCCCGAGCGCGTTCTCGACACTGCGCAGCACGCCGTAGTGATCGACAGGGACGCCATGACGCCCCCCGCGGAGCACGTCGGGGCCGGCGACGATGGTCGCGATGCGCCCGCCGTGCGCGGTTGAGCAGCAGCCGCGGTCGGTGCGGCCCTCATCCCAGGTGAGCACGAGGAACCCGTGCGGCCCGAGCTCGCGCAGCACGCCGGGCACGAGTCTGGCCAGGGCCTGATCGCCGGTCGACACTCCGCAGTCGTGGCTGTCGTGGCAAAGGTTGGGCGAGATGAAGGCGAACGTCGGCAGCGCGCCCTTGCGCAGGTCGGCCGTGAGTGCGGCAAAGCCCACCACCTTGCGGCAGCGGGCCGGTGAACGCGCAACGTCGTCGTAGTAGAGGAAGGGATCGTGCTTCTTGACGTAGCCGTGTGATTTCGCCCCCCGGTAGCAGCGTCGTGGCAGGTCCTCCATATAGGCCTTCCAGGAGACCCTCGCGGCCTCGAGCTGGTCTACGAGGTTCGCGCCGGCGACATGGCAGTCCGTGCAATCGTCGGTGATGCCGTGCGTCGACCCGCTGGTGAGTGCCAGATAGTTGGGCAGCGAAGGGTGCGTGATGGCAAACGACGCCGTAGCAACGCCATAGCGACGGGCCAGACCGTTGGCGTAGGGCGCATCCCTGCTGCCGAGAATGTCCGCGTCCTCCTTGTTCTCCATCACGATCTCCACCACATGCGAGGATCGCGACGCGGGAAGCGCGCCGGGGGCGCCGAGGTCGAGCGAGCGACCAGGCGATGCCGACCCGCAGGTCAGGAGACTGGCCGCGCAGGCCATCACCGCCGCCAGGGTGCCGACTCGGGCCGTCATCTCCTCATCCTCGCATCCACCCGGGCATGCCGAGCTAACCGTCCCACTACATGTTGCTTAGGCGACGCTTAGGCCGGCTGCCGAGACTCGAAACATCGCATCGGCCGGTGCTCCGGCCGTCTATATCCCGAGCAAAAGGAGCACTCCCGATGTCCACGGTTGATTCGCGTGCCGGAGCCGGCCGCCAGATGCTCAACAAGGTTCCGGAGGTCACGCTCTACTTCTGGATCATCAAGGTGCTGTGCACCACGGTGGGTGAGACGGCGGCGGACAACCTGAACACGAAGCTCAAGCTGGGTTTGACCGGGACGAC
>JALYZC010000046.1 GCA_030945905.1 Actinomycetota bacterium
GAGGAAGTCGATCCGGCCGCCACCGTCAACGACGTGGAGCGCGCTCCCGACAAGCGGGGCCGCCGCAAGGCCAAGACGCCGCTCGACCTCAAGCCCGACATGACGACGGACTCGCTCCAGCTGTTCCTCAAGGACATCGGGAAGGTCCGGCTGCTCACGGCGCAGGAGGAGGTCGACCTGGCCAAGCGCATCGAGCGGGGCGATCTGGATGCCAAGCAGAAGATGGTCGAGTCCAACCTGCGGTTGGTCGTTTCGATCGCCAAGAACTACCGCAACCAGGGCCTGCCGTTCCTCGACCTCATCCAAGAGGGGACGCTCGGGCTGGTCCGGGCCGCGGAGAAGTTCGACTACCGCAAGGGCTTCAAGTTCTCGACCTACGCCACGTGGTGGATCCGCCAGGCCGTCGCCCGCGCGATGGCCGACAAGGCGCGCACCATTCGCATCCCCGTCCACATCGTCGAGAAGCTCAACAAGATCCGCCGCGCCGAACGCATGCTGGTGACCGAGCTGGGTCGCGAGCCAACGGTCGGCGACATCGCCCACGTGACCGGGATCGAGCCTGAGGAAGTCGACTCGATCAAGCGCTCCGCGCAAGCCCCGATCTCGCTGGAGAAGCCTGCCGGCGACGAGGAGACGGCCGAGTTCGGCCACTTCATCGCCGACGAGCGGGCCGAATCGCCGTATGAGCGCGCCGCGGAGATCCTCACCAAAGAGGCCCTCCGAGAGGCACTCGAGAACCTCTCCTACCGCGAGCGCCGCGTGCTCGAGCTGCGCTACGGGCTCGGGGGGGAGCACCCGCGGACGCTCGACGAGGTGGGGCGCACCTTCAACGTCACGCGCGAGCGCATCCGCCAGATCGAGAACCAGTCGCTGAAAAAGCTGCAGTCCCTCGCTGAGGCCCAAAAGCTCCGCGACGTCACCTGACGGCATCGGGACGCGCCTGGCGGCGTTACCCGGGCAGGGCCGTGCTACTCGCAGCCTCACCGGGCCAGGGCACCCGCGTAGGACGACGTGGCCAGGGCGAACGGCGGCGCCGGCGTGCACAGGGACCTGCGCGGGCGGGGAGAGACACGTCCAGTGAGAGAAGAGCCGCGACGCAAGGCTCCTTGCCTGGCGAGCATGGCCACCCGGCTGGCTTGGTGGCTTTGGCGCGCTCGCCTGCGCGCCCGCGGCGCCGTCGCGTTACGGCAGGCGGTAGCCGCGTTTGGCTTTGAGAACCTCGCCGCTCTTGACGGACTTCGACAGCGTGGTGCTCACCGTGCCACGGCCAAGGCCTGTCACTGTTGCAACGTCCCCGGCGGTCATCGCGCCACCGTTGGCGAGGGCAGCGAGCACCTTGCTCTTGGTTCCGCCCCGCGCGGGGCGACCACGCGCCCTGCCCGCACTCGGGGAGCCGGTTCGCGCCGGGGCCCGACGCTGCGTCACATGGGCACGTGGTGGTGGCGGTGCGGGTCGTTTACGTGGGTCGAGCGCGACGAGTCCGCGAAGGAGCTTGTCGGCTTCAGCGAGTAGCTGCTCAAGCCGTCCCTGGAGGTTGTGTGAAATGCGATCGATCAAAGTTCCGCCCAGGCTTGGTTTACGAGCCTCGAGCGCGATTCTACATCGCCTCTCTCGGTGGGCTGGGGCTCTCGGCGAGGTCGACGCAGTCTCGGCGCTGAAACGGTTTCACGCGCAGCGCGCGAGCGAAGGCGCTGAAAGGCTCGGCTCCCCCGTCGGACGACGTTCGCTAGTGGTCGACGCAGGCGCTCGGGCTCCCGCTGCGTCTTAGCGGATCCTGGCCGTGGTCATGTAGCTGGCACCTGGGCCGACCCGCGGGCGCGTCTTGCCGGCCGGTTTTTGTTGGCGTTCTCTGCCAGCGCCTCGCCTGCGCCGGTCACTACGCAGGTCAGCGGTGAGTGGGCGAGGCGCACGGGCATGCCGGTCTCGGCGTGGACGCGCTCGGCGAAGCCGCCGAGAAGCGCGCCGCCTCCGGCGAGCATGATGCCGTGCACGGCGACGTCGGAGGCCAGGTCCGGCGGCGTGCGGTCAAGCGTCTCCTTGATTCCGTCGACGATCGCCGCCACGGTGGGGTCCAGCACGCTGCGCAGCTCGTCGCTTGTCAGGGTGACCTCGCGCGGGAGCCCGGAGACGAGGTCGCGGCCGCGGATCTGGTCGGCGGCCTCCTGCTCAGGTGGGTGAGCGGAGCCGATGCTGAGCTTGAGGGTCTCGGCGGTCCGCGAGCCGATGGCCAGCTTGTGCTCGCCCTTGACGTGGGCGACGATCGCCTCATCAAGCGTGTAGCCGCCCATGCGCAGCGAGCTTGAGACGACGATCCCGCCCATCGAGAGCAGCGCGACCTCGCTCGTGCCCCCGCCGATGTCCACGACCATCTGTCCTACCGGCTCAGAGATATCAAGGCCCGCGCCGATCGCCGCCGCGATGGGCTCCTCAATCAGCTCAACGTTGCGCGCACCGGCCGCGAGTGAGGCATCGACGACTGCTCTGGCCTCGACGCTCGTGATCCCTGACGGGGCGCACACGATCAGCCGGGCCCGGCGACGCGATCCCAGCGCGCGGCGGATGAAGTGGCGGAGCATCTGCTCGGTAACCTCGAAATCGGCGATCACCCCATCCTTGAGCGGACGCTGAGCCGAGATCGACGCCGGCGTGCGGCCCAGCATCCGCTCGGCCTGGCTTCCCACCGCGTACACCTCGCCGCTGTCATCGACCGCCACCACCGAGGGCTCATCGACGACGATTCCCTCACCGGCCACGAAGACCAGCGTGTTTGCCGTGCCCAGATCGATCGCCACATCCCGCCCGCCAGAGAAGTGCTTCCAGATCGCCACCGGTCAACAGGATGACGGGTAGCGACCCCCATGCGCCCAGCAGCCGCCGACCATTCGCCTATTTCAAGCCAACCGCGCCCTGGTCGGGTCGTAAGCTGCGCTTGCGTTAGCGATCCCTGCGCGGCCGCTCCCGTTCAAGTGCAAGCAGGCGTCCCCTTAGTCAACTTCGAACAATCGCAAGGGACGTCCAGAGCGGGCACCTGACCAGCAGCGAGGCGGGCGACCGCTCGCCGGGGCAAAGCAGGCGGCCGGCCCTCCCTTCCGCGCAAACCGAGACCGACGTCAGCGGCGCCGAGATGCCCGTCGGAGCTCAAAGAGCAGGTCCGCGCTCCTTTTTCGTTGCGTAGCGGGATCGGCTTGCGGACCGCCAGCAGCTCCGTTGAGCGCCCGCCACCTATGGCCCCCAGCCGGCCCGCGACAGGTTCCCCAACCGGACCCGCTGCCGGTGACCGCTTTGCGTCGGCTGACGTGGGCGGGTTAGCCTGCACGAACGGCGATCCTGGGGTGCTCGAGCACGAGGCCCGGACCGTCGATACGCCAGCTGGCACGCGAACTCGAAGGGCGAGGCCGCGTAGTCGTAGCACTGGTGGGAGGTCAGGTCGGCGACGTGCACGTAGGTCTGCTCGAAACGTTTCGACAGCGAGTTCACTCGCGGACACGTTCGTGTGGGGCGGCCGGATCATTCATGCTGGAGTCGTGCACGGGAGCAGGGTCTCAGGAGACGCTACGCGCGTTTGGCGCTCGACAGAAGCGAGCGGGTGCTTGCTGGTGTGCGTGTCGGGGCTGGGCGGCACTGCAGACGAGTGGATAGGCGTTGGGCCCGCGCTCAGTGGGCATGGCGAGGTGATCGCCGTCGAGCTGACCTTGCCCCCGCCGGGCACGGGACACGGTGGCGGTCCGCTTCAGAGCGCTGTGCGGGCCCTCGATCAGGTGCTTCGCTGCTGTCCGGAGCGACCGGTGTTAATCGGGCACTCGATGGGCGCCGTGGCGAGCATGGTGATCGCTGCGAGCCGGCCGGATCGGCTTGGCGGCCTCGTGCTCACAGCACCGTTCGTGCCGGTCGGACGCAACGGGCGCTCCACGTTGGCCACCGCAGCCGACTACGCGCGCCATCGCGTGCTGTTCGCGGCCGGCGCACGCGGGCGTCGGCGCCAGCGCGTCGGACTCCCCACGCTCAACACACGCAAGCGAGTCGCGGGTCTGCGCGCCCTCGCGCACTACGGCCTGAGACCCGCGACCTTTCACGCGATGGCCGACCGAGTGACCTGCCCGGTCTTACTCGTGCACGGAAGCGAGGACCACTACGTGCCGCCCGCCTTCGCGCTCGCCGCTGCCGCTCGCCATCCCAGCTGGCAGGTCGCCCTGATATCGGGCGCGGGTCACTTCGCGCACCGCGACGAGGCGACCACCTGGCTCAGCATGGTCGATCCCTGGCTGCAGCGCCTTCGGCCGCCGTGACCGCGGGCGCCCGCTTTGAGGATCGGCGTGCGCGACACGTTTCGCGTACCACGCGCGGCCGCGGGGACAGGAAAGCGGGTCTCTCGCCCAGGCCGGGGTCGCGTCCCGGTCCTCGCCAATTGCAAGGCCGCACGCCTGCTTTGCCTCGGCGAGCGGTAGCCCGCGTCGCTGCCGATCAGCTGCCCGCTCCGGACGAATCTCAGAAGTCGACTCCCCCGCTCGGACCACGCCCGCTTCCGCCGGGCATTGCGGAAGTCGCGCCCTGTGGGCGAGACAAGCGCGCGTCGTCCGGAGCGATAACGGCCGGACGCGAAGCCGGCGTGATCGCTGCGCGCCGGAAGGCTTCATGTGCGGTGTCGGCGGC
>JALYZC010000067.1 GCA_030945905.1 Actinomycetota bacterium
CCGGTTGCGGCCACGTGCCCACCTGGGACGATCCCGCCCGCGTGGCCGAGGTGATCCTCACATCGACCGCGCGCGCCGAGCTGAGCCCCGGCGTGCTGCCCGCCTAGCTGTCCCGGCGCCGGCTAGATGTAGCCGCGCAGCCGCGCCGCCTCGAGCACGCGCTCGATCCCGAGCTCATGGCAGGCGACGCGCAGCGGCACACCGTCGCGCTCGGAGCGGGCGGCGACCTCGCGGTAGGCCTGCCGCATGATCGTGCCGAGCTTGTCGTTGACCTCACGCTCGTCCCAGCGGAAGTGCTGGAGGTTCTGGACCCACTCGAAGTAGGAGACGACCACCCCTCCGGCGTTCGCGATGACGTCCGGGATCACGAAGACCCCGCTGTCGTTGAGGATGGCGTCGGCCTGTGGCGTGATCGGGCTGTTGGCCCCTTCGATCACCACGCGGCAGTTCAGGCGCTCGGCGTT
This sequence comes from Actinomycetota bacterium, assembly GCA_030945905.1. GTDB lineage: Bacteria > Actinomycetota > Thermoleophilia > Solirubrobacterales > Solirubrobacteraceae > JALYZC01. The sequence continues at coordinate 465 of JALYZC010000067.1, forward strand.
GCCTGCGTGGATCATTCCGCCGAGGGCGGCGGGGATGAAGACCTCACATTCGACGCCCAGCAGCTCCTCCGGGGTGATCGCGTCGCCCGTGGGGTAGTCGGCCAGGGTGCCGCCCCGGGAGACATGTTGCGCGAGCGCGTCGGCGTCGATCCCCGTGTCGTCGTGGATCGCCCCGGCCGAGGAGACGGCACCGACCATCGTGGCGCCCAGCTGCTGCATGATGCGCGCGGCCCATGCCCCCACGTTCCCGTAGCCCTGCACGACGAAGCGCGTCTGTGAGGGGACGAGGCCGAGCGCGCCGGCGGCCTCTTCGAAGCAGAACACCAGACCGCGACCGGTGGCCGACTCGCGCCCGTAGGAGCCTTCGAGGGCGATCGGCTTGCCGGTCACGATCGCCGGTGAATGCCCGTGGAGCCTTCCGTACTCGTCCATCATCCAGGCCATTACCTGCGCGTCCGTGTTGACATCCGGCGCCGGGATGTCGCGGGTTGGGCCGAGCACCTTCTCGATCTTGCGCATGAACGAGCGGGCGATGACCTCGAGCTCGGAGCGCTCGAGGCGGTCGGCTGGACAGTTCACTCCACCCTTGGCCCCCCCGAAGGGAACGCCGACGATCGCGGTCTTCCAGCTCATGAGCGAGGCGAGTGCACGTACCTCGTCGAGGTCGACGTCCGGGTGGAAGCGCACGCCTCCCTTGTAGGGCCCCCGCGCACCGTTGTGCTGGACGCGGTAACCCGCGTAGACGTGGATCCGCCCGTCGGAGAGCTTGATCGGGATCTGGACCTGCACCTCCCGGTAGGCGGACTGCAGGACGCCGCGCACGTCGTCGGCGATGCCGAGCCGGTCCGCGGCCAGATCGAAGTTGTGGGAGACGGTCTCGAAGTTCGAGACCTCGGCCCGGTGCGCCGGCATGGCGCGATCCTCGCAGGGACCCGATGCCCGCGCAACGAGTCGGTCAGGCGATGCCCTGCGCTGCCGGGGCGGTCGGGGTGCGGCGACGGCCCAGACCGCCGATGCGGCCGATGAGCAGGAGGAGGGCCGGGATGGCCACGACCGCTGTCATCGCGAGGAACCAGGCCTCACCGGCATCGGTGCCCTCGCCCAGCGAATGGGCGACACCGAGCGCCCACGCCAGCGCCGTGAACCGGTGCAGCGCACGCCAACGCTGCTGGCCGATCCGGCGCCGCGCGTAATAGGACAGGCCGAGGGCGATCATCGCCCACGCGCCGAGGATCCCCACGGTGGTCCAGATCGTCTTGTACCCGCTTACGAAGGGAATCGCGACGTCGGCCAGCGACGGGTGGAGGTAGCGGTCGCCGACCAGCGAGAGGCCGTGGACCACGAGGGCCACCATCGTCGCGAGTGAAAGGACCTCGTGGGTGGTTCGTAGGTCAAAGCCCTTTCGCGTCATCCAGGTGGTGCCCATCATGAGGCCGAGGCAGACGCCCAGGCTCGACAGGATCAGGGCGACGCTTCCGGCTGCGCGACTGGTGATCCAGAAGAGATGGGGCCCGGGATCGGTCGGCATGACGGCGAGTCTGCGTCCGCTGAGCCAATCGCAGGTAAGAGCGCCCTAAGACGAACGTAGGAGACCGGCCCACAAGCGGCCGGAAGGGTCACAATGCAGCCATGAAGATCCTTGTCGTGGATGACGATCGCGCCGTTCGCGACGCGCTGCGCCGGGCTCTGACGCTGGGCGGATACGACGTGCAGTCCGCCGAGGGGGGTCACGACGGGTTTTCGCAGGCCCTTACCGGAGCCCCCGACGCGATCGTGCTGGACATCAACATGCCCGACCTCGACGGCATCGGCGTCTGCCAGCGTCTGCGCCAGGATGGCAACCGCGTCCCGATCCTCATGCTCACCGCGCGCGACGCGGTGGCCGACCGCGTCGACGGACTCGATGCCGGCGCCGACGACTACCTCGTCAAGCCCTTTGACGTCAACGAGCTCAAGGCCCGGTTGCGGGCGTTGATGCGCCGCAACGGGGGAACCGGGGATCCAGACGCGCTGCGATTCGAGGAGCTCCGACTCGACAGCGCCCGCCACGGCGTCACCGTCGGTGACGCTTTTGTCGAGCTGACGCGCACCGAGTACCAGCTTCTCGAGCTGCTCATGCTCAACCCCCGCCGCGTGCTCCCGCACAGCCTCATCTACGACCGGGTGTGGGGGTATGACTTCGGCCCCGCATCGAATCAGCTGCGCGTGTACATCGGGTACCTTCGGCGCAAGCTCGACGAGGCCGGCGCTCGCTCGCTGCTGCACACCGTGCGGGGTGTCGGCTACGTGCTTCGAGAGCCATGACCTTGCGCAACCGCATGGGCGCCGTGGCCGCCGCCGCAGTAGCGGTGACCGTGATCGCGGTGGCGATCACGGTCTACGTGGCGGTCCGCTCGGAGCTGCGCGGTCAGGTGGACACCGCGCTGGCCGAGCGAGCCCAGCCCTTCCTCATGGGCCGCGGGGGCCTGGATCGTCACGACGGCGATCGCGGCCCGGGAGGTGCCGGACCGGGCGGGCCCGGCGCCCCCGACCACGTCGACGGGGGCCCCGGCCGGCCGCCGGCCTCTCCACGCGTGCCCTTCGGCGGTCCGTCCGGGCAGCTCCAGCTCGTCGCGCCCGGCGGGCGCGTGTCGACGCCAACGGATGTGACCACGAAGCTCCCCACCAGCGCACAGGTCAAGGCGATCGCCGCTCGCGGGACCGGCCGGGACCTCAGCGACACGCACGTCAACCACACCCACCTGCGCGTATTGACGATGGGGATCGGACCGCGCGGGGCGGTTTCAGTCGCGCGTCCGCTCAGCGAGGTGGACAGCGTGCTCCGCAACCTGCTCCTCGTCCTGGTCCTGGTCGGCGCCGCCGGGATCGCCGTCGCCGCCGGGCTGGGCATCCTCGTCGCGCGCACCGCGCTCGCCCCCATCGCTCGCTTCACGCGGCGGACGGAGACGCTCGCCGCCAATCCGGACGTGGCCCAGCGCCTCGAGGTGAGCGGCAAGGATGAGCTCGCCCGTCTGGCGCGCAGCTTCAACACCACCCTCGACGCGCTCGAGCGGGCGGTCGAAGCGCAGCGTCAGCTCGTGGCGGACGCCAGCCACGAGCTGCGCACCCCGATCGCGAGCCTGCGCGCGAACATCCAGGTGCTCGAGGATGCCGAGCACCTGCCCGACGCAGACCGCGAGAGCCTGCGGGCCGACATCATCAGTGAGCTCGACGAGCTCACGGCGCTGGTCGGAGACGTGATCGAGCTCGCGCGCGGGGCGAAGCCGACGGGCGCGGCCGACGACGTTCGCCTTGACGAGATCGCCGAGATGCTCGTGGACCGCGCCCGGACCCGATCGAGTGCGCTCACGTTTGAAGTCGATCTGGAGCCCACCCTGGTCACCGGCGAGCCCGATCGCATCAACCGCGCCGTCTCCAACCTGCTCGACAACGCTCGCAAGTGGAGTCGCCCCGGCGGCACCGTGGAGGTGGAGCTCGCAGACGGCGTCCTCTGCGTACGCGATCACGGTCCCGGCTTCGCGGAGCGCGACCTGCCGCACGTCTTCGATCGCTTCTACCGAGCCGAGAACGCCAGGCAGATGCCCGGGTCCGGGTTGGGGCTGGCGATCGTGCGTCAGACCGCCGAGTCCCACGGCGGCTTCGTCAAGGCCGCCAACGCCGACGGCGGTGGCGCCCTGCTCCGCGTGAGCTTCGGCGCAGCGTCGCCCGTCTCCGACGGGCAGCCCGATGCCGTGGCGGGCACCGCGGCCGGCTCGCTTTAGCTGCAGCTCAGGCTCCTACGCTGAGCTTAGACGCGGATTAGGGCTCTCCTACCTTGTGCGGCGACGCTGATCGTCCTACCGGAATGACAGCGATCCGAGGTGAGCACCATGCAGACACTCGCGCCCCAACTCGACCCCAGCGTTGCGCCGCGGCCCTCCCGCGAAGACGCCCAACGGTTGGCGCGGGCGCGGACGCTGGCCCGGCGCCGGCGCATCCGACGCATCCGCACGCGCGCGGTCGGGCTCGCGCTTGCCCTGTTCATCGCCGCCTGGGTCACGATATTCGCGCAGCTGGCCTCGGGCAACGACCCGGGGCTCGAGACGGCTCGGCGGACAGCGAAGCCGGCCGCCGTCACTGCCTCCTCCGGATCCTCCTCCTCCGCCACCGGATCGCGGGCGACCGCGGCCAACCAGGCGGCCGGACGGGTGACGAGCGCGGCGGCCGCGCCGTCATCGGCCGACTCGGCTTCGACGGCGAGCCTGGGGACGCAGGCCGACCCCACCGCGTCGGACGGGTCCTCGACCTCTGGACCGGCGTCGTCGGCGAGCCAATCCTCGTCATCGGATTCCAGCGCGGCCTCGAGCCAGGCGTCCTCCGACGAGAGCACCGGATCGACCCAGTCGGCAGCAGCCTCGCCGGCGCCTGTCACCACGAGCCAGTCATGACCGCGACGCTTCAAGGCGACGCGGTCACAGCTCTCGAGCTCGAGGTCGGCGAGCGCTTTGCCTGCTTCGGCGCTCATGCGGCGGTGTACGTGATCGGCTCTTCGCTCGACTGCACAGCCGCGCAGGCGGTCTCGGAGGCCCAGCGGCGCCTGCTGCACTGGAACCATCGCCTGAGCCGGTTCGTCGCCGACAGTGAGCTCTGCCGCCTCAATGCCGATCCCCGCGAACGCGTGCCCGTGAGCGCTGTGATGGCCCAGTTCGTCGACGCGGCCCTGCGAGCGGCTGCGCAGACCGGGGGCCTTGTCGATGCCACGCTGCTCGCCGAGATCGAGCAGGCCGGCTATCGCAGCGACCATCGTGTCTCGCTTCCGCTCGACATGGCGCTCACCCTCGCTCCGCGGCGCCAACCGGCGCAGGCCAATCCCGCAATGCGCTGGCGCGCGGTTCGCGTCGATCGCGGCGGGCGGACGGTTAGCCGGCCGCCCGGGTGCAAGCTCGATACCGGCGGCATCGCCAAGGGGCTGTGTGCGGACATTCTCGGAGAAACGCTGCGAGGACACGCGAGCTATGCGGTCGACTGCGCCGGCGACGTGCGTATCGGGGGCCGCGAGACGATGCCGCGCACGGTCAGGGTCGCCAGTCCGTTCGGGGAGGAGATCCTGCACGAGTACGAGCTCCTCGACGGCGGCGTCGCGACGAGCGGGATCGCCAAGCGGAGCTGGTTGGACGCCGACGGTCGGCCCGCGCATCACATCCTCGATCCCGCCACCGGACGGCCCGCCTTCACGGGCATCGTGCAGGTGACCGCGCTGGCGCCGACCGCGCTGGAGGCGGAGACCCTGGCCAAGGCCGCCCTGCTCGCCGGCCCCGAGGACGCCGACCGGTGGCTGGCGCACGGCGGCGTCGTGGTCTTCGACGACGGCTCATACGAAGTCAAGGCCGCCGGACCCGCAATGCTCACCGGCTGACCATGGGCACCTCCTGCGTGCGGCGAGGTCAGTCATATGCGGTTCATAGGCTCGTCTTAGGTGGGTGCCTCACTGTGGTCGGGCACAGCCGGTCAAGGCTCCGGCAACCAATCCCAAGGAGATCGCGAGATGAAACTATCCACCGGCAAGGTCACGGCGGTCGTGGCTGCCGCCGCGCTGGTCGTCACCGGCTACGCACTCGGCACTCAGGGAGACGGCGGCGCGGTAGCCGCAAGCTCCACCAACGCGACGCCCTCCGGCGGCCCGCGCGGCTTTGATCGCGGGGCCTCACTCAGTGCCCTGGCGACGAAGCTCGGCGTGTCCGAGACAGCGCTGCGGGCCGCACTGAACAAGGTGGGCGGTCCCGGCGGCCGTGCCCACGACGGCATGAAGGGTCCTGGCAACCATGAGAGCGAGCAGGCTCAGGCGCTGGCGACGGCGCTCGGCGTGGACGTCGCAAAGGCCCGGGACGCCCTCACCAAGGCCGAGGACGCCGAGCACGCGGCAAATCGCCGCGGTCCCGGCGAGGATCTCAACGCCGAGGCGGCCAGCATCGCCAAGACGCTCAGCGTCGACGAGGCCAAGGTCAAGGCGGCGCTGACCAAGCTCGAGGCCGCCCAGCGCGCCAAGCACGATCAGGGCCGCACGCAGCATGCGGCTGCCCTGGCCAAGGCGCTCGGGCTGCCCACGCAGAAGGTCGTGGACGCCCTGGCCTCGCTCCCGCATCCGGACCATGGCCCCGGCGGGCGTGGACCGGGCGGACCGGGTGGACCGGGTGGACCGGGACCGTACGGCACTTGAGCTAAACGGCTGATCGGGCGAAGTTCCCTCGAGCCCTCCGCGCGTCGCGCGGGGGGCTCGACGCGCGTCAGTAGAGCCGGCCGTCGTTCATTCGGCTCCGTACTGGCGCTTCCGAGCCCTCGCCAGCTCACGTGCCTCCACGCGCTCGCGACGCGCCCTTGCCAGCTCACGATCATCAGGTCTCGCGGCGGTCCTGCGAATGGGCCGCGTCCTTCGCCCGTGAACGCGGTGACCGGGGGGACGGCGGCGCGCAGGCGTGGCGAAGAGCAGTACGAGTGCTGCGAGGAGGAGCGCACCCGCCATCAGCGTCCGCACGACCCCGGTGCCGCCAAACACTCCGACCAAGCCCAGGACGGCGCCCATGTGCATGGCAAATACCAGCACGTAGGGGAGCGCGTGGAAGACGTAGGTCAGGGTGGGCGTTTGGCGCGCGGGTAGGCGCGCCCCCTGGCCTGCTTGGCGGGTCGAACCGGTCATTAGTCGCACCTTGTCGAAGTGAACACGTCGATCGCGGTGGCCGTCAGCGCGACGAACCGTGGGGGCAAGCGGAGGTTCGCTATCCCTTCGCTAGATCCTTCCCGGGTCACATGGCTGCCCATTTCGTCCAGCGCCAGAGTGAGCGCCCGAGCCCTAACCGCAGCGTCACGCCTCAGTGGAGCCAGCCGGGATCGAACCGGCGACCTCGTGCTTGCAAAGCACGCGCTCTCCCAACTGAGCTATGGCCCCGTCGCGCCGATTGTACGCGCGCGCTTTGCTCAGATCATGAACTTCGCCACGAAGCGCACAGGACCGCTGTCGCACGCAGGTAGGCCGGGCGGCGTCTCGATCCGCCTGACGTAGAAGACGGCGCGGCGGTGGCTCGTGAAGTGTCCGCTGAGCAGCCCGATCTGCTGAGTACCGTTCGTGGTCCCGAAGCTGGCGTGGAAGCGGCCCTTGCGCGAAACTTGGACCCGGCCAAAGTTCAACCTGCCGTAAGAAACCCCGGGCTGCTCGTCGGTAGGACGTGGCCTGCTCCGCCTCGATCCCCGACGCGTCACGCGCGTTGTGGTCGATGATGAGGCTCGCGGCGAGGCCCAGCCTCGACATCTCGCTCCTGCCATCTCATAGGCTACGGCCGCACGTTGCCCTCAAACAGAAACGAGCCTGAATGAGCCTCCTCGAGCCGGATCCGCAGGCCACGGTGCTGATCACCGGAGCCTCCTCGGGCATCGGTGCCGAGCTTGCCCGCCAACTCGGCGCCCGCGGCTACAACCTGACCCTGGTTGCTCGGCGAAAGGACCGGCTCGACGCGCTGGCCAAGGAGATCAAGGACGGATCGGACGTGAAGGTCGACACCCGCAAGGGCGATGTCTCCAACCAATCGCAGCGCACCCGTCTGGTCAACTCCCTGCGCGACGGCGACCTTCGCGTCGACGCGGTGTGCAACAACGCGGGCTTCTCGACCTTCGGCAAGTTCCAGGACCTCCCGGTGGACCACGAGCTGGAGCAGGTGCGGGTCAACGTGGTCGCGGTGCACGAGCTTACCGCGGCGTTCCTCCCTGCCATGGTCCAGCGCGGCGCGGGAGCGATCCTCAACGTGGGCTCGATCGCCGGCTTCGCGCCTCTCCCCGGTCAGGCCACCTATGGGGCGAGCAAGGCCTTCGTGGTGTCCTTTTCGGAGGCGGTGCACACCGACCTCGGGGGCACCGGAGTGTCCTGCACGGCGTTGTGCCCCGGCCCGGTGCGCTCGGAGTTCTTCGAGGCCGCGGGTCAGGAGTCGGTGGAGACCACGGCGCCGTCATTCGTGTGGGTCAGCGCGCAGGAGGCCGCGCGTGCGGGGGTCGACGGGATGCTCAAGGGCAAGCGCATCGTGTACCCCGCGCTCAAGCACCACGCGGCTGGCGTCGCCGGGCGGCTGGCGCCCCGTTCGGTGCTGCTGCCCTTGGCCGAACGGTTCGGGTTCGACAGCCTGTAGGTCCCTACGCCGCGCGCGCCCCCGCGAGCAGCAGACCGGCCACGCGGTCGGTGGCGCCGCCGCGCCCGCCCAGGAGGCGGCGCGAAAGCTGCGCCCGCCGAAAGTAGAGCGGAGCGTCGTGCTCCCACGTCGCGCCGATCCCGCCGTGCACCGAGATGAGCTCGCGGGCTGCGTAGTCGAGCGCCTTGCCGGCCGCCACGCGGGCGGCGCTGGCCGCCAAGGGGAACTCATCGGGCGCGTCCTGGCGCGCCCAGCCGGCGTAATAGATGAGCGAGCGGGCGTTCTCGCGCAGTCGCAGCACCTCCACGAGCGCGTGCTTGACCGCCTGGTAGGAACCGATCGCCCGTCCGAACGTGAAGCGCTCCTTGGCGTAGGCCACCGAGGACTCGAGCGCGGCCTCGACGGCTCCCAGGGATTCCGCGGCCACGAGGCCTTGGCCGAGGTGCCAAGCCGAGCGCAGCTGCCCTTCCTCCACGCCAACCGGCGTCCCCACGGCCTGGTCGAGGTACACGTGGCCGAGCGAGCGGGTCGCGTCATAGCGGACGACGGCCTCGCAGGTCACCGTCGGCTGGTCGGCCTCGACGACCAGGGCGATGGGCGAGCCGTCCTCGCCGGTCGCGATGACCACGAGGACGTCCGCATCAGGCGCGTCGGGCACCCACGACACGGTGCCGGTGACCGTGGTGGCTCCGTCGGCGAACACGGCGCGCGGGGCCGGACGCCGCGCGTGTCCGCGCGGCGCGTCCACCGTCCAACCCGGATCGAGGTCGCCGGGCGGCTGGGCCGGCACCAGCACGGCGCGACGCTCGCCTTCGGCCAGCGCGGCCAGTAGCTCGTCATGTCCCCGCGCGGCGGCGAGCAGGCCCGTGGCCGGCACGTGACCGAGCAACGGGACCGAGGCGAGGACCCGTCCGCACTCGATCATCACCAGCATGGCGTCGAGGCCGCCCAGCCCCGCGCCTCCGCGGTCTTCGTCGATCAGCAGCCCCGGCCACCCGGCCTCGCGTGCGGTGTCCCACAGGTCCAGCCGCTCTTCCCCGTCGAGTGCCGCCCGCGCCGCGGCCACGGTGTTGTGTCGCGAGAGAGCGCCACGGGCGGCGTCGCGCAGAAAATGCTGTTCGTCGGAGAGCTCGAAGTCCATCAGTCGGCCAGCGCCGCCTTCTCCTTCGCGCGCAGCTCGGAGAACGGGATGCCCTTGTCCAGCCGCGGCTCGGGCGGCAGGCCCAGGACGCGCTCGCCGATCGTGTTGCGCAGGATCTCCTCGGTACCGCCGGCCGACTTGAGGCCCGGCAGAAAGGAGATGAAGTACGCCCACTCGCTCTGCGCCAGCGCTTCGGGGCCGAGCACGTCGGCGATGAGATCGCCGGCATCGATTGCTGCGTTGACGGTGGTGACCTTGCTCAATCCGGCCTCGGGACCGGGAATCTGACCGCGCTGGATGGCGGTGAGCATGCGGTATCCGGTAAAGCGCAGCGCCAGCAGGTCGGTGGCGATCTCACCCAGACGCATGCGGACCTCGCGGTCGGCGGCTGCGTCGGGATCGGCCGCGATGGCCCGGGCGAAACGATCCGCCCGGTAGCCCATCTCCTCGCCGGCGCCGCCGATCGTCAGCCGTTCGAACATCAGTGTGGTCAGCGCAACGCCCCACCCACCCTCGAGGGGGCCGACCGTCGCGTCCGCGTCCAGCGGGACCTCGTCGAAGAACACCTCGTTGAACTCGGCCTCGCCGGAGATCTGCCGCAGGCCGCGGATCGTGATCCCCGGCGCGTCCATCGGCACGATGAACATCGTCAGCCCCTTGTGCTTGGGCACGTCGGCATCCGTGCGCGCGAGCAGGAGCCCGAACGACGCGAACTGCGCGTTGGTGGTCCACACCTTCTGGCCCGAGAGCCGCCAGGTGCCGTCTTCCTGGCGACGCGCCCGGGCCTGGATCCCGGCGAGATCGGACCCGGCCGCCGGCTCGGAGAACATCTGGCACCACACCTCGTCGCCATGGAGCATCGGGGCGAGGTACCGCTGCTTCTGCTCCTCGCTGCCCTGGGCGATGATCGTCGGGCCGAGCATGCCGACGCCGATCGTGTCGAGGATCCCCGGCAATCCGGCCTGGTTGATCTCCTGATTGATCACCACCTGCTCGAGCGGCCCGCGGCCCTGGCCCCCGTACTCGGTCGGCCAGGTCACGCCGACAAAGCCGGCCTCCGCCAGGCGCCGCTGCCACTCGCGGTGGGCCTGAACGGCCTCCGCCTCATCCTCGATCGCGCCTTCACCCCGCAGGATGGGTGCCTGGTGACCGTGCTCCTTCAGCCAGGCGCGCATCTTCGCGCGGTACTCCGCCTGCTCGGGGGTGTCGTTGAGGTCCACGGGTGCGTACGTTAGCGGGGCCGGATGGCGCCGGGCCGCGGCCGGCGGCGACACCAGGGTCACCACACCGTGAACACCAGGAGCTCGATGGCGATCGCCTGCAGGGCGAGTGCCACCAGCACCGGAGCGGTCCGCCTGGCGGGCAACGCGTTCGCGGCGGCCAGGCAGGCAAAGGGCGCCAGGAACAGCCAGATGCGCTCGGTCTCGGCCTTTGTGTATCCGCTCAGCGCAGCGACGGCAATGACCGTGAGGAGGGCGAGCGCGGCTGCGTCGCGGCGGGCGGCGGCCCGCATCACCAGCCAGGCCAGTGGAAGGCCCAGGGCGATGAAGAACGCGGTCGGCGAGCCCACCAGCCAGTAGGGATAGGGGCGGACTCGCGCGACGCTTGCCCGGTAGGCGGTCTCGGCGGAGTCGAGCGCGGCGAGCAGATCAAAGCCCGTCGCGAGCCGCAAAGCGACGTAGAAGGCGACGAGCCCCGCCGCGGAGCTCGCGGCGATAGCCAAGGCTCGCCGCATCTCGCCGCGCCAGGCACGGACCAGGACCGCCCAGGCCGCGACGGCGATCAGGGCGTAGGAGAAGAACGAAGCGACGGCGAGCAGCAGCGGCCCCAGCCCGCGGAGCACCCGCCGCGTCGCGAGGAGCGCGACGGTTGCGGCCAGCGCCAGCGTCGCGAAGAGTGCATCGGCCGAGGTCGCGCCGTAGAGCAGGGAGATCGGGGCGAAGAGGTAGAGCAGCGCGGCGGTGCGGGCGCGGGCCTCGTCGGCGAGCTGACGGCCCAGGGCGTAGACGAGCGGCGCCGAGAGGGCTCCGATGGCAATCGTCAGCGCGGCCATCCCGGCCGCTGTGGTGATGTCCAATCCGCGCAGGGCCAGCAGCAGGCCGGGCGGGTGTGCGGACGGGTGGCTCGGCAGCGTCGGGGAGATCTCCGCGAAGCGGGAGAGGAACGCGCCGCTTCCGATGTGAAGTGCGGGCAGCGCGGGCAGGTACTCCTGGGTCGCCTCATGCGCATGGCCGAAGACGGCCGACCAGTCGCCCGGACCGCTGCGCGCGGCGGCCAGCGCGAGTCGCAGCCCGAGCGCCAGGACCGTGGTCGCCGCCGCAAAGGTCCGCGGGGACACGGCGGGGTTGCGCAGGCGCTGCGCGGCGGCGAGCCCGGCGGCGACCAGGGCGAGAGCCGGGATCGTGTACGGGCCGGCTCGGGGCGCCCAGGTCGCCCAGAACGGGGGTAGGGTGGCGCCGATCTCGCCGCCGCCGGCCCGGATGGCCAAGCCGGCGAGCACCGTCGCCGCGCCGAGCGCAAAGGCCAGCAGCGGGAGGGCGACCTCGGCTCGGGGATTGAGTGACCCCCCGCTCGGAGGATTTGCCGGCGCCGCGGGCGCGTTGGCCAGGGCGAGCGGTCCAGGGGCGTCGCGCATCACCCGTGATGTATCACCGCCCCGAGAACTTCTCGCTTACGGATCGGAAAAACGGATCACGCCGCAGGCTGCGAGGGTTCGACGTCGCGAGCCTGAGCAGGACGATCGCGCGCGTGGCAGCGGGCAGCCGTCGCGCCGGAACGCGCGTGTACGCCATCTGCGCGCCGATCAGGGCCGCGAACAGTCCGCGGAACAGTCTCACTGCCTGGCGGAGTCTATGCGCCGGCGATGCGGACGGAGCGGGGCTTGGCGTCCGGCCGCGGCGGCGTGTTGCCCACTCCGTTTCGAACGACGATCCGCCACTGTTCCTCGTCGATGTCGGCGGCATCGGTCGAGTCGACAAAGTCGATGAGCGCGTTGACGAACGCCGCGGGCTCCTCGCGATGGGGAAAGTGCTTCGCATGGGGAAACGACACGAATCGGCTCCCGGGGATCGCGGCATGTGCCGCCCGCCCGTGCTTGACGGGGATGATCCCGTCGTGTTCCCCCCAGATGAGCAGGGTGGGGACCTCGGAGGCCAGGTATAGCCGGTCCATGGCGTTCACTCGCTGGCCGGACGGGTCGATGATGTGGCGCAGCGTGTGGATGAAGGCCTGACGGGTCTCGCCGTCGGCCAGCGAGGTGTACCCCCGCCACATCTCCTCGACGTCGGGTCCGGCGTGCAGGCCCAGTCGGCCGAGGACTCCCGCCACCGCATTTCCCGCGTCGCGAATCCCCGGGGCGCAGATCAGGGGCATGATGAACTCTGCCCCCGGGAGGGCCGCCGCGCGCAGCAGCGAATGCACCTCGCGGCCGAGCCCGCCGCTGCCCACCAGCACCAGCCGCTCGATGCGCTGGGGGAACTGGTAGGCGAACTGCATGGCCACCCCACCGCCGAGCGAGTGGCCGACCACGGTGGCGCGGTCGTGTCCGAGCGCGGCGAGGAGATCGCGGATGCCGGCCGCAAAAGCGCCGAGGGAGTAGTCGCCCCGGGGCTTGGCCGAGTGTCCGTGACCGAGCAGGTCCGGAGCGATCACGTGGAAGTGGCGGGTGAGCGCCGGAGCCACCAGGTCCCAGGTCTCCGACGTCCCGGTGATCCCGTGGATGAGCAGGAGCACCGGGCCTTGCCCACCGGCCCGATAGGTCACGCGATTCCCGTGGAGCGTGATCTCCTTGGTCTCGATGGAGCCAACGGGGGAAGACAACCGACTCATAGGATCAGTAAAGCGCATCGGGCTGGCCATACGTCCGGGGAGACCGTTGCGTGTGCAGCATCACACATGCCATCGAACAATTCGGGGAGGGGTGGCGAACACCCGACGTCGGCCAGGATCCGCGTCTCGCGCAAGCGGTTGACTCACCGCGCTGCAGCGAACACCGGACGACGCACCGCGGCGAACCCCCGATCGAGGAGCTTCACCGCCTGCGTCCCTGCATTCGGAGAGTCCAGCAGCACGACGCCGAGCTGCGTGCGCCCGCGCCGCGCCGCCCCGACGAAGCACTCGCCGGCGGCCGGCGAGTAGCCGGTCTTGATTCCGATCCAGCCGCGATACCGGAGGCGGTAGAGGGGATTGTGGCCCGCGAGGTAGAGCTTGCGGCTCTTGATCGGAAAGCGAAGCGCGATGTAGGGAGTCCCCACGACCTTGCGAAGCAGGGGCTTTCGCATGACCGCCCGGGCCAGGCGGGCGAGGTCGCGCGGGCATGAGCGGTTGGCGTCGTCGTAGCCGTCGGGCCCGGCGAAATGCGTACAGGCGAGGCCGAGCTGGCGTGCGCGCAGATTCATGGCCTGCACGAACGCGGGGATCGAGCCGTGCCCCATGTCCTGAGCCAGCACGCGCGCGGCGTCGTTGCCCGAGGGCAGCATGAGGCCGTAGAGCAGCGGCAGGACGCCGACTCGCTTGCCCCGCGGGAGCAGGCCGACGCCAGAGCCCTGATAGCGAAGGGCTTCGCGCGTGACCAGGGGCTCCGCGTCTCCGGGCTCGCGTTCGGCCACCAGCAGTGCGGTCATCATCTTGGTCAGGCTGGCGATCGAGCGCGGTTGCGTCGGACGCCGGTCCCACAGCACGCGACCGCTGCGCAGGTCGAAGAGGAGCCCTCCGCGCGGCGGTTTCACGAACCGGGGGTCCACCCGCCGGCCGGGGGGTGCAGATGCCGCCGCGTAGGGATCCTCCTGCTTCTTGGGAACGTCACCCGGGGATCCGGCGGAGGATCCGGCTGCCACCCGGGCGCGGACGCGCCGAGTGCCATCCTCACCGCCGGCGCGCAGCAGGGTGGTGCCGACGGCCAGGATCACCAGGAGCGCCACGAGCCGCAGCAGGCCCACCCGCCGCCGCCGCCGTCCTCGTGTGCCGCCCTGGAGAGGACCGCTGCCAACGCGTCGTGAGGCCATCGCCCGGAGGATCGCTTAAGACGCCGCTGATCCCAAACCGGATCAGCGCAAACACCGGCGTCAGTACACCGGATGCCGCGTGGGGGTGGGTTTCAACCTGGAGGCGAACAGCCGGATGAAGATCAGGCCGAAGGCGAACCCCCCGATATGAGCGAAGTAGGCGACCCCGCCGCCCCCTCCCGTGGGATCGGAGAGACCGGCGGCCCCGAAGAAGATCTGCTGGAGGAACCAGAACCCGAGCACGAGCGCAGCCGGCAGCTCGACGAAGGTCACAAAGAAGATGATGAAGATCAGCGTAAGCACACGCGCGCGCGGATACAGCAGGATGTAGCCGCCCAACACGCCCGCGATCGCCCCCGACGCGCCGATCGTGGGCGCCGTGGAGCTCGGGTCGACGGCCACTTGGAGCAGTACCGCCGCCAGCCCACCGAGCAGGTAGAAGGCGACGAACTTCGCTCGGCCCATGGCGTCCTCCACGTTGTTGCCGAAGATCCACAGGAACAGCATGTTCCCGATGATGTGCAGGAAGCCGCCGTGCATGAACATGGCGGTGAAGACCGTCAGCCAGGCGGGCGGCTGCGAGCCGGGGATGGTGCGGACCGTGGTGGGCCCCTCGGCGGTCTGGACGATCTTGCCCTCGCAGGCGACCGTGCCGTGGCGCGAGGTGATCAATACCCCGTCCGGGGTCACGCGGTCGCCAAGTCCGCAGTGCTTGCCGGGGTGGGTCAGCGCGTACGGGATCGCACCGTACTTCACGACCGTCTGGTCGTCGACGCTGGAGAAGCCGCTCGGGTGCTGGAGGAAGAGGAAGACGAAGACGTTGATCGCGATCAACGCGACCGTGATTACCGGGAAGCGCTCGGTCGGGATGTTGTCCTTGAGCGGGAACACGGGCCCTGGGCCCCGGCGAGCCCGGCCGGGCGAGGCCTACCTTGCCATAAAGGCGACCGGCCCCTCGCCCGGGCGGTCCTGCGGCACGTGCTCGTCGGCGTGATAGCTCGATCGCACGAGGG
>JALYZC010000092.1 GCA_030945905.1 Actinomycetota bacterium
GGAAGGTGAAGTACAGCGATGCTCCCGTGGGATAGAGGTGCGACACGTGGCACATGATCAGCGGGGGGGTGCCGCGTCGCGCGAGCGCTCGATGCAGGGCGTCGACGACCGCAGCGTGCAGGGCGAGCAGATTGGACCAGGTCGTGGCGGTCTCCAGCGTGTCGACCATGACCCCGCGCTCCAGCAGCTCGTCGCGCAGGTGGGGGGCGGCGAACCGGCTGCGCTCCCAGGCTGCGCCCGGGCCACGCCCAACCGGCAGCCCCCCGGCGCGGCGCAGCAGGCGGGCGCCGTGCGCATGCCGAAGGCGGACGGTGTCCTTCCCTCCCTCCCACCCCCCGATGAACAGGCACCCGGTTGCGAAGCCGCGGGCGCGGAGGTACAGGCGTCCCGCGCGCTGCTTGACCCCGTCGCCGGCCAGCGCGCTCGACACGCGGCTCTCCTCCTCGTCGGATAGTCGCGCGGCCTCGGGTGCGACGCCCTGCTGCTCCAGTCTGCGCAGCGCCTCGATGCCGTCGGCGAAGGAGGCGAACATCCAGCCTTCATAGCGCCGAAACCGCGGGCGCGGGCGGACCCGCAGCGCGAGCTGGGTGATGACGCCGAGCGTCCCCTCCGAGCCGACGATCAGCTCCCGCATGGAGGGGCCCGCCGCGGACGCCGGCACGGTCGCCAGGGCGACGTCTCCGGCCGGGGCGGCGCAACGCAAGCCCTTGACCAGCTCGTCGAAGCGCCCGTAGCCGGTGGAGGCCTGACCCACCGAGCGCGTCGCGGCGAATCCGCCGAGGGTTGCGTAGCGAAAGCTCTGCGGGAAATGGCCGAGGGTGAGCCCCCGACGTGCCAGCAGCCCCTCGGCCTCCGGGCCCCGGAGTCCGGGCTCGAAGACCGCGACGAGCGAGCCTTCGTCGATGCTCACAAGGGCATCGAGACGGCCGAGGTCGAGCGCGATCACAGCGGGGAATTCGCCGCGCACGGGCTCGACCCCACCCACGACGCTCGTGCCGCCGCCGAAGGGCACGACGGCGACGCCGGCATCCGCGCAGGCCGCCAGCACCGCCTGCACGGCCCGGTGGGACTCGGGCGCGACCACAGCGTCGGGGGCCTGCTCGCACTGGCCCGACCGCTGACGCACGAGATCCACATAGCCCTTTCCCGCGGCGTGCAGGATGCGGGCCCGGCGATCGTCGCGCACGTTGTCAGCGCCGGCGGCGGCCTGCAGCCTGTCTCGCAGGCCGCCGGGCAGCGCGGGCTCGCGGAGGCGCACCTGCTCCAGCCCGACGGCCGGCCGCCGCTGCTGGCCGAGCCCGACCTCACTGCGCAGGAGCGACGCGGCGCGCTCGGGCAGCGCATATGACTCGTACGGGCTCCCCCAGCCCCACCACTTCATCTCCGCTCGGTTTCGCTCAGCGCTCACTACTCGCCGTCATAGCTGACCAGCGCGTGGACGGCATGACCGGCCAGCGCCTCCCGTCCATGCAGGAAGCTCAACTCGACGACATAGGCGCAACCCACGACCTCCCCGCCCAGCTGCTCGACCAGGTCCACGGTCGCCTTGCTCGTGCCTCCGGTGGCGAGCAGATCGTCGTGCACGAGTACCCGTGCGCGGTCGGCGAACGCATCACTGTGCAGCTCGAGCGCGTCCATCCCGTACTCCAGCGCGTATTCGGCGCTCACCGTGTCGGAGGGCAGTTTGCCGGGCTTGCGAGCCGGCACGAATCCCACCCCCAGCTCGCGGGCCAGCGCCGCGCCGAGGATGAACCCGCGCGCCTCAGCGGCGACGATCAACTCCGCCCCGCGGGAGCCGGCGTACCGGGCGAGCGCACCGACCGCGAAGTCCAGCGCGGTCGGGTCGAGCCACAGCGGTGTGAGGTCCTTGAACACGATCCCCGGCTGAGGGAAGTCGGGGATGTCGCGGATATAGCTGCTCAGGTCCACGGATGGGACCACTGCTAGCCGGCGATCTTGCGCAGGTCCCGAATCAACAGCAGATGCTTGAGGTGCGTGGCCACGGCGACGAGGTTCTCCAAGGTCTCGATCGCCTCCTTGCGCTTGTCGGGGTCGCGTGAGCGCAGCGCCGGAGCCAGAATCTGCTCGAGCAGCGCCGCCTCCCGGTCGGCGGAGGTGCGAAACACCCTGAGGTTGCGCCCGCCTACGCCATGGCGGGCCAGCTCGGTCACGGCCCGGATGATCTCGCGCTCGGTCTCGTCGTAGTAACGCACCCCCGCCCGCACCTCGCCCTTGATCACGCCGTACTCCTCGAGGTCGGACACCAGCTTGGCATCGGCCCGCGTGTCCTCGAGCACGTCCTCCAACCCGTAGAGATTCCCGCGATCGCTCACGGTCACCGCGCTCCGGCGAACCGG
>JALYZC010000132.1 GCA_030945905.1 Actinomycetota bacterium
GCGCACCTGGTTGCGCAGCGAGTTGACGATGTCCTTCTGGGCTCGGGAGAGCAGGCCCTTGTCCCCGATGGCCACGCCGAGCAGGATGCCGAGCATCAGGGCCATGAAGACCGCGACGAGCGAGAGGGCGTGGTAGCGAAAGTCGAACACGACGGGAGCTCGGGCGGTGTTGCTAGACGCCGGCGCCGAGCAGAAGGCGCAGCTTCAACCAGATCAGCTGGGCGAAGTCGTGCAGCCCGGGCGCCGTCCACACCACGACGGCCAGCATCAGCAGGCCGGTCCCTAGCACCAGCAGCAGGGGTGATGGGCCGGGGCGGGCGCGGTAGAGCCGGCTGACGCCCTTGGCGTCGATGAGGATCTCACCGATGCGCAGGCGGGTGAGGAAGGTCGAGGACATCCCGCTGCGAGCCTTGTCCAGGAACTCGACCAGGTTGAAGTGAGAGCCGACGGACACGATCAGCGAGGCGCCCTTCTCGGAGGCGATCAGCATCGCGATGTCCTGACTCGTGCCCGGCGCGGGGACGAGCTTGAAGGGCAGGTCGAGCGGCTCCAGCGCTTCGCGGCCGGGCGCGTGCCCGTCGGCGTAGGCGTGCACGACGAGCTCGGCGCCGGAGCGCAGCGTTGACTCGGTCGCCGAGTCCATGTCGCCGACGATCATGTCCGGCTTGAAACCCTCCTCGATGATGGCGTCGGCGCCCCCGTCGACGCCGATCAGCGCCGGCTTGACGTCTCGGATGTAGGAGCGCAGCGCCTTCAAGTCGCGCTTGTGGTCGACGCCGCGCACGACCACGAGCGCGGGCCGGTCGCGAAAGTCGGTGTTGAACTGGGGCAGCTCGAGCTTGCCGGCCAGCAGTTCGCGCTCGGCCACCATGTGCTCGACCGTGTTGTGGGCGAAGGCCTCGAGCGCCTCGCCGATCTCGCGCCGGCGCTCGTCGTTGAGGGCCTGGACGGTCACCGGATCCTGCGCCTCGCCGTGTACGAGGACGTCGCCGCGGCGCAGGACGTCCCCGCCGCGGACCGTGATCGCATCCCCGTCGCCGAGCGCCTCGAACAACGAGGCACCCGGGGCGTCGACGAGCAGCACGCCGGCCTGCACGAGCAGGAGGGGCCCCGCATTGGGATAGCGCCCGCTCGATGAGGGCGAGCAGTTGATCACCGCCTCGACGCCGCAGGCGATCAGGTCCTCGGCCGAGACGCGGTCGAGGTCCAGGTGGTCGATGACGGCCACATCACCGCGACGCAGGCGCTTGACCAGGTGCTTGGTTCGCTTTCCGAGCCGAGCGATCCCGCTGACCTCACGATGAGCCGTCGCCGGCGCCGGCCGAGAGTTCGTCCTGGAGACGGCCACGATCCCAGTCTACGGCGCAGATCGGGCCTACGCGACCTTCAGCAGCTCCCGTGCATGGCGCTGTGCGCCGGGGTCCGCGTCCTCGGCGCCGAGCATGCGCACGAGCGCTCCCACCAGCTCCCCGCGCTCCAGCTGGGAGACCGACGCGCGCGCCGGGATTATCGCCGCGTCCTTGGCGATCCGGAAATGGCGCTCGGCCAGCGAGGCGACCTGCGGGAGATGCGTGATGCACAAGACCTGACGGTGCTGCGCAAGCGCCCGCAGACGCTCGCCCACCACCCGCGCGGTCTGGCCGCCGACCCCGGCATCGACCTCGTCGAAGACCAGCAGCTCGCCCGCGCCGCCGCCGGCCTCCTCGGCCGCGCCCATGAGCGCGAGCATGACGCGCGAGAGCTCGCCTCCCGAAGCGATCTCGCGCAACGGGCCGGGGAGCACGCCGGGATTGGGCGCGATCCGGAACTCCACCACATCGTCGCCGGACGGGCCCCGCCGCCCCGGTTGCAGCGCGACGTCGAACTCGGCACCTTCCATGGCCAGCTCACCGAGCCGATCGCGCACCGCGGAGGCCAGCGCCGGAGCCGCGCCGCGGCGGGCGTCGCTGAGCTCGCCGGCCAGCCGTTCGAGCTCGTCCGTGGCGCCGACCAGGTCGGCGACGGCGGTCTCCAGCGCGACCTCCGCCCCGGCCAGCTCATCGCGGCGCGCGCGGCAGTGCTCGGCGTGGGCGAGCACGGCCGCGATGCTGCCGCCGTGCTTGCGCTCCAACCGCCGCAACACCTCGAGGCGCTCCTCCACCTGGTCGAGCCGTCCGGGCACCGACTCGACCGACTCCCCGTAGCGGCGAAGGTCCGCGGCCAGTTCCGCCGCCTCGAGCACCAGCGCGCGGGCGCGTTCTGACAGCGCGTCCATCGCCGGATCGACGCCGTCCACGGCGCCCAGCGCCCGTTCGGCGGCGCCGAGCGGGGCAGCCGCGCCGCCCTCGGCCGTCTCGGCGCTCAGCGCCTCGGCGGCGGTGAGCGCCGCTGCGCGCAGGCCGTCGACGTGGCGCAGACGCTCACGCTCGCGGTGCAGCTCGCCCGACTCCGCCTCCTCGGGCGCGATCGAATCGATCTCCGCCAGCTCGAACTCCACGAGGTCGAGCTCGCGCTCACGCCCGCCGGCCAGCTCGCGCAAGCGGTTCAGCGACGCCGCGAGGTCCCCGACGTGGGCGTGGGCCCGCTCGAACGCCGCCCGGCGCCGGGCCTGATCGGGGCCGCAGTAGGCGTCCAGGATCTCCATCTGCGCCGACGCCAGCATCAGTTTGCGATGCTCGTGCTGACCGTAGAACGACAACAGCTCGGACCCCAGGTCGCGCAGCTCGCCGACACTCGCAGAGCGGCCGTTGACGTACGCGCGGGTACGTCCTTCCGAGCTGACCCGCCGCGCGAGGACGAGCTCCTGCGCGTCGTCGGACAGACGCTCTCCCAACCGGTGGCGCAGCCCCGGAGTGAGGTCGAAGGCGCCCTCGACGTAGGCCTCGCGGGCGCCGGGGCGAACGATGCCGGCGCGAGCCCGGCCGCCGAGGAGCAGGTCGAGCGCGTGGGCGAGGACCGTCTTGCCCGCCCCCGTCTCCCCCGTGAGCACGTTGAGACCGGGCGCCAGCCGCAGCTCCGCCCGCTCGATCAACAGGAGGTTTTCCACGCGTAGCTCAACCAGCATGGGCAACGGTCTAGCAGCGCGGCCCGACGGATCCGATGCCGTGGGGCGTCTTGTAACGCGAAGACGGCCGCGCCGGTGCGCGACCGTCTCGCTTTCGGTGACGGTGGGACCGCCCGGCCCCAGTTGGGGGCCGTCCCTCCGAGCCTTTAGCTCACGCGCTCGACGCCGCGCACCCGGTCGGACCGCCGGCCTCGCCGGTCCACCCGCGCGCTGTCGCGCCCGCCGCCGCCGTTCACGCGGTCGCGGGTCTGGTCGCGGGCGGCGATGCTGTCGCGTCCGCTACCGCCGTTGAGCACATCACGGCCCTTGCCGCCGGTCAGGCTGTCGTTGCCTGAACCCCCGCTGAGGAGGTCCTTGCCCGAGCCGCCGTTGAGGACGTCCTTGCCCGCGTTGCCGGTCAGGCCGTCTCTGCCGGCGCCTCCACCGAGACGGTCCTTGCCCGAGCCGCCGGTGAGCCGATCGGCTCCCCGCAGCCCGAGAATCATGTCGTCGCCGCCGCCCCCGAAGGCGCGGTCGTTGCCGTTGGCGGTGTCGATCAGGTCCTTGCCGCCCAGGCCGTCGATGACGTCGTTGCCGCCCAAGCCGCAGATCACGTCGTTGCCGCTGGTCCCGCGGATGCGGTCGTTCCCAGGCGTTCCGATGATCGTGCAGCGCGAGAGGGGGACGACCGAGCCGCCCGGACCGGACCCGGATTCGGCTGTCCAGTTCGTCGACGCGAACAGGGTGTTGATCGTCGCGTTGGAAACCGGTCCGCTCGCGATGGTGACGCCGGGTGACACCCCGGCTCCGCCGGTGGGCGTGGTGTCGGCGGTGAGCGCCACGTTGTCATAGCGCGTGTTGGAGACACCCAACACACCCACGCCCACCACCGTGCTCGTGGTGGTCGTGTCGATCCCCAAGCGGTAGGAGTGCCCGGCGACGACGAGCCCCGCGGGCACGGTCACGCTGTGCGTTGCGAAGGTCGCGTCGCCGGCCCCCAGAGTCTCAGACGTGAGCACCGTGACCCCTCCAGCCGTCTCGTCCTGAAGGGTCAGGGCGTACTTGCTGGCCGGCGCGAGGCTGAGCAGTCCCCCGACGTCGAAGCGCCGGTCGAGCCGAACGGTCGCCCCGGTCACCTCGTTGCCGGGCCCGGAGACCGTGAAGCTCGGCGAGCGCCAGCTGTTGTTGGCGCGGAACGCCCCCAACAGGTTCACGGTCACGTCGGTCTGTGACGAGATCGAGCCACCGGGGTTGCCGATCGACGTCGAGTACGGCGTCGAGGCGCTGCACAGCACGCCGACGTCGGGGCCCAGGTTACAGCTGTTGTTCTGACCGGACCATCCCTGGGCGTCGGAGTTGAAGTCGAAGCCGTAGGTCGGCGTGGCGGCGCCGGCCGGTGCGGCCAGCGCCGCGAGTGCCGCCGCGGCGAGACCTGCCGCCGCGGTGAGTGAAAGCGATCTGCGCGAACGACCCTGAGGCATTCCTACTCCCTTGTTTGGGGTAATGTGTGGAATACCCCTAATCGGCGCGCGCGCGCCAGATTTGAGCCTTCCGGACGAATGTCCGAATAGGCAGGCGGGCAGCGACGAGTCTGCGGCTAGCTGGCCAGCCGCCCGAACTTCTCGCGCAGGCGGTGATAGAAGGAAGCGCCCGGGATCTGGGCCAGCGCGGAAGCGCCGTCGCGAAACCGGACGCCCAGCATCTCACCGGGCGCCAGTTCACACGTGGGGCGGCCGTCGACCGTGGCATCCAGCGGCTCGCCCTGCGAGCGGTTCTGCACGCTGAGGCGATCGCCGGGCGCCACCACCAAGGCGCGGGCGGTCAGCGAGTGCGGGGCGATGAACGACACGGCGTAGCCCTCCACGCCCCACGCCATGACCGGACCCCCGTTGGCCAGGTTGTAGCCGGTGGAACCCGCGGGGGTGGCCACCACGAGGCCGTCGCAGCGCACCCGACCGACCTCCTCGCCCTCGATCGCATACGAGAGGTCCGCGACGCGCAGACCGGGCTTGCGGTGAAAGGACACGTCGTTGAGGCCCGTGAAGCATCGGCCGCTGGCGCCCTGGAGCGAGATCGTGGGCAGCCGCAGGACCTCGAAGTCCCCGGCAAGCGCCCGCGCCAGCCCAGCCGCGACGTCATCGGGGTCGATGGTGGCCAGAAAGCCGACCTCTCCGTAGTTGACCGCGAAGACGGGAATGTCGGTGTCGGCGTAGGCCCGCAGCGCCTGGAGGATCGTGCCGTCGCCCCCAAGCACCACGCAGAGGTCGACCTCCGTGCTCAGCGGAGCGTCCGGGAGGGAGGCGCCGTCGGTCCCCACGTCGTGCTTGCGCGTCTCCTCGGAGTCGAAGCGCAGCTCGACGCCGCCGTCGTCGGCGAGCTGCTGGAGCGCGCTCAGCGCCGGGGCAACCTCGCTCGGGCGCCGGTGCGTGAGCACGGTCACCCGCCGGGCCGGCGGGTTCACGGCTCGACCTGCCGCGCCGCGGCGTCCAGGTCCTCCACGTCAGGACGAGCGCGATCGGCCAGCCACACGAAGGTCTCCAGGTTGCCCTTGGGCCCAGGCAGGCCGGAGGAGGCAAACCCCTGCACCGAGGCGCCCGCGCGCTGGGCGGAGCGGGCGACGCCCACCATCGCCGCGCGCCGCTCCCCGG
>JALYZC010000136.1 GCA_030945905.1 Actinomycetota bacterium
CAGATGCGCTGCGAGCCGGCCGCGTACATGCCCCAGCGCGACCTCCTGCTCCCGTGGGCGAGCGCGCTCGACAACGCCGCCCTCGCGCTGCGTCTCAAGGGGCTTGACCGCGCCGAGGCTCGCGAGCAGGCGCTTCCCCGGTTTGCCCAGTTCGGGCTCGCCGGCTTCGAGTCGACGATGCCCGACGAGCTTTCCGGCGGCATGCGCCAGCGAGTCGCCTTCCTGCGCACGCTGCTGGCCGGCAAGCCGGTGCTGGCGCTCGACGAGCCCTTCGCCTCGCTTGACGCCCTGACGCGCCAGGAGATGCAGACGTGGCTCGCGGGCACGCGCGTGCGCGAGCCACGAACCGTGCTGCTCGTGACGCACGACGTCGAGGAGGCCGTCGTGCTCGCCGACCGGGTGGTCGTGCTCTCCCCCCGGCCAGGGCGGGTCGTCGAGCAGCTTGCAGTCGACCTGCCGCGGCCGCGGTCTCGGACCGACACGGCCGTCACGAGCCTGCGCGAACGGGCCATGCGCGCGCTGAGGGCCGCGTGATGCGCGTGCTCGCGTTGGTCTTGGCTCTGCTGGGAGGGTGGGAGCTCTACGTCAACGTCGGGGGGATCGACGAGTTCATCCTGCCCGCACCCAGCGACGTCGCCCAGTCGCTGTGGGTCGACCGCGGGCTGCTGTGGGACAATTTCGCGGTCACCGCGCAGGAGATCGTCCTGGGCATCGTGGTCGCGGCGGCCGGCGCGCTGGGCTTCGCGGTGGCCATCCACCTCTCACGCACCCTGCGGCGCGCCACCTATCCTCTGCTCGTGGCCTCGCAGGCCGTGCCCATCGTGGTGATCGCGCCCCTGCTCGTCGCCTGGCTGGGCTTCGACCTCGCCCCCAAGCTGGCCATCGTCGGCCTGGTCTGCTTCTTTCCCATCGTCGTGACCACGCTCGACGGCCTGGCCGGCGTCGATCCGGACCTGCGCAAGCTCATGCGCACCCTCGACGCCTCGCGCAGCCAGATCTTCTGGCGCGTCGAGGCGCCCGCCGCCCTGCCCGAGCTGCTCAGCGGTGCCAAGATCGCCATCGCGTTCGCGGCGATCGGCGCTGTACTGGCCGAGGACGCCGGTTCAAGCGAGGGCCTCGGGCACCTCATCAGGCAGGCTTCCGCCCAATTCGACACCGCCCGCGGATGGGCCGCCGTGGTCCTCCTGGCCGTATTCGCCATCGCCTTGTTCGGCGCCCTCACCCTGGCCGAGCGCCGACTGGTGCCGTGGGCCCACCGATCCCAAGGAGCACGTCCATGAAGAAGATCCCGGTTGCCTGCCTGTCGCTGATCGCCCTCACCCTGTTCGCCGGTTGCGGCGCCAAGCACGACAGCACCGCCGCGCCGAAGGTCGAGTCACTCGATCTCGTGCTGGACTTCTTCCCCAACGCCGACCACGCCGGCATCTACGCCGCGATCGCCGGAGGCGAGTTTCACCGGCAGGGACTCGACGTGCGCCCACGCACGCCGTCGGATCCCTCCGAGCCCCTCAAGTTGGTGGCCTCCGGGCGCGTGCCCCTGGCCATCTCCTACGAGCCCGAGCTGCTGCTGGCCCGCGACCGCGGACTCCCGCTGATCTCCGTCGGAGCCATCGTGCAAAAGCCGCTGACCTCGGTGATCGCCATCGGTTCCAAGAACATCGGCTCGATCGCGGCGCTGAAGGGCAAGCACGTGGGCACGGCCGGGATTCCCTACCAGTCGGCCTACCTCAAGACGATCCTCCAGCGTGGGAGCGTGGATCCCGGCAGCGTGCGCGAGACCAGCGTCGGCTTCGACCTGGTGCCCGCCATGCTCTCGGGCAAGGTCGACGCGACGCTTGGCGGCTTCTGGAACTACGAGGGCATCCAGCTCGCCCAGCAGAAGCGCAACCCCACGGTGATCCCCGTCGACCGCGCCGGAGTGCCGACCTACAACGAGCTCGTCATCGTTACGACCAAGGCGCAGGCGCGGCGCCACGGCGAGCGGATCCGCCGCTTCATGCGCGCGTTGGCGGCCGGCTACGAGTCTGCGCGGCGCAACCCTCAAGCCGCGGTCAACGCCCTGGTCGGCGCCAGCCGGAGCCTGGACCCGAAGCTCCAGCTGGCCAGTGTCAAGGCGACGCCGTTCTTCCCCGCCGAGGCGAGCCGGCCCTTCGGTTATCAGGACCAGCGGGCATGGACGGCCTACGGCGACTGGATGTTGCGCAACCATCTGATCACGCGGCCGCCGAATGCGGGGGATGCGCTGACCAACGAATTCCTGCCCGGCCAGGGGATCTGAACCCGGCGGCGAGGAGGTGCGCACCGGCCAGGCCGGCCCACGGTGCATAGGGCGCGAAGAACGCACGGACGTCCTCCTCGCTTGCGCGCGCACGGGGGTTGCCGGTGCGCAGCCGGCCCACGAGCTTTGAGAAGGCAAGGTCACCGGCCGGGACCTGGTCGAAGCGGCCTTGACCGTGGAGCGCGAGCATCTCCACCGTCCAGGCCCCGATGCCCGGGATCGCCCGCAGCCGCGACCACCCGCGCTCCTGGTCGGGATCGGCGAGGTCCACGCGGCCGGCCGCCACTTCGCGCGCTGCGCGGCGCAGCGCGCGTGCGCGGCCGCCGGAGAGGTCGAGCGACTGCAGCTCGGCGGGGGCGACACCGGCCAGGGAAGCGGCGTCCGGAGCGTCGCGCAGCCCGGTCTCCGGACAGCGCCGGCCCCAGCGCGCCACAAGCCGCCGCTGGATGGACGCCGCGCGCTCGAACTCGATCAGCTGCTCGCAGATGGCAAAGGCCAGCGCCTCGAAGCGGTCCGGGCGCCGGAACACCCGCAGGTACGGCCGGGCGCGGATCACCCGACCCAGCAGCGGGTCGAATCGGAAGCGCTCGTAGAACGGCCGCAGGTCATCATCGACGCCCAGCGCGAAGCGCATCCGCATCAGCGCTTCGTGCGCGGCAGCTCGCGATGGTGCGCGCGCGGCGAAGCGCACGCGATCGCGCCGCAGCTGGCGCACCCTGACGACGGCCGGCTCGCCTTCGACATGCATGAGCCTCGCCACACCGTCGTCGCACGGGCGCAGCAGCCCATCGAGCGTCCCGCGGCGGCCCAGCCGGAAGGGCCACGGGGGCTGAACCTCGACGCAGACCTCGATCACGTGGGAGCGGCCAGGCTAGCCGCGGTCGAGCAGGTGAACGTCGACCAGAAAGGAGCGGCTGGAGACCACGTCGCCGACCACTTGGGTGGGATTGCGCTTGGCGGCGCGTCGCCGGCGGCGCGGCGCCGGCGGGCGACTTCGGTGGCGACGCAGGGCGGCAATCGTCGCCGCCCCCACGACGAAGCTGGCTCCGGCCACCGCCGCGGCCTGCACGGCGGGGAGGGGCGGGTCAGGCTCGGGCTCGATGACCCGGACCTCGGCCAGCACCGGCAGAGCGTCCGCGTCGGTCGCCGGACCGTGCTCCACCGGCTCGTAGTCCTCGTTCACCGACCTCAGTCTAGCCTAGGACCCAGCGTCAAATTCCCGCTCGTAGAAGCGGTAGCGGCACACGACCTTGCCGCCCATTCCCTCCATCGCCCGGTTCATCGTGTCGTTGGTTTCGAGGATCCATCCCGTCTCGCCGTGCTTCTGGGGCGTGCGCTCGGCAGCGTCGAAGTGCATCTGGTACATGCGCGCCGCGACCCCGGTGTGCTGGTACTCTGGCTTGACGCCCAGCGCGAACACTCGCACCCGGTCGACCTTGCGCCGCCAGTAGAGCGCCTTGAGCCAGCCGAAGGGCAGCAGGCGACCGTCGAGGTGGGCCAGCACCTGGTTGTAGTCGGGCAGGGTCAGCGCCGCCCCGACCGTCTCGCCGTCCTTCTCGGCGATCATCGCCCAGTTCTCGTCGAGCACCGGCTTCAAGTCCTTGGCGGAGTGGCGCGCCTCCTCCTCGGTGAGCGGTACGAACCCCCAATTGCGCTCCCAGGCGGCGTTGTAGACCTCCAGGAAGCGCGAGATCTCCGCCTCGAGATCGCGCTTGCGCATCGGCCGGACGGTGATCCCGTGCTCGCTTGACACCTTGTCGGCCATCTCCCAGATGGCCGGGTGCACATCGTCGCGGCCCTCGATGCGCAGCTCCCACATCAACGTGTCCATCGCCTTGCGCAGACCGGCGCCCTCGAGCATCGCCGGGTAGTAGCGGTGGCTCCAGGGAGTGAGGATGATCGGCGTGCGCTCGTGGCCCTCGATGAGCACGCCGCACTCGTCATTGGTGGTGAAGTCCATCGGGCCGACCATGCGACCGCACCCCCGCTCCCGCAGCCAGACCTCCGCGGCTCGCATGAGGGCGATGGCGGCCTCCGTGTCGTCCTCACATTCGAAGAAGCCGAACAGGCCCCAGTCGTTGCCCTGGAACTCGTTGAGGTTGCGGTCGATCTGGGCAGTGACCCGCCCTACCGGGCGCCCGTCCCGGTAGGCCAGGAAGTACTCGGCGACCGCATGGCCGAAGAACGGGTTGCGCTCGCGGTCCAGGCGCTTGCGCACGTCCATCAGCAACGGAGGAACCCAGTTGGGCTCGTTACGATAGAGGCGCCATGGAAGCTTGATGAAGGCGTCCAGCTCGCGCTTGCCGGCCACCGGCCGGACTTCCACAGGCATCGCAGCGGCACCCTATATGGCCACCACCGTCGACGTCTTCGCCAAGGCCCGCGACCACGAGCGGGTGGAGATCCTGCGCGCGGCGCGCGCGGCGGATGTCGTGCCCTACTGGCGTGCGCTCAGCGGGCCCGCGGGCCCCGTGGTGGACATGGAGGGCGCCCGCCGCATCATGCTCGGATCCAACAATTACCTTGGGCTCACGGGCGACGAGCGGGTCAAGGCGGCGGCGCGCGAGGCGCTCGAACGCTATGGGACGGGCCTCACCGGATCGCGCTTCATGAACGGCACCATCGAGCTGCACCTCGAGCTCGAGCGTGAGCTCGCCGCCTGGATGGCCACGGAGGATGCGATCGTCTTCACCACCGGGCACCAGGCCAACCTCGGCGCCCTGGGCACATTGCTGGCCCCCGGCGACACCGTGATCGCCGAT
The DNA here is from genome assembly GCA_030945905.1 of Actinomycetota bacterium. Classification (GTDB taxonomy): domain Bacteria; phylum Actinomycetota; class Thermoleophilia; order Solirubrobacterales; family Solirubrobacteraceae; genus JALYZC01. The sequence continues at coordinate 5,041 of JALYZC010000136.1, forward strand.
TCGGGCGACCACGCGTCGATCCTCGACGGCTGCATCCTCTCGCGGGCCAAGCTGCGCCCCTTCCGCCACAACCGCATGGACAAGCTCCAGCGCGCCCTCGAGCGGGCCGAGGGCGACGGCGGCGGGGTCCTGGTGGTCGTGGACGGCGTCTTCTCCATGGAGGGCGACGTGGCCCCGCTGCCCCAGATCGCCGAGCTCTGCCGCCGCCACGGCGCACGCCTGATGGTCGACGAGGCCCACGCCGTCGGCGTCCTGGGCGCCCGCGGCGCGGGCACGGCCGAGCTCCTCGGCGTCGAAGACGCCGTCGACCTCCGGATGGGCACCTTTTCCAAGTCGCTGGCCTCATGCGGCGGGTTCATCGCGGGCCCCGCGGACGTGGTCGAGTATCTGCGGATCGCGTCGCGACCGTTCCTGTTCACCGCCTCGGCGGTGCCGGCCGCGGTGGGCGCGGCGCTGGCGGCCGCGCGAATCTGCCGTTCGCCCGAGGGGCCCGAGCTGTTCGCCCGCGTGCTCGATCGCGCCCGCTACCTGCATCGAGGCCTGCAGCAGCTCGGCTTCCACGTCGTCGAGCCGACGCGCATGGTCGACGGGACGACGGTCATCACCCCCATCGTGCCGGTGCTGGTCGCCGACGACTGGAAGGCGGCCGTCCTGTGGCGAGCGCTTTACGACGCCGGTGTCTACGTCAACGTGGCGCTGCACCCCGCCGTCCCACCCGGCGGCGCCCTGCTGCGCACGAGCGTGATGGCCACGCACGAGCAGTCGGTCCTCGATCGCGCGCTCGAGATCTTCGGCGAAGTCAAGCGCGCGTTCGAAGCCGAGCACGGCCCGCTGCCCGCCTGACGCCGGCCTAGGAACCGGGGCTGTGAGTTTGTGCAAGAACCGACAAGAATCCGAGGCACAGAAAAAGGCCGCTCTGAGCGCATGAGACGGCGTCTACCTCGTTGACCTGCGGCCGCGCGCTGACGTACGGTCGGGCGGTAGCACCGCTCGGCGTCGCGCCGGGTGAGGGGGGTCTCAAGGCAGCGCGGGAGAGCGACGGAGCGTACGGCGCGCCGGGCTCTTACACGCGTGCGTCCGGGCGCCCCTCACACGGAAATACCGCGACTGCCGGGTGCGAACCCGACAAATCCCTGACGCTTGCCGCCCGGCGGCGAGCATGGAGGAGCCCATGAAGTCGACTGCGACGGCCGCCCCCGATCCTCAGCACATGCAGGCGCTTGCCCAGGCCAACCGGGTCCGCTTGGCCCGAGCCGATCTCAAGCGCCGGATCAACAGCGGCGAACGCAGCGCGGTCGAAGTCATCATCGACTGCCCGTGGGAGGCTGAGACGATGTCGGTGGCGACCGTCCTCATGAGCCAGCGGCGATGGGGCCGCACCAAGTGCCGCAAGTTCCTCGGGTCGCTGCCGATGTCCGAGAACAAGACCGTCGGCTCCATGACCGAGCGTCAGCGCCAGACCCTTGCCGCCCTGCTCACGGCCAAGCCGGGCTGGGCGCAGGCGACCGCGCGAACGTAGACGCGGGGCTCCGGGGGTCTGCGGCGGGCTCAGCGGGGCAGCCGGGGCGCGATGATCCGGTAGGCCTTGAGGCCGAGCCCGAGGCGCTCTCGATCCTCGGACTCCATCGGGTTGAGCCCCGTGAGCTCGCGCACCCGCTCGAGCCGGTATGCGACGGTGTGGCGGTGGGTGTAGATCGCCGCGGCGGTGGCGTTCATGTTGCAGTTCTGCGCAAGATAGGACTCGAGGGTTCCCACCAGGTCGGTCGCGTACTGGTCGTCGTAGGCGACCAGCGGGGCCACCGTGTCCTCATAGAAGGAGCTCACCTCTTCGGGGTGCGAGGCCAGCACCCGGAACAGCAGCCGGTAGGTGCCTGAGCCCATGTCCTCGTCGACGGCGACTCCGGAGCGGCGGATGACCTCGAGCACCAGCTCGGCTTCCTGGATCGCGCGCGAGAGCTCGGAGGCATCGAGGTAGAACGACGACATGCCCACGGTGCCGTGGCGCTGGAGCCGATCCGCCAGCTTGCGTGCCGACTCGAGGACGGCCTCGGCCGGACGCTCGCTGTGACGGGCCGCCGGCAGCAGCGCGTAGACGCGCCCGTCCATGTGCTGGGCGAGGGCGCCGGGGTGCTCACCGCAGATCGTGGCCACGACGTGGCGTGGGCGCTCTGAGGTCAGCTCGGCGCAGAGCACGACGACCCCGTGAGAGAGATCGCAGCCGAGCCGGACCGCGCGACGCGCGATCTCCGCGGCATCGAGGTCCGTCCGCGTCCGCAGGTCCTCCAGCAGCGAGCCTCGCAGGTTCTGCTCCACCTCCTCCTTGGCCTCCGCCACGGCGACCTCGGTCAGCGACGCCACGGCGGCCAGGTGCAGGAACTCGGTGGCGTGGGCGTCGACGTGGGCCGGCTCGGCTGTGCTCAGCAGCACCACCGCGCCCAGCAGCTCGTCGCCCGCCGAGATCGGGGCCTCCGCAACAACCGCCTCCGGGACCTCGACCGGACGGTCCTGCAGGCGGGAGCGCAGATAACGCTCGACGGATGGAAGCTCCGCGGCCAGCGCCGATCCGCTCGGCGCCAGGACCGAGACGCCGAGCCGCGGGACCACCACCGCCACCGGCCCTCGCGCCGCCGCGGCGGCGAGCTCGGCCACGCGTTCCAGGCCGTCGCCGGCGAGCACCGCATCGACCATGTCGAGATGGACGTCTCGCAGGCGGCGCATCAGCGACGCCGGGGGCGGGGCGGACTCCGCCTCCCCGCCCCCGGGTCGCGTGACGACGCTCGAGCCCTCCCCTTCGGGCCGCGCTCGAGCGCTCATGTCAAACCGTCGTCGCCGCCGGGTCCGGATGGGCCTGGAGGGTCTCTTCGCCCGACTCGCCGGTGCGAATCCGGTGGGCCTCCTCCACCGGCATGACGAACACCTTGCCGTCGCCGATCGACCCGGTGCGAGCGTGCTTGAGGACGGTGTCGACGATCGTCGGCACGTCCCGCTGCGCCACCACGCACTCGATCTTGACCTTCGGCCGCAGGTAGTTGGTCAGCGACGAGCCGCGGTACTGCTCGGTGATCCCCTTCTGGCGCCCCGATCCCTTGACCTCGGAGATCGACAGCGACGGGAATCCGAGCTCGAGCAGCTCCGTGCGGATCGGCTCGAACGCCTCGTGTCGGATATATGCGATCACCATCTTCATGCCGGCACCTCCTTGGGATTAGGACTGGCGACCGCCCCCGACGAGGCCACCCCCGAGGCGGCGCGCGGTGAGACGCCGATGAGCTCGGGAGCCGGAATGAACTGCTCCGGATAGCCGTACATGCCGTGCTCGGAGATGTCCAGACCCGCGTCCTCTTCTTCTTCGCTCACGCGGAGGCCGTAAGTCTTCTTGATCACGAAGAAGGTCGCGAAGCTCAGCGAGAACACGAACAGGAAGGTGATCATGAACCCGATGGCCTGCGCGGCGAGCTGCGTGAGGTGAAACGAGTAGAAGAACCCGCCGTCGGGATCCCCGAACGCGTTGTACTGGGCCAGCCGGGGCGCGGTGAAGAGGCCGCATGAGAGCGTGCCCCAAATGCCGGCCATGCCGTGTGCCGACAGCGCTCCCACCGGGTCGTCGATGTACTTGTCGACGAACAGCACGCCGAGCACCACGATCACTCCGGCCACCACGCCGATGATCGGCGCCGCCCAGATCTCGACATAGCCCGAGGGGGCGGTGATGGCCACCAGCGCAGCGATCGCGCCGTTGCCGGCCATGCCGATGTCGATCGTCCGCTGCCTGAGCCAGGCGGTGGCGAGCGCGCCGAGCACGCCCGCGGCGGCGGCCAGGTTGGTGATCAGCAGGATCTCCGCGAACCGGCCGTCGACCGCGTTGAGCGTCGATCCCGGGTTGAAGCCGAACCACCCGAGCCACAGGATCAGCACGCCGAGCCCGAACAGCGGCATGTTGTGCCCAGGGATTGCCCGCGGCTTGCCGTCCGCCCCGTACTTGCCCTTGCGCGCCCCGAGGAGGAGCAGGGCGGCCAAGGCCCCCGACGCTCCGATCAGATGCACGGCCGTCGAACCGGCGAAGTCCTGCATGCCGGCGATCTTCGTCCCCAGCCAATGACCCTGCTGGAGGAAGCCGCCGCCGAACACCCAGTGCGCGCCGATCGGGTAGATGACCGCCGCGAACACCGCCGAGTAGATCATGTAGACGCCGAACTTGATCCGCTCGAGCGTCGTGCCCCACACGATGGCCAGCGAAACGGCGCAGAAGACGAACTGGAAGAACCACTTCGCCTCGATCGTCGCGTTGGACAGCGCCATGACCGGGAAGGTCGTGTGGAACATGGCCACACCGTCAACGGTCTGCGAGTACGGGCCCAGGTGGGAGAAGAAGGCGCCGCCATCGTGGCCGATGAAGCTGCTCGCGGGGCCGCTGAAGGCGAACATGAACCCGACCGCCCACCAGGCGATCGCGGCGATCGAGAAGTTCGTGAGGATCTTCGCGATGACCGTGCCCGAGTTCTTGGCGCGGGAGAAGCCGATCTCCAGGAAGGCGAACCCGGCCTGCATGAACATGACCAGCGCGCCCGCCACGATCACCCAGATCGTGTTCGTCCCGACCGTCGGGTCGAGCTTGCCTGCGATCGACCGCTTCAAATCAGTGGCGTCGGCGAATGCCGACGTCGGCGCCAACATGAATGCCACCAGGCCCAGCAGGGCGACAAGCACGAGCTTGCGCGAATGCGGCGCGGCTCTCGCCACGACGGAACGTCTCATACGTCCTCCTCGTATCGGATGCACGAGGCGAGTGTGGGCCAGCGGGAGGACCGCGTCTTTAGACCGATGTCGAAACTTCGCGGCAGGTGGTTCGCCAATCGGTCGAGTGGCGAAAGAACCCGCCCCGGCTTTGGACACCTGGACAACGACCTCCGGCCATCAGGGCCATAATCTCTTGCGCTCGCCCGAAGCCTTCGAGAGGAAGAGACCCGCCTTCATGCCCAGATTGCGCCAGCAGAACGTGCTCGCGGCTCAGTGGACTCCCAACGGGGAGTCGCTCGGCTCGCCCGACCTCACCGTCTCCGCCAATCAGATCTTCGGGGCCAACGTGTTCAGCCCCACCGTGCAGCGTCAGCGCCTCCCGAAATCCGTCTACCAGACGCTCCAGACCACCCTGGCGCGCGGCGAAGCACTCGACACCTCGCTGGCCGACCAGGTCGCCGCGGCCATGAAGGACTGGGCGCTGGAGCAGGGCGCGACCCACTTCACGCACTGGTTTCAGCCCTTGACGGGCTCGACCGCCGAGAAGCACGACTCCTTCTACGCGCCCACGGGTGAGGGCACCGCGCTGGCCGACTTCTCCGGCAAGGAGCTCATCCAGGGCGAGCCCGACGCCTCGAGCTTTCCCACCGGCGGCATCCGCGCCACCTTCGAGGCGCGCGGCTACACCGCCTGGGACCCCACCAGTCCGGCTTTCATCCTCGAGAACCCCAACGGTGCGGTCCTGTGCATCCCGACGGCATTCGCCTCGTGGACCGGGGAGGCGCTGGACAACAAGATCCCGCTCCTGCGCTCCATGGACGCCCTGTCCCGCGCCGCCGTGCGAACGCTGCGGCTGTTCGGCGACCACACCGCCGCCCGCGTGTTCACGACGGTCGGACCCGAGCAGGAGTACTTCCTGATCGACGAGCAGTACTACTTCGAGCGTCCGGACCTGATCAACACCGGTCGCACGCTCTACGGGGCCCAGCCGCCCAAGGGCCACGAGCTCGACGACCACTACTTCGGCTCGATCCCCGAGCGGATCCTCGCCTGCATGCTCGACGTCGAGCGCGAACTGGCCAAGCTCGGAGTGCCGATCAAGACCCGTCACAACGAGGTGGCGCCCAACCAGTACGAGGTCGCGCCGGTGTTCGAGAACTCCAACGTGGGCTGCGATCACCAGCAGCTGTGCATGCAGACGCTCGAGCGGGTGGCACGGCGTTATGGCCTGGTCTGCCTGCTGCACGAGAAGCCCTTCGCCGGGGTCAACGGCTCGGGCAAGCACAACAACTGGTCGATGGGCACCGACACCGGCCACAACCTGCTCGAGCCCGGCGACACGCCGGCGGAGAACGTGCAGTTCCTGCTGTTCTGCGCCGCGGTCATCCAGGCGGTGAACCGCCA
>JALYZC010000193.1 GCA_030945905.1 Actinomycetota bacterium
ATGTGGCGCTGCTCGTCGTCGATGCGCCGGCGGGGCTGCGCCCGGGCGACGAAGAGCTGGCGGACCTGCTCCGCCGCGGCGGCATCCCGGTCGTGGTGGCCGCGAACAAGTGCGACGCGCCGGGGCAGGCCCCCCTCGGGGCCGAGCTCTACCGTCTGGGATTGGGCGAGCCGGTGGCGGTCTCGGCGGCGCACGGCCTCGGGACCGGCGACCTGCTCGATCGCCTCGTGGCGGCGCTGCCGCAGGACGCCGGCGCAAGCCCAGCGGCCGACGAGGAGGCGCTGCGCCTGGCCGTCATCGGGCGTCCGAACGTCGGGAAGTCCTCGCTTGTGAACCGCTTCCTGGGCGAGGAGAGGGTGATCGTCTCGGAACGGGCGGGAACCACGCGCGACGCCATCGACATGCAGCTCGAGGTCGGCGGGCGGCCGTTGATCATCGTCGACACCGCCGGCCTGCGTCGCCAGGCCAAGGTGTCCGAGGACGTCGAGTACTACACCGCGCTGCGCTCGCGGCGTGCCGCCGAGCGTGCGGACGTCGCGCTGGTGGTCTGTGATGCGCAGGCCGGCGTGACCGCGCAGGACCTGCGGATCGCCGATCTGGCCATGACCAGCGGCTGTGCGACCGCGCTGGTGCTCAACAAGTGGGACCTCGCGGGCGGCGAGGGAGTGGACCTCGACGGCGAACGCGCGCGGGTCGCGAAGAAGCTGCGGATGCGCCCGCGGGTGCTCACCGCCAGCGCGATATCGGGCCGCCACGTGGGACGCGTCCTCACCGAGGCGGTGGCCCTCGGCGACCGGATGCAGGCCCGCATCCCCACCCCCCAGCTCAACCGCTTCCTCGCCGAGCTGGTGCAGGCTCGTCAGCCGCCGGCCCGCCAGGGCCATCGGCTCAAGTTGCTGTACATGACCCAGACGACCACGCACCCGCCTCGCTTCTCCGTGCAGGTCAACTCCCGGGTCCGGGTCACGCGCGACTATGCGTACTTCCTCGAGAACCGCATGCGCGAGCGCTACCGCCTGCAGGGCGTGCCGCTGATCATCGACTTCGTGGAGCGCGGAGGCCGCCGGTCCGAGCCGCGCCGGGATCGCCCTGCAGGCGCGCGGGCCGCAAGGGCGTGATTGACTCCTCGACGCCGGAGGAGCCCGCGTGCAAGCCCCGACCCAGCCATGACCCAGAGCCCTCCTCGCACAGGCGAGGCCCAGCCGGCCCGGGCGGGCGCCGTTCAGCGCCGCCGCGCGCTGGTCGCGGTCGGCCTGGCGGTGGCGGCCGTGATCGCCCTCCTCGTCCTCGCCCTGGGCTCCGGTGGCGGCCAGCGTCAGCCGGCCACGGGCGCCGCGCGCCTGGTCCCCACCGACGCCCTGCTCTACCTGCACGTCTCCACCGACGGGGAACGCGACGCCGTGCAGCGAACCTTCGACCTCGCGCGTCGGTTCCCGCGGTTCAGCCGCCTGGCCGGCGCGCTCTCGGCGCGACTGCCCACGGGGGGCCAGCCGCTGAGCTCCCTCAACGGCATCGCATCGTGGATCGGCCCTGAGCTCGGCCTGGCGGTCCTCGACGCCGGGGGCAAGCCCGCCGGGTCCGTGGTCATCGTCGCGGTCTCCGACCGCCGCCGCGCCGAGAGCTTCCTGCGCCGGGGGGGCGCCCGGATGCTGACGAGCTACCAGGGCACGGTCATCAACCGGTACGGCAGCGGGGCGAGCGCCTTCGTCGGACGCTACCTCGTGTTGGGCCAGCAGCCGGGGATCCGCGCCGCGATCGATCGCTACGCGGGCCGAGCACCGGCCCTGAACGCGAACCCGACGTTTCGCCGCGCCATGCGCGGCATGCCGGCGGGCCGCGTAGCCGACGCGTACGCCTCGCCCGCCGGGGTCCGCCGGGCGCTGAGATCGAGGGGCGGTCCGCTGGGGATCGCCAGCGTTCTCCTCGACCAGCCGGGCCTGGCCGGCGTGGGCATGGCGGTGACCCCGGCCGACGGTGGAGCCCGCATCCGGCTCCACTCGATCGGGAGCGGCGCCGCGCCCGGGGGAAACCGGGCCGTCTTCGCCCCCTTCCACCCCGGCCTGGCGGGCGCTGTGCCCAAGACGGCGATGGCCTACCTGGGCCTGACCGGGCTCGATCGGGCCGCCGGAAGGCTGCTCGGGCTCGCCGCCGCCAGCGGACCCACCGGCGCGCGCCTCCAGAGCCTCCTTCAGACACGAGGGCGCGACATCGCGCGCCGCGCGGGTGTGAACGTGGCTCGCGACGTGCTGCCGCTGTTTCACGACGAGGTGGCCCTGTGGATCGCCCCGTCGCTCCCCGTTCCCTACGTCACGGTGATCGCCCATACCGATCGCGAAGCGGACACCCGGGTGGCGCTCGCGCGCCTTCAGGCCCCGCTCACCCAGCTGTTCACGGCGCCCGAGACCGGCTCCGGGGCTGCGCCGACGTTCGCCGAGCGAAACGTATCGGGAACAAAGACGTTCTCTCTGGCTCTCTCACCGGGCGTCGAGATCAACTACGCCGTGTTCGACGGCAAGCTCGTGATCTCGACCAGCCTCGAGGGCATTCGCCAGGTCAAGCGGGCGAGCGGTCCGCTCACCGACACCGACGCCTACCAGGCGACGCTGGGAGACCACCCGCGGCAGGTCACCTCGCTAGTCTTTCTCGACTTCAGCCAGCTCCTCGGACTCGGCGAGCGCACGGGGCTCAACGCCAGCCGCGGCTACCTCGCGGTGCGCGACGACCTCAAGCGTGTACGTGCGCTCGGCGCATCGACGTCCGGCGGAGGAACCGAATCGACCACGGAGCTCTTCCTCTCAATCAAATGACCCAGCTTTCCGACAACGAGTACCTGTTCACCTCTGAGTCCGTCACCGAGGGCCATCCGGACAAGATCGCCGACCAGATCTCCGACGGGGTGCTCGATGCGGTGATGCGCGACGACCCCTCCGGGCGCGTGGCCTGCGAGACCCTGGTCAACACCGGCCTCGTTGTGATCTCCGGAGAGATCACCACCGAGACCTACGTCGACATCCCCGACATCGCCCGGGAGACCATTCGGCGGATCGGCTACGACAACGCCCTGTATGGCTTTGACTGCAACACCTGCGCGGTCATCAACGCGATCGACAAGCAGTCGCCCGACATCGCCCAGGGCGTGGACCAGGCCTACGAGGCGCGAACGGACCCCGGCGACGACGACGCGCTGGACATCGCCGGAGCCGGCGACCAGGGCATGATGTTCGGCTACGCCGCGCGCGAGACCGACGAGCTGATGCCGATGCCGATCTCGCTTGCCCACAAGCTCGCCCACCGCCTCGCCGAGGTTCGCAAGGCCGAGGTGCTCAACTACCTGCGGCCCGACGGCAAGACCCAGGTCACCGTGCGCTATGAGAACGGCCGCCCGATCGAGATCGAGAAGGTCCTCATCTCCACCCAGCACCGCGACGGAGTGGACTCGCAGACGCTGATCAAGCCGGACCTGTGGGAGCACGTGCTGCACCCGATCCTGCCTTCCGAGCTCTACGACGAGCGCAAGCTGCAGAAGAACTTCCTGGTCAATCCGACCGGGCGCTTCGTGATCGGCGGCCCGATGGGCGACTGCGGGCTCACCGGCCGCAAGATCATCGTCGACACCTACGGGGGAATGGCCCGTCACGGTGGCGGCGCCTTCTCGGGCAAGGACCCCTCCAAGGTCGATCGCTCGGCCGCCTACGCGGCCCGCTACGTGGCCAAGAACGTGGTGGCGGCCGGTCTGGCCGACCGCTGCGAGGTCCAGGTCGCCTACGCGATCGGGGTGGCTCATCCCGTGTCGGTGATGATCGAAACCTTCGGGACAGAGCGGATCGCCGTGAGCAAGATCTCAGCGCTCGTCGACGAGCACTTCGACCTGCGTCCTGGAGCCTTCCGCGAGTACTTGAACCTCCATCGTCCGATCTTCCAGAAGACCGCGGCCTACGGTCACTTCGGCCGCGAGGACCACGACTTCACCTGGGAGAAGACCGACAAGGCCGGCGCACTGCGCAGCGCCGCCGGCCTCGAGCAGCGCGAGGGCGCGGTGAGCTGACGCCGGTCTCGCGGCGCGTCCGTCGTCGCACCTATGGTGCGGCCGGTGCCCGCGATCGCGAAGGTCGAGCCCCTCACCACAGCGCGCTCGCTGCGCGGGCCGTTCGACTACCGGTTGCCGGCCGCCCTGAGCCGGGTCGAGGTCGGCAGCCTCCTCGTGGTGCCCTTCGGTCACCGCCGGGTCCTCGGCGTGGTGGTGGAGCTGGCCAGCGAGTCGAGCATCGCCCCCGAGCGCCTGGCCGCCCCGCTGGAAGCGCTCGAGCAGGGTGTGCCGGCCGAACTCGTATCACTCGCCCACTGGGTGGCCGACGAGTACTGCTCCACCCCCGCGCGGGCGCTCGGACTCGTGCTGCCGCCCGGCGCGGGATCGGGCCCTCGCGCGCGCGTCCGTGCGCGGACGGGCCTGATCGCCGAGCTCACGGTTGCCGGAGCTCGTGCCGTGCACGACGACACTCGCCTCGGTGTGCGCCAGCGCGCGGCGCTGACCGCGCTGGACTCCTGCGGAGCGCCGCTGGCCGCCGCCCAGGCCCCGGCGGACCACGCCACGCTGCGCCGCCTCGCAGAGCGCGGACTGATCACGCTCGAGCGCCGCGTGCGGCCCCGGCGCCCCCAGAACACGAGCATCGGAGCCGCGGCGCCCGTTCCCGCGCTCACCCAGGAGCAGCGGGCCGCGCTGGCGCCCGTGGTGGAGGCGATCGCCGCACGGCGCCCCGAAGCCCTGCTGCTGCACGGCGTCACCGGCTCGGGCAAGACCGAGGTTTACCTGCGTGCGGGCGCCGAGGCCCTCAAGCGCGGCCGTGGGGTCATCGTGCTGGTCCCCGAGATCGCCCTCACGCCGCAGATGGTCGGCCGCCTGCAGGCGAGGTTCGGCGCCACCGTGGCCGTCCTGCACTCCCAACTCGGTGCGGGGGAGCGCTACGACGAGTGGCTGCGGCTGCGCCGCGGCGAGGCGCGGGTCTGCGTCGGACCGCGCTCGGCCGTGTTCGCGCCGGTCGCCGACCTCGGGCTGGTCGTGGTCGACGAGGAGCACGACCCCTCCTACAAGCACGAGGGGGACCCCCGCTACGACGCGCGCCGCGTCGCCGAGCGCCGTGCCGACGTGGCCGGAGCCGTCCTGCTGGCCGGGAGCGCCACCCCGCGGCCCGAGAGCTACCGCCGCCTGCGCCGGCTTCGCCTGGCCCACCGGGTCGACCACCGTCCGCTTCCCCCGGTGGAGATCGTGGACATGCGCGAAGCCTCGCACGCGCTGCATCCACGAACCCATGATGCGCTCGCCGAGGTCCGTCGCCGGCGGGGCAAGGCGATCGTGCTGCTCAACCGCCGCGGATGGTCGAATTTCCTCACCTGCCGTTCGTGCGGCCAGGTGTGGGAGTGCCCGCACTGCGACGTGGCCCTCGTCCTGCATCGAGCGGCGAGCGAGCTCGCGTGCCACCACTGCGGCCACCGAGCGCCGGTCCCACGGGTCTGCGATGCCTGCGGCTCGGTCTCGCTGGCGCGCCACGGGGCCGGGACCGAGCGCCTCGAGCACGAGCTGGCATCGAGCCTGAGCGAGTCGGCGGACTTCCCGGTGTTCCGGCTGGACTCCGACACCGCGGCCGGGCGGGGGGCGGTCGCCGACGTGCTCGCACGCTTCGACCAGGCGCCCGCCGGCGTGCTCGTGGGGACGCAGATGGTGGCCAAGGGGCACGACTTCCCCGCGGTCACGCTCGGCGTGGTGCTCGACGCCGATGCCACGCTGCGCTTCCCCGACTTCCGCGCCGAGGAGCGCACCTTCTCACTGATCGCGCAGCTTGCGGGCCGCGCCGGGCGGGGTCCGGCCGGCGGGCGGGTCCTCGTGCAGACGCTCGCACCGGACGCCGGCGCGATCAGGCTGGCGGCCGCCCACGACGCCGACGGCTTCCTCACCGCCGAGCTGGTCCGCCGCGAAGCGCTCCGTTACCCGCCCTATGCGGATCTCATCCGCATCGTGTGCGCTTCCCCCGCCGAAGCTGCGCCCGCCGCGGCCGCCAAGGCGCTGCGGGCGGCTCTGGGCACTCCCGAGGACGCCGTCGTGCTCGGTCCGGCACCGCTGTTTCGCCTGCGCGGTCGGTCGCGCAGCCAGCTCGTGGTCAAGGCCGGGGACCGGCGCCGCGCCGTGGCCGCCGTTGCGGCCGCGGTGGCGGGCGTGGCGGCCGATCGGGCCCACCGCGGGGTGGCGTTCAGCGTCGACGTCGATCCGCAGTAGCCCACCGGGTTTCGTCGGCCCACAGTCCTCGCGAAAGTAGACTTTCTCCCATGGCCCATGAGCCACATGAGGACCTCCACGAGGAGGAGGCCGCCGAGGAGCAGGAGCCGCGCCCGGACCCCCGGGTCGCCGCGCGTCGCGCCCGCGCGCTGGCCCACGTGCGCAAGTTCGGCGATCCGGTGCTCAAGGCACGGGCGGTGCCGGTCGAGCATTTCGACGGTCAGCTGGGCGCCGAGGTCGCCCGCATGGCGGAGATCATGGGCGACGCCATCGGCATCGGGCTCGCGGCCACGCAGGTCGGCGTCATGCATCGGCTGCTCATGTACCGGATCGGACCGGATGCCCCCCTTGCGGTCCTGGTCAACCCCGACCTGGAGTGGTCGGGCGAGGAGCGTGAGGGGGCCGAGGAGGGCTGCCTCAGCCTCCCCGGCATCCACGTCGAGGTCGAGCGTCCCGTGTACGTGCGGGTGCGCGCGAGCGACGAGCGGGGCGAGCTGCTCCTGGTGGAGGCCAGCGGGCTCGAGGCCCGGGTCATCCAGCACGAGATCGACCACCTCGACGGCGTCCTGATGATCGACCGCGTCCCGCGCGAGGCCCGCAAGCAGGCGATGCGCGAGCTCCGCGAGGCACTGGACGCCCAGGCCGCGTAGCGGCGCCCGTGCGCACGGTCTACGTCGGCACCTCGGAGTTCGCGGCGGCGGTGCTCGAGCGCCTGGCCGCAAGCCATCATCGACCCGCCCTCGTGGTGACCCGCCCGCCGCGGCCGCGGGGGCGCGGACAGCAGCTCGAGCTCCCGCCGGTCGCCGAGGCTGCCGAGGCCATGGAGATCGAGGCGATCGCGCCGGAGTCGATCAACGACGAGGCGACGCGCGAGCGCATCGCGGTGGTGGATCCGGAGGCGGTGTGCGTGTGCGCGTTCGGTGCGCTCATCAAGGACCCGCTGCTGTCGGCATTCGAGATGCTCAACGTGCACCCGTCGCTGCTCCCGCGCTGGCGGGGCGCCGCTCCGGTCGAGCGGGCGATCATAGCGGGAGACCTCGAGACCGGCGTGTCGATCATGCGGGTCACGGAGGGTTTGGACAGCGGGCCCGTGTGCCTGGCCGCCGCCGAGCCGATCCGGCCCCTGGACACCTACGCGACGCTGGCCGCCCGACTGCAGGACATGGGCGGCCAGCTGCTCGTACGGGCGCTGGACGACCGTCCGCCGTTCACCGAGCAGGACGATGGCGAGGTCACCTACGCCGAGAAGATCGAGGCGGCCGATCGTACGCTGGATCCCGGCCGCCCCGCCGTGGAGCTCGAGCGGGTGGTCCGGGCGCTGCACCCGCACATCGGCGCCCGCGTGGCCATCGCGGACGGTGGCTTTCTCCGGGTGCTGGCCGCTGCGGCGCTCGACCGAGGCCCGGCAGCCGGTCGGCTCGCGGCGGCCGACGGACGGCTGGTCCTGGGGTGCGCGTTGGGCGGCCTCGAGCTGCTCGCCGTGCAGCCCCCGGGCGGTCGCCCGATGGATGCGGCCGCCTACCTGCGCGGCCACGGCCCCCTCGTGGAGTAGCCCACCAGCCGACCCGAGCGCGGCGACGTCCCGCTCTGAAAAGATCTGCGCCATGCACGATGGCCCTGAGCCCATACGGACCCCTGGCCCGTGAGCGAGGCGGAGACCAACCTCGGCGCGGTGTGCCCGGAGTGCGGTGAGCCGTGGCTGCGCCCCACCAACCTCGCGGGGCGCTACCGCTGCGTGTACTGTCTGCGACGCTTCGAGCTCGTGTCCGTGTGTCCCAACTGCGGTGAGCACTCGACGATCGTGCGCATGTCCAGCACCGCGATGCACACCTGCAATCACTGTCACGAGAGCATGCTGCAACAGCTGTGATGACCGAGCCCCGACCACTTCCCACCGACCGACGCATCGCCCCGTCCATCCTCTCGGCGGACTTCGCCCGCTTGGGCGATCTGGTCGGCGAGATCATGGAGGCCGGGGCGCGCGTGATCCACATCGACGTCATGGACGGCCACTTCGTCCCTCCGATCACGATGGGACCGATCGTCGTCGAAGCGCTCAACGAGCAGGTCCACGACGCCGGCGGATGGCTCGACGTGCACCTGATGATCGAGCGCCCGCAGGATCAGGTGGCCCCATTCGCCGAGGCGGGGGCCGACGCGATCACCGTGCACTTCGAGGCCACTCCACACGTCAACTACACGCTCCAGGCGATTCGCGAAGCCGGCTGTGCCGCCGGTCTCTCACTGTGTCCCTCCACGCCTGCCGAGAGCGTGCGGGAGTTGACCGACGATCTCGACCTCGTGCTCTGCATGACCGTCAACCCCGGGTGGGGGGGCCAGAAGTTCATCCCCGCGTCGCTGGACAAGATCGCCCGGTTGCGCGATCTCCTGCCCGACAACGTGCTGCTCGAGGTCGACGGTGGCGTCGATGCCTCCACCATCGGGCCGTGCGCCGAGAACGGGGCGACGCTGTTCGTCGCCGGATCGGCCGTGTTTGGCGCCGACGACTTCGTCGCCGCCTACCGCGAGATCGCCGCGGCGGCCGACGCGGCCTGAGGCGGGCGCTCGAGCAGCAGGGCGAGCCACGGCGCCGGGGCGCGCCGCGCCCGGATGGCGCCGTGGCGGACACCGATCTCGGCCAGCCGCCGCGCCGAGAAGTGGTGGCGGTGGCCGGGCGTGTTCCCGAGCGAGCCCCAGTAGGCGCCGCGGGCGAGATTGAGGGCTCGCCACAGCGGCTCGCGGGGCACCGAGATCAGCACGTGCGTACGGGCGCAGCGGGCGAGCTCGGCGAGCAGCCGTTCGGGATCGGCCGCGTGCTCGAGCACCTCGACCGCGGCCACGAGGTCAAACGAGCGATCGGGGAACGGAAGGGCCTCGCCCGCGCGCACCGCTGCGAGCTCCAGGTCCCGTGTCGTGCGCCGTGCCCATTCCCGGCGCAGGCCGGGGTCCTCCACGTCGACGCCCACCACCCGCTCGACTCCCGGCCGTCGCGCCCACGTCGCGCTCAGGACGCCCTCCCCGCACCCGACGTCGAGGATCGAGGCCGGGCCGGCGAGGTCGATGAGCTCATCGAGGGTGCGGCGAAGCCGCCCGACCAGCGAGCGCGCGATGGGGTTGTCCGTTCCGTACTTGTCGTACTGGTTGCCGACCGGCCCCGCGGTCACGGCCGTGCGGGCACACGCTCGGTGTGGCCGTTGCGCGCGCCGGGCTCGTAGTTCGAGGCCGGAACCCCCAGCTGGAGCTCGACACGGCGCACCCGCTCCAGTGTGCGTTGCGCGAGCACGCGCTGGGCCGAGATCTGATCGCCGATCACCCCTAGCGCGGCGAGCACCATGGCGGCGTTGAACAATACGGCGCCCAGGATGAGCGATTGGACGTGCCCGCGGCCCTGGCCCTGCACGACGTAGAAATAGAGGAACCTCGACCAGATTCCCACCGCCACGACGCCGAGCACGAGCGCTGCGCTCCAGAACACGCGCAGCGGCTCGTAGTGGGAGTAGATGCGAAAGATCGACAGGGCGTTGCGTCGGGTATAGGTCCACAGCGACGGGAACAGGCGAGAGGGCCGGGTCTCGGGGTTGGTCGCCACCGGCACGTGCTCGATCGCCACCAGCGTCTTGCCCGCCTGGATCACCGACTCCAGCGTGTAGGTGAACGTCGAGACCACCTGCGCCTGCAGGGCGGCCTCGCGGTTGTAGGCCCGAAAACCGGACGCGGCGTCGGGCACGCGGGTTGCCGACGCTCGGCCGACGATCCACGAGCCCAGCCGGGCCAGCAGCCGCTTGCGTGCGGAGAAGTGCGTCGAGTTGCGAAGGTCGCGGTCGCCGACCACGAGGTCCGCCGTGCCGGCCAAGATCGGAGCCACGAGTGCCTCCACGTCCTGGCCGCGGTACTGGTTGTCGGCGTCGGTGTTGACGATCACGTCGGCGCCGAGCTTCAGGGCCGCGTCGATGCCCGCCTGAAACGCGCCGGAGAGCCCGCGATGGGCCGCCAGGCGCACGAGGTGGTCGACCCCGTGGCTGCGCGCCACCTCGACCGTGGCGTCGGTGGACCCGTCGTCGATCACCAGCCACTCCACCGCGTCGAACCCCGGCAGCTCGCGCGGGAGGTCGGCGAGCGTCCGGGGCAGCGTGCGCTCCTCGTCGAGGCAGGGGATCTGGATGATCAGCTTCATCGAGTGCGGGGCGGGGCAGTATCGCGGATCGTCGCGCTCGTTCGCGGCGGAGAGCGACGCGTGCTCAGCGTCCGAGTCAATCACCGGGTGGCCCCGGCGCGGAGCGCTGACCCAGTGGTTCTTCGAGGCCTCCGTTCCGGCGTTCACCCAGGTAGCTCGCGGCCTGGAGGGAGAAGAGCTCCGCGTACAGGCCGCCGGCCGCCACAAGCTCGTCGTGACCGCCAGACTCGATCACCTCGCCATCGCGCAGGACATAGATGCGGTCAGCCATCCGGACGCTCGAGAACCGGTGTGAGATCAGGAGGACCGCACGGTCCTTGAAGAGCTCTCGCATGGTCTCAAACAGCTCGTACTCCGCTCGGGCGTCGAGGGCGGCTGTGGGCTCGTCCATGATCACCAGCGGCGCGTCGCGGAAGAACGCGCGCGCGAGAGCGACCCGCTGCCACTGCCCGCTCGAGAGCTCCTGGCCCTCGTCGAACAACCGACCCAAGGTGGTCTCGTACTCGGTCGGGAGCCGGTGCAGAAAGTCGTGCGCCCCCGCCTGCCGGGCGGCCTCGGCGATCGGGCCCAGGTCATCGATCGCGCTCACGTCTCCGAAGCCGACGTTCTCGCGCGCCGAGAGCTGGTAGCGCACGAAATCCTGGAAGATCACGGCGATTCGCCTGCGCAGCTCGTCAGGATCACAGCCTCTCAGGTCACAGCCGTCCCAGGCGATCGTGCCCGAGTCGGGGTCATACAGCCGGCAGAGGAGCTTGGTGAGCGTGGTCTTGCCGGCTCCGTTCTCGCCTACGAGTGCCACCGTCTCGCCCATCCCAATCTCGATCGATACGTCCTTCAACGCGGGCGCCGGGGCTTCCGGGTAGCTGAAGGTCACGTCCTCGACGCGGACGGTGGAGAACGTCTTCGGGGCGACGACGCTCGGCACGGGAGCGGGCTTGGCTCGCGGAGTCAGATCGAGGAAGGACCAGAAGTCCTCCACGAACAGCGCGTTCTCGTGGAACATCCCGAGCTGGCCGGCGAGCCCGTCCAAGCGAGGCACCAGCAGTAGCAGCGCGCCGACGGCCGCGGCCGTCTGCGCGAGCGATATCCGCCCCGAGAAGTGCAGCCACAGGATGAGCAGGATGGCGGCGGCGTTCGCCAGCGAGCTCGCCACGCTGGCTACCACATCGCGGCGCAGCCGTGTGCGGATGATCTCGCGCAGCTCGCGGAGGCGCTCGTCGAAGAGCCTCGATTGCTTCTCGAGCAGGTAGGGACCGAGGGAGAAGGCCTGCGTTTCCTTCGCCGAGTGGGGACTTGTCAGGATCCCTTGGACGTATCCGATCAAGCGCTGGCTCGATGTGTTGCGCACGTAATAGCGGTAGAAGGCTCGTCCGCCGTTGATGCTCGCGATCCAGAGCGGCAGGAAGGCTGCGAGGACCAAGAGGACGAGCAGCGGCTGGATGGTCGCCAAGACGATCAGCAGGCCGCCCCCGGCGACCCCCGAGCTGACGATGAAGGTGATGTCCGAGACCATGTTCGCCGGGCGGAAGGAGGCCTGCCGCTGGGCGCGGGTGAGCCGGTCGTGGAATGCCGGCGTTTCGAGCGTCTCGAGGTCGAGCGATACGGCCTTGCGGGCAAGCATCTCCTGTGTCGTCCGCGCCACGAGCTCGGGGAGAAGCGGGCGCCTCTGCCTGGCCGCGGCGGAGAGCAATCGGCCTGCCGCAATGGCTGCCAGCGCCGCTGCCACGGCGGGCAGCGCAGCCCCGAGTCCGGCTCGGGTTCGACTCGCCTCCAGAACCGAGTCGAGGGCCCATTTGCCCGCGAGCACCTGAGCCGGGAGGGTGGCCCCGGAGAGGGTCTGAAGCACGATGACGACGATCGTCTCCGATCGGCTCGAGCGCCACACGAGTCTCAGCGCAGGGCCCACCAGCCCGACCAGCTTCTTGATCGGCAGACGCTCGTCGGCCATCGGTCGCCTGGCTTTGCCCTCCCCGCTCACCTACATTGATGGTGAAGCTTGCGCGAGCGCAGGGCAAGGGCACCCACGACGAGGGAGGGTATGAGAGGCGAGGCAGCCCAGGGAGCCGGCGCCTGTCTGCGCCGCAAGCTCGTCGATGGGCTGGACCGCTCTGGTCACGGCCGGACCGCCATTCGCAGCGAAGCGCTGCGCCAAGCCTTCCTCGAGGTGCCGCGTGAGCTGTTCGTGCCCGAGCTCGCCGACGCGGAGGGGTTGGAGGCCAGGCCCCTGGGAAGGCTCGGAGGGCCGGGCAGGCGTCGCCTCCTCTCCATCGCTCTCCAAGACCCCGCGGTGACTCCGCTCGGCCTCCGTGCACCCCTCTACGTGCTCCTCGTGTTCATGTCGCTTGCGCTGCCGGATGCCGTGCTCGTCGAGAGCCGCCGCAGCGATGGTGCCGGCATCGGGATCGTCGACCGCGATGGTGCCGGGCTGACGCTGCTCGCCGGCACTCATCGTCACATCATCCGGATCCAGCGCTACGGAAAGGCTCCGGCGCCGAAGCCCTTACGCGATGCGCTCGAGGAGTGGGTCGCCCTCGGACGCCCGGGCCTCGCGGACCTCCGAATCAACGTCAGCTACAGACGCAGGCCGAGGAGCCGGGGCGTATGGCGTGCGGTTCGTCGTGGCCCGTCGGTGATGTGCTTTGACTGGGCGCGGCGAGCACCCTGACTGCGAACGGGCCATCAGCTGTCCTTGACGCACCGCCGCCTGCTCGGGAGGCGTGGTCGACCCCATCCCCTGGGCGAGCGGAGCGTCGACGCGGATGGCGCTGGCCCCTCGCGATCATCACGCTGCTCGCCGGAGCGCTGGCCCTGCGCCTGTGGGGCATCGGGCACGGCCTGCCCTACGCATACAACGTCGATGAGAACGCGCACTTCGTGCCCAGGGCCATCGGTCTGTTCGGACACGACCTCAATCCGCATTACTTCGTCAACCCCCCGGCGCTCACCTACCTTCTGCACGTCGTATTCGCGGCCTGGTTTGGAGGCGGCGAAGGCACCGGGCGCGCGTTCGCCGCCGATCCCGGCCAGGTCTTCCTCGTCGCACGCGTCACCGTCGCCCTCATCTCCACGGCGGCGGTCGGCCTCATCTACGTGGCCGGTGCGCGCCTGCTCGACCGCCGGGTGGGCTTCGTGGCGGCCATCGTTCTGGCCGTCGCCTTCCTGCCGGTGTTCTACGCCCACCTCGCGCTCAACGATGCCGTGGCGCTCGCGCCGGCCGCACTGGCGCTGGTCGGGGCCGCCGGAGTGCTGCGCGACGGACGGGCGCGCGACTATGCGCTGGCCGGGATCGGCCTGGGCCTCGCCTGTTCGGCGAAGTACACGGCCGGCATCGTCGTGCTCCCCATCGTGGCCGCCGCGGCGCTGGCTCCGGTCGCGCCCCGCCGAGCCGCACGCGGCTTGGCCCTGGCCGTCGCTGTTGCACTCGCCGCTGCGGTCGCGGCCAACCCCTACGCCGTCCTCGACGCTCCGGCGTTCGTCTCCGGGCTGCGCCATCAGGCCGCGGCCAGCGGCGTGGGCAAGCTCGGGCTGAGCGAGGGCGGTGGCCACCGCTACTACCTGTGGACGCTCACCTGGGGGCTGGGCTTGGCGCCGACCCTGGCCGCCCTCGGCGGCGCCTGCTGGCTGGCCGTCCGCCGCCGGCGGGTCGCGGCGCTGCTCATCCCCGCGCCGGTCGTGTTCATGCTCTACATGGGCGCGCAGGATCGCTACTTCGGCCGCTGGCTCTTGCCCGTGATCCCCCTTCTGTGCCTGCTCGCCGCCGCCGGCGCGGTGGCGTTCGTTGACGCCCTGGGCCGCCGCCGCGGCGTGCCGCGCGTGCCGGCGCTGGCTGTTGCGGCGCTGGCCCTGGCTGCGCAGGGCCTGCTGTTCAGCCTGCATGACG
>JALYZC010000215.1 GCA_030945905.1 Actinomycetota bacterium
GCTGCACGCCGAGCACCTGCGCGACCGCCCGGCGGACGCGCTGTCGGGCGGCGAGGCACGGCGCGTGCACCTCTCGCGCGCGCTGGCGCTGCGCAGCGACTGCCTGCTGCTCGACGAGCCGTTCGCCGGGCTCGACGCTCCGACGCGCGCCGAGCTGCTGCACGACGCCTCCGCCGTCCTGCACGATCCCAACCGCGCCACGATGGTGATCGTGCACGACCGGGCCGAGGCGTGGGCGCTCGCCGACCGCCTGCTCGTCCTGCTCGACGGTCGCGTCGCTGCGGACGGAGCTCCGCGAGATGTCCTGGAGCAGCCCCCGAGCATCGAGGTCGCGGCGTTCCTGGGCTTCACCGGACGTCTGCGCGAGCCGGACGGCTCGCTGCGCTGCCTGCGCACCGCACAGGTCGTACTCGACCCCACGGGGCCACTGCACGGGAAGGTGTCGCGACGCATCCCCGAGGAGGACGGCGTGCTCTGCGAGGTGGCGCTGCCCACCGGCCAGGTCCAGCTGCGCGCCGCCTACCCCGGCCCCGAGATCGACGAGCCCGTTTCACTGCGGATCGACGGCAGCGTGCGCTTCAACGGGAGGGCGGAGCAATCGAATTCTTGATCGAGATGGTGCGCCAGGGAGTTGAGCGCATCCTCACCGGCGACGTCGCCGTGTTCGAGGTCACAGGGCGGACGATGCTCCTCGCGCTGGAATCGACCACGATCGCGCTCGTGATCGGGCTGCCGCTCGCCTACCTCATCGGCGGTGGCACATCGCGCGTGCAGCGGATCGCGCTCGTGATCGCCAACGCCGGTCTGGGCCTGCCGCCGGTCGTGATCGGCGTCTACCTCGCGCTCGTGCTGGTGTCCGGTCCGACGATCGGTCGACTCAACTGGACTTACACCCTGACCGCCATCGTCATCGCGCAGACGCTGCTGTCGCTGCCGATCGTGGTCGCGCTGAGCGCTTCGGCGATCCGCAGCCTCCCCGACGGGCTGCTCGAGCAGGCTCGTGCCTTCGGCGCGTCGCGGATGCAGGGGGCGATGCTCGCGCTGCGCGAGGCGCGGATCGGCGTCGTGGCCGCGGTGATCGTCGCGTTGGGCTCGGCGCTGGCCGAGGTCGGAGCGGTCGTGATCGTCGGCGGCAACATCCGCCACAAGACCAACACCCTCGCCTCGACGGTCCTGCTCGACCTGGCGGCCGGCGACCCGGCCGCCGCGACGGCCAACGTGCTCATGCTGCTCGCCCTGATGCTCGCTCTCGGCGCGATCTTCACACTGATCCAGCAGCGCGACGCCGGGCGGCCGCTGCTGCGCCGGCCGGGCCGCCGCCGCGCCATCGAGCCCGCGGTCTCGGAGAGGGTGGTCGCGTGAAGGCCGGCGGCGACGATCGCGCGGGCCACGCCCCCGCCGGTGATCTGCTCGACCGCCGCGCCCTGCTGCGCGTGGCAGCCGGCGCGGCGCTCGGCATCGGCCTACCTGCGGCCCTCGGCGGCTGCGGAGGTGGGGACAAGCTCAACGCGCAGCGCAAGGCCGTAGCGGGACGCAGCATCGCAATCGACTACGCCTCCTATTACGCGCCGATCGACGACCTGCGTCGGCTGGTACTGGCGCGCGCGCAACGGACCGGTGCGTCGGTGACCTTCAGCAGCGACCCGTCGGGCGCGGCCGCACAGCTGGCGAGCCTGCGCACATTGGCCGGTCACCGGGGCGGTTTTCGCGTGATCGTGACCGCCGCGTTCGATGCCGCCGCAGTCGACCCAATCGCCGCGGCCGCGATCAAGCGCGGGATCAAGATCGTCAGCTACGTCACGCCGCTGGGCCACCAGACCGCGGCGATCGAGGTCGACCCGGCCCGCACCGGTGCGCTGCTGGCCATGAACGCCGCCGGCTGGTCACACGCACGGCTTGGCGGCCGCGGCTCGGTGTTGCTGGTCGTCGCTTCGACCGGCGAGACAGTGCCCGACCCGTTCGTCGCCGGCGCCGCGCGCAGCGAGGCGGCCATCCGCAGCACGCTCGCCGCGCGGGCGCCGGGACTGCGGATCGCCGGGACCGCGACCGCCTACGGCACGCCGGACGCCCGCCAGGCGGTCGCACAGTCGCTGGCGGCCCATCCCGACGCTCGCGTCGTGCTGTGCTGGAACGACGCGACCGCCGTCGGCGCGGCGCAGGCCCTTCGCGACCGTCACCCCGCCGGCGACCGCACGCGGCTCTACGCCGGAGGCCAGGGAGCCCCCGCGATCACCGCGGCCCAGACGCTCGCGCAGCTACGCCGCGACGAGGTGCTGCGCTGCCTGGTGGCCCCCCGGTTGGGCGATCTCGCCGACGCGCTCGTCGACGTCCCAAGTTCGCTGCTGCGCAACCAACCGGCGAGGAGCTTCGCGCCCCGGATCGAGGTCCTCACCCCGACGTCCGACCAGTTGCGCAGCTACGAACGCGACTACGCCCGGCGCTGAGCAGCCGGGACATCGCGCAGGCCGGCGGGGGTCAGCGACTCTTGCCCTCGACATAGACGAGCCGGCCGTCGGACAGGCGGTACACCTGGCCCACGGCCTTACCGGTACCTGCCACCGTCTTCGTGCCCAGACGAACGGTCTTGATCTTGTCTCCCTGCTTGACGACAAGCGTCCGCTGGTCGCCCTGGGTGCGCACCAGCATCACGCTGGACTTCGTCAGCAGATCGGTGAGGTTCACCGACTGCAGCGCCGCCAGCAGAAACGCGACCGCCAGGACGATCCCGAGATCGAACAGGTTGACGAGCCCGTCGAGCGGATCCCCGGACCGGTCGATCCGCACACGTGCGCGCGGCGTGACCTTCGAGTTGATCACTCCCCGCCCTCCAGCGCCGCGGCGACGTACTCGAGGTCGGACAGGTCCTGAGCGTAGAGGCGGTCGCGAACCAGCGAGATCGAGAACGCGATCGCCCCCACGAGCAGGCCGACGACCGTGACGCTGAACGCGACACGCAGGTTCTCCGACAGCTGCGTGACATTCCCCTTCGCGAGGCCGGCGAGCGCGGGCGACAGCGGGATCAGCGTGCCCATCAGCCCGAGTGCCGGGCCGAAGCGCACGAGCATCCGACTGCGCTCGAGCCTCCGCAGCGAGCGCAGATCGAAATCCGCCAAGCACTTGGCCATCCGATCTCCTGCACTGGCCTGGCCGAACTGCGCCATCAGCAGCCGCAGCCCCTCGGCCATCTGTGCGCTCGACGCCAGGGGCAGCAGTGCCCGCTCGGCAGCGTCCTGATCGCCGCGGCCGAGCGCCTCTCGCGCACTCGCCGATGCCGCCTCGACCTTCTCGAAGCTGTCGCGCCGGTTTCGCCGCGCGAGCTCGATCACGAACGCACCCAGATCGAAGAGCACGAACAACAGCGCCACGATCGCCGCCGCCAGCACCGGCCAGCGCAGCGCCTCGGCGACGTGGAAGAGGACCTGCTCGATGCCCGACATCGCGATCACGCGAGGCGAAGTCTGCCCCTTCTGGGTGCTCGTAAGCATGCTGCCCCCACGGACCGGCCACGCGCCACCACCTGGACGTCCTTGCCCCGAACCGCGGCTCGCGCTTGAAACCACGTTACGGCGGCTGGTGAGCACACGTCACCCAGCTGCTAAACCCCTCCCCCAACCGCCGGTGGTCGTTAGCTCCGATCGACCTGGTCTTCCCGGAGCCTCACCCCGACTGTCCGACCAAAGAGGGAGAACCCGTCATGCTCATCAGCGCTCGAAACCAACTCCGCGGCAACATCACCAACATCTCGCGCGGCGCCTCGATCGCAAACGTCGAGCTCGACGTCGGCGGTCAGCGAGTCGTTGCCTCAATCACCGTCGAAGCCGCGGACGAGCTGGCCATCGCCGAAGGCGACGAGGTCACCGCCATCATCAAGGCGTCCGACGTCATGATCGCCACCGACCCCACCTGAACGAGCCGTTTGGACCTCCCGGCGCCCGCACTTGCTGCAATGAGCGTTAGGATGAAGCTGTGTCCGACGACCGTTGCGACCTGCTTTGCCTCGACCTCGCCAAGGCCGAGCGTCTTCGTCTGGAGCGCCTCGACGGGAGGCTGGCGGTCCGACTGGCCAACCAGGCCAAAGCTCTGTCGGACCCGACGCGGTTGATCGTCGCCGCGGCGCTGGCCGCGACCGACGAGCTGTGCGTTTGCGATCTCGCCTGGGTCACCGAGCGCGCGGAGAACCTCGTCTCTCACCACGCGCGGACGCTGCGCTCGTCCGGGCTCGCGGCGAGCCGTCGCGACGGCAAGATGGTGCTCTACAAACTGACCGAGGCAGGGCGCGCCCTGCTCGCCGCCGTCCTGGCCGACGCGGAGACGATGGCATGAGCACCTTCGAGCTGCCCCTCGTCGGGCAGCTCCCGACGACCGACGAGACACCGCCTCCGCGCGGCGCGGTGTGGTTGCGGGCCGCCCGCAGGGCCAAGCTGCTGGCCTGGGCGAGCCTCGTCTGGATGAGTGTCGAGGGTTTCGTCGGGATCCTCGCGGGCGTTGATGCTCACAGCCTCGGCGTGGTCACGTGGGCGGCCAGCTCGTTCGTCGAGGCGCTGGCGTCGCTGATCGTGGTCTGGCGGTTCACCGGCCGTCGGACGCTCTCCCCTACCAGCGAGGCGCGCGCGCAGAGGTGGGTGGCGGCGAGCTTCTTCCTGCTCGCGCCCTACTTCGTGATCGAAGCGATCCGCAAGCTGATCGACGGCGGCGACACCGACCTCACGATCCTCGCGGTGGCGCTGACGCTCAGCGCAATCGTGCTGATGCCGCTGCTCGGCTGGGCCAAGCTCCGGCTCGGCAGGCAACTGGACTCTGGCGCCACCGCCGGCGAGGGCGTCCAGAACATCATGTGCGCGGTCCAGGCCGCGACGGCGCTGGCGGCGGTCGCGGGAGCAGGGATCGGACTGGCCTTCCTGGACCCGATCGCAGCGCTGGTCATCGCTGCGATCGCGCTCAAGGAGGGTCGCGACGGCTGGCGCGGCCAGAATGCCTGCTGCGCCCCAACGCCGGGCCTGGACGCCACAGCAACCTCTGCGGCGTCCGCCTGCGACGACGACTGCTGCCGTTGACCATGGCGCGGCCCCACGATCACGGGCTCGCCACCGACGGGCACACGGGGCATTCGCACGCGCTCTCCGGCGACGCCGACCGCGGCAAGCTGACCATCGCGCTGGGGCTGATCGTCGGCTTCATGGTGGTGGAGGTCGTGGCCGGTGCGCTCGTGCACTCCTTGGCGCTGCTCTCCGACGCCGCGCACATGCTCACCGACGCGGGCGCGATCGGACTTTCGCTCGTCGCCGTCCGCCTCGCCGCCCGGCCCGCGAAGGGCGCGATGACCTTCGGCTACAAGCGCGCTGAGATCCTCTCGGCGCAGTTCAACGGCGCCACGCTGCTGGTCCTGGCCCTGCTGATCGTCTATGAGGGCATCCGCCGACTCGTCACCCCGCCCGATGTCGGGGGCACCGTCGTCCTCGCGGTCGCGCTCGTCGGCATCCTCGTGAACCTCGCGGCCGCCTGGACGCTTTCAAAAGCCAACCGGCAGTCGATGAACGTCGAGGGCGCCTATCAGCACATCCTCACCGACCTCGCCGCCTTCATCTTCACCGCCATCGCCGGGGTCGTAATTCTCAGCACCGGCTTCAAACGTGCCGATGGGATCGCCTCATTGATCATCGCCGCGATCATGCTCAGGGCCGCTTATGGGCTGCTGCGAGACTCGGGGCGCGTGTTCCTGGAGGCCGCGCCCAGGGGATTGGACCCAGACACGATCGGTCGGTCGATGGCCGGCCAGGACGACGTCAGCGAAGTCCACGACCTCCACGTCTGGGAAGTCACATCCGGCTTCCCCGCGGTCTCCGCCCACATCCTCGTGCACGCCGACTGCGACTGCCACGACGTCCGACGGAACATCGAACGCATGCTCCACGACCAGTTCGGCCTCGAGCACACCACCCTGCAGGTCGACCACACGCCCCACGCGCTGCTGAGCATCGACCCGGCCAGCCAACGTCGCAGCTCGGCCGAGCATAGAATCCCGCAGGACTGAATAGCTGAACGGACGTACAGCTATAGTCCCGGACATGGGTCACGGGCAGCTGCGCAACGCAGATCAACTCGACAGCGACTTCGCCGCGACGGTCGCGGACACCATGCAGGCGCTCGCCACACCGAGCCGAGTGCGCATCCTCGGCCGTCTACGCGCCGGCGCCTCAAGCGTCAACGAGCTCGCCGACGCCGTCGGCATGGAACCCTCAGCGGTCTCGCATCAACTGCGGCTGCTGCGCCACCTCGGGTTCGTGGTCGGTCGCCGCGAAGGTCGCCGCGTGGTCTATGACCTCCACGACGACCACGTCGCGGATCTACTCGACGAGGCGATCTCCCATGTCGAGCACGTCCAGCTTGGACTGGTAGGGCGCACCCGCCGGCCCGACACCACGAAGGTCGGCGCATGACCCCATCATCCTCGCCACGGCGAGCCGAGCCTCACAGCCAGGTCGGGCACGGGCACGACCGGCCAGGGCACGGGCACAGCCACGGCCTCGTGGATCCCACGATCAAGCGCTCACGCGAGGGATTGCGTGTCGTCGGTGTGTCGCTCGCCCTGTTGCTGGTCACCGCCATCGCACAGGGTGTGATCTACATCGCGACCGACAGCATCGCCCTGCTTGCCGACCTCATCCACAACGCCGGGGACGCACTCACCGCGATTCCCCTCGCCGCCGCGTTCCTGCTGCGCTCAGAACGCGCCGAACGCGGCGCCGGCTTCGCCGTGGTGTTGACCATCCTCGTCAGCGCGATCACCGCCGGCGTCTTCGCGATCGAGCGCATCGTCCACCCGCTCGCCCCGCAACACCTTCTCGCGCTTGCCTTCGCCGGCGCGATCGGCGTCATCGGCAACGCGATCGCGGCACGCGTGCGCCTCCGCGGCGGACGCCGCCTGGACAGCCCCGCGCTCGTCGCCGACGGCAACCATGCCCGCAGCGACGCGATCGTCAGCGCAGGCGTGATCCTCAGCGCGACCGCCGTCGCCCTCGGCGCACCCATCGCCGACCCCATCATCGGACTGCTCATCACGGCGTTGATCCTCCGCATCACCTGGGAGAGCTGGAACACCGTACGAGGCCACGACCACGACCACTGACCCGGTCCCGGCTTCGGTCCCGTCACAGACGGCGCCTCTCAGCCTGCCCGATCTCCGGGCTAACGGCGTGGTCTGCTTGTCCGGCTGCGCAGCAGATGACCGCCAGGACGGCTAACTTCTGCGCGATGGGATCCACCATTCGAGCGATCAAGCCTGCCTGAGCGTGGCATCGCAGCACGTGAGCGCGCACCCACAAGACGGCGACGCCTACATCCGCCTGCCATCACCGGAGGCCATGGTCGCAGCCCGGCCCGCCGACCACCCGTACAACTTTGGCTTTGCGACCGGGATGGGGCGGCTGCTCATGGCCCATCCACGTATCGGCCCGGCGTTTCAGGCCCTGTTCTCGCAGATCATGTTCGCGCCCGGCGCACTCGACCGCCAGGAGCGAGAGATGCTCGCGGCGGTCGCGGCCTCGGCGCAGACCTGCTTCTACTGAACGACATCTCACGCGGAGTTTCTGCGTGCCGAAGGGGGCGATGATGAGACGGCGGCCGCCATCGAGCACGGGCACTGGTCCGACGCGCCGCTCTCGCCGCGGCGGCGTGCGCTCTGCGCAGTCGCCGAGAAGCTGAGCGCCGATCCCCACGCGGTCGGCCCCGCCGATTGGGCGTCCCTGCACGAGGTCGGGCTCGACGACGAAGGCTGTCTCGAGGTCGCCCACGTGGTGGGAATCTTCAACCACCTCACGCGGCTGGCCGACGGCTTCGGGCTCAGCGTTGACCCCACCACGCTCGCCGCTGCATCCGGCGGGCCGCCCCTGCGGCGCGCGGGCCAAGGGGACTGATCGGGCGGGCGCCCGCACAGATGTCCCTGCGTTCAAATGGTCATGTCTATGTGCGTGCCCTCCGCCGCCGAACATTGCCGTGCGCGGCCGTACGTGCGATCGCCGCCGTCCAGGACATCAAGTCCATCGAGCGCACGGAGGTCAAGGCCGACCGCGTGGAGGTCTCACCTCAGTCTCCGACTGAGGGCACCTACGCCGTCAGCGGTCACTTCGCCGGGGTGCCGTGGCGCAGCCGCTTCGCCTATCGGCTGCACTCGGCCGGCTTCCACAGCGAGAAGGTGCCGGGAGAGCGACCGCGCAGCTGGGCGATCTCAGGCGGGTTCATGGTTGCCCCTCTCGGCGAGCAGGCGTGCCTGGTCGTGCACTACGAGGACTACGGCCTGCCCCGCTACCTCGCGCCGCTGCGCGTGCTCGTACGCCGCTACCTGCACCGCAGCATGGATGTCGAGCTGGGCGTGCTCGCGGAGATGCTCGTTGATGAGCGCCCGACCGACGAGACGGCTGGTGGCGTGGGCTAGACTTGGTCGTCAACAACCGATAGCGACAAGGGTAGGGATGAAGCTGAGATCACGGATGATCGACGCGGACGCTTGCGATGACGAAGCGAGCCTGGTCGGGGGCGAGCCGGTGGTCGCGCAGCTCACCGGAGGACCGCTCGACGGCGAGCAGCGCATGCTGTTTCGGCTGCGCCCCACTTTCGTCGTTGCCGTCCCGCGCGGGCGTACGCGCCGCCTGCTCGGGTTGCACCGGCGGCGGATCGCCTATCGGCTCATCGACTCCTGGCAGGGGGAGGACATGCGGCACGCCAGCTACGAATACGCGGAGGACGCCTAGCCAGGCGACCCGACCCGGCTCGCGCTTGCGGATTCACGCTCAGGCGGCGTATCCTCGTATCGCCGCGCGCGGTGCGAGACAGATGACCACGACCCCAGGAGAGAACGACACAGGACTGCGTCGCCTCGTCCACGAGGTGCGTGAGCTCGCGCTCGGTGAGCACACGCGCTACGAGTCCGGCCGGCTCACGGTCTCCGAGGAGGCGGCGTCCTCGCTGGTCCGCGACCCAGCGCTCGCCGACGTCCGGCTCGCCTGCGCCTCCCCCGGCGACTCGGTGCGAATCGTGGGGGTGCTCGACGCCGTCCAGCCATGCTCGAAGGGGCCGGGTGGGGGCGGGGTGTTCCCGGGCTTCGTCGGTCCGGCCCTGCCGGTCGGTCGTGGTGAGACTCACGTGCTGCGCGGCGCCGCCGTGCTTGCCGCGGGCTACCTGCCGCGCGCCCAGGAGGCGGTGATCGATATGTCGGGGCCGGTCGCGCCGCTCTCGCCGCTCGCGGCCACCCACAACCTCGTGCTCGAATTCGAGCCGGCGCACGATGCGGCGTGGGAGGAGGTCGAGGCGGCGGTTCGGCGCGGACTCCTGCGGGTGGCGGTGCACCTCGCCGACGCGGCGCTGGGCGCCGAGCCGGACGATGTCGAGGACCTTCCCGACCCGCGCGCGGCACCGCGCGGGCGCCCGCGCGTGGGCGTCGTCACGAACCTCCAGACCCAGGGCAAGTTCAAGGACGTCTTCGTGTACGGCCGCAGCCTGTCGGGTGGCGCGCCCACCATGATCTCGCCCAACGAGCTCGATGACGGCGCGGTGGTCAGCGGCCAGTACGGCCACCCCGCGCTCAAGAACCCCACCCTCCTGCACCAGACCCATCCCGTGGTCGCCGCCCTGCGCGAGAGCGACGACCTCTGGCTGGCGGCGCTCGTACTGTGCCCGGAGCCCGTCGAGCAGGGGGCCAAGGAGCTTGTCTCGGCCCACGCGGCGCGCATGTGCGCGGCGATCGGCCTCGACGCGGCCATCCTGACCAAGGAGGGGGGAGGCAATGCCGATGCCGACGTATCGCTGAAGATGGACCGCCTCGAGGCGGAGGGCGTTACCGCGGTGGGGATCTTCGCCGAGATGGCGGGTCGCGACGGCACCGGGCCTTCGCTCGTCGTCCCGCCCGGCCGGGCCACGGCCATGGTCAGCGCGGGCAACTACGACGAGCGCGTATCCCTGCCCGCCTGCGAGCGCGCCTTGGGCGGCGACCGGCTCGCCCTGCTCGATCGCCCCGCCGCCGATGAGCTCGAGCTGCCGGTGGCGGCCATCTACTGCGCGCTGAACCCATTGGGCTGGGGCCGGCTCACCTGCTCCGAGGCCGCCTGATGCGGATCGTGCACTACGTCAACCAGTTCTTCGCCGGCGTCGGTGGCGAGGAGGCGGCGGGCACGGGCCCCGGCCTGCACGAAGAGGCCGTGGGGCCCGGCAAGCGCCTGGCGGCACTCCTGGGCGACGAGCACGAGATCGTCGCGACCGCCTTCTGCGGCGACGACCACGCCTCCGGGCACCCCGAGTTCGCCGCCGAGCTCCTCGAGGGTGCGCGCGAACGGGGCGCCGAGCTGCTGGTGGCGGGCCCCGCGTTCACCAGCGGGCGCTATGGCCTGGCCTGCGCGCGGATCGTGAGCGCCGCCGCCGAGGCCGGACTGCCGGCGCTCGCCGCCATGCACCCCGACAACCCGGGGCTCGCGGAGGCCGCCGGTGCGCCGGTCGTGCAGAGTGGCGCGACGGCCCGGGAGATGCGCCCCTCGCTCGAGCGGCTGGCCGCGGCGGTGGACAGGATCGCCGCCGGAGAGGAGCTGACCGCGGAGGACGGCCGGGTCGGGCCGGTCCCGCGGACCAACCGCATGGCGGAGAGCAGCGCGGCCCAGCGCGCGGTTGCGCTCGTCGCCACGCGCCTGGGCGGTGATCGCGAGGCCACGGAGATCCCCCTCCCGGCCTTTGATCAGATCACGCCCGCGGCGCCCCTTGCCGACCCGGGCAACGCCCTGCTCGCACTGCTCACCGAGGGCGGCTTCGTGCCGGCCGGCAACCCGGACCGCCTCGAGTCGGCGCGGGCCACGAAGTGGATCCGCCATTCGCTGGAGGGCCGAGACTCGGTGCAGGCCGGCGACTTCGAGTCGGTGCACGGAGGCTTCTCGACCCAGTGGGCCAACGCCGATCCCCACCGCATCCTGCCGCTCGACGTGGCGCGCGAGCTCGAGCGCGAGGGCGCCATCGGCGGTCTCCACACCGAGTACTTCGCGACCACCGGAAACGGGACCACCGTGGCCGACGCACGCCGCTTCGGAGTCGAGTGGGCCGCCGAGCTCCACCAGGCGCACATCCAGGGAGCGATCCTTACCGCGACCTGAGGAACCGGAACGCGTTGCGGGTCAACGCTGAGCAAAGAGCTGGAGCGAGCCGGAATTCCTACCGTCCTCCTGTGCAACCTGGTCTCGATCGCCCAGCGCGTCGGCGCCACGCGGATCGTGCCCACGCGCGGCATCCCCTACCCCACGGGGGACCCGGAGCTCAGCGCCGAGCAGGAGCGGGCGTGGCGCCGGCAGCTGCTCGAGCGGGCACTGCACGCGCTGGCCACGCCGGTCAGCCAGCCGACCGTCTTCGACGGCGAACCGGTTGAATGAGCAGGCAGTGAGCTCCCCGGTCATCTCAGGCACGAGCGCGGTGCTCGCCCATGTCCCCGGCCTGGCCCGCCACGGCTCCAAGCCCGCTCGTGAGCTGGCGCGCGATCCCGAGCTCGAGCCGCGCTTCCTCAGCGCGCTGCGGACCTTCGAGCAGGCGGTGGCCTATGCGCCCCACCAGGCGTTCCTGGCGGCGCGGCATCCACGCGATCTGCCCGCGCGTCCCTGGGCGTCGGCCTCGCCGAACGGCGAGGTCCGCTTCGCCGGCGCCGGAGAGCTCATGCCAGAGGAGGAGTTCCTGGGGTTGATGGCCGCGGTCGACGACTTCGACCTCGTCAAGCTCGGGGTGGCGGAGGCCGACGCGGCGGCGGACAGGCTCGGCCGCCATCCCCTCGCCGAGCGCATGGACCTCGAGCGCGTCGCCGCGGCCGCCGGGGACGCCGAGGCGATCGCCGCCGAGCCGGGCGCCCTGACGCTGCACGTGGGTCCCGACCGTCTGGCCGGTGCGGTGCGCCGCGCCCACGAGTCAGACCCGGCGTTGACTGCGGCCGTGCTGCTCGAGAACCTGGCCGGCAAGGCGAGCGCGACGCTGGCGTTGCTGCGCCTGCTCGCCGACAACGACATCGATCCCAACTCGATCGAGTACGTGATCGGCGCCGGCGAGGAGGCGATCGGCGACCGCTACCAGCGGGGCGGGGGAAACCTGGCCAAGTCGGTGGCCGCCGCGGCCGGCCTCGGCGAGGCCTCGGGCGCCGACGTGAAGAACTTCTGCGCCGCGCCGGTCCCCGCGCTGGTGATCGCCGGCAGCCTGGTCGCGGCGGGGGTCTTTCGCCGCGTGGCGGTGGTGGCCGGCGGCTCGCTGCCCAAGCTGGGCATGAAGTTCCAGGGCCACCTCAAGCACGACCTCCCGGTGCTCGAGGATGTGCTCGGCGCCTCGGCGCTGCTAGTGGAGGCCGATGACGCCCAGTCCCCCCGCGTGCGCTTGGACTCCGTGGGTCGCCATACGGTGGCCCATGGCTCGTCCAACCCCAAGGTCATGGAGGCGCTGGTGATGGCGCCGCTTGACCGCCTCGGCCTGGGGACCGGCGATATCGACGACTATGCGACCGAGCTCCACAACCCCGAGATCACCGAGCCGCAGGGGTCGGGCAACGTACCGGAGCGCAACTACAAGACGATCGCCGCCCTCGCCGTGCGCCGCGGCGACCTCGCCCGGGAGGAGATCGGCGATTTCGTCGAGCAGCGCGGAATGCCGGGCTTTGCCCCGACCCAGGGCCACATCGCCTCGGCGCTCTGCTACATGCCCCACGCCCGGGCGCGCCTCATGGGCGGCGGCGCCAAGCGGGTACAGCTGATCGCCAAGGGCAGCCTCTTCCTCGGCCGGATGTCAGAGCAGTCCGACGGCATGAGCGTAATACTGGAAGAGAACGACGGAGAGAGGGGCTGATCGGGTGGGAGCACTGACCGAGGCGACGCGCGAGAATTTCGACGAGCTGGTCGCCAGCGGGACGACGCTCGTCGACGTCTGGGGGCCCGACTGCAAGCCATGCCTGGCGCTGATGCCCCACGTGGAGAAGCTGGCTGCCGCCCGCAACGATCTCGACGTGATCAAGCTGGAGGCGCCCAAGGCCCGGCGCGTGTGCATCAAGCTGCGCGTGCACGGGCTGCCCACGTTCCTCTTGATGCGTGACGGTGAGGAGGTGGCGCGGCTGTCGGCATCTACGATCAGCCCGCCGCAGCTACGTGAATGGCTCGACAAGAGCCTCGACGAGTGCAAGGAGGAGGTGAGCTAGCACCCAATGTTCGACGACAAGCAGATCATCGTGCTCGGTGAGCGCGACGGCGTCGCGGGCCCCGCGATCGCCGCATGCGTGAAGAGCGCGGGCGGAAACGTGGCCTTCGCGTCCACGGAGTGCTTCGTCTGAACGGCTTCGGGGGCCATGGACCTGAACAGTCAGGAAACGATCAAGCGTCTCGCCGACGAGCACGGGCCCGAGCAGTTGCTGGTGGTCCTGGGCGCGCCGGACGCAGAGAGCGCTGAGATCGCCGCCGAGACAGTCGTGCTCGGCGATCCGACCT
>JALYZC010000232.1 GCA_030945905.1 Actinomycetota bacterium
CACCTGCAGACGGGAATGCATGCGATCCCCCCCGGCGCGCTTCATGCGCACCGTCGGCTCGTGGAGCAGGCGGTTGGCCACCGTCCGGGCCACCGCCTCCACCCGCGCGCGGTCGCGCTGCGAGAGCGATTCCCAGCGCCCTGCGTTCTCGGCCAGCACGCCCTCGACGATCTCGTCCCCCCGGGCGCGCAGCGCCGCGATCGTGGGGACGACCGCGAGCGAGCCCAGCCAGCCCGCGAAGCGCTGGATCTCCTCCTCGATGATCGCCTCCGCTCGGCGCGCCTCGGCCTGGCGTACCCGCAGGTTGCGCCTGACCACGGCCTGGAGGTCGTCGATGTCATACAGCGCCACGCCGGGCAGCTCGGCGCACAGGGGGTCGAGGTCCCGCGGCACCGCGATGTCGATCAGCAGCAGCGGCTGCCCGTGTCGCTCGCGCATCACCAGCGCCAGCTCGTCGTGGCCGAGGATCGTGTGCTGCGACGCGGTCGAGGCCAGCACGATGTCGGCCAGCTCGAGCTCATGCGGCAGCTCGTCGAACCCCACCACCCGGCCGCCGAAGCGCGCGGCGAGCTCGCGGGCCCGATCGCGCCTGCGGTTGGCGACGAAGATCGTCCCGGCCCCCTGGGCGCTCAGCGCCTGCGCGGTCAGCTCGCTCATCTCACCGGTGCCCAGCACCAGGACGCGGCGCGAGGCCAGGTCGCCGAGCGTTTCGCGGGCCAGGTCGACGGCAACCGAGCTGACGGACACGCGGCTCTCGGACACCGCCGTCTCGCTGCGCGCTCGCTTGCCCGTGGCCAGCGCGGCGGCGAACAGGCGGTTGCAGAGGGGCCCGGTCACCCCGGCGGCCAGTGCGACCTCATACGCTCGCTTGATCTGTCCCTGGACCTCGGCTTCGCCGACGATCATCGACTCGAGGCCCGCCGTCACCCGGTAGAGATGGCGCGCCGCGTCGCAGTTGCGCAGCGCGTAGATGGACTCCGCGAGCTCGGTCGGGCGGATGTCGGCCTGTCGAGCGAGCATCCCCAGCACCCGCGTCTCGGCTTCCACGGGGTCGCCGGCCACGACGTAGATCTCGGTGCGGTTGCAGGTCGAGATGGCCACCGCCTCGTGCACCTCGCCATCGGTTACGAGCTCGCGCAGGAAGGTCTCCGCCCGGCCCTCGGTCAGCGCCACGCGCTCGCGCAGGGCCACGGGCGCCGTCTTGTGCGAGATGCCCAGCGCGAGGATCTCACTCATGGCCGGCTCCCGGCCGTGGTCCGCCCGCTCCGCGGCGGTCGGCCAGCTCGTTGAGCTCGCCCAGCTCTCGTTCGATGCGCGCCAGCTTCGCCGCCATGATGGCGACGTAGATCCCGATCAGGGCGATGAACACGACGTAGGCGCCGGCGACGTACTTGCCGGCCTCATCGAGCGGCAGCGCCGGCATCGGCTCAGGCCTCCGGTCGCGCCGGGAGCGTCGCCGTCGGGGTGGCGCTGGGTCCCGTAGGGAGGATCTGCTCGTCGCCGGCCAGCTTGCGCCGCAGGGCGCCCAGCTGCTGGCCGGCGTGCTTGGAGGTCATCTCGTACTTCCACAACGTGACGAACATCGCCACCATCCCGGCCAGCGCCACGTAGAACGTCAGCCGCATCGAGCCGGGCATGTTTCCCCCCGTGGTGCCGAGTACACGCGGATGGGTGTAGGCCTGGGCCAGGCGTACGGCCAGGAAGTTGAGCGGGATGAACGCGCCCGCGACGACCGCGAACACCGAGGCGTAGCGTGCCTGGCGCTGGGGATCCTCGATCGAGAAGCGAAGCGGCTGATAGCAGGCATAGAGCAGGAAGATGATCAAGAACGAGACCAGCATCGGCTCACTCCACACCCACCAGTGCCCCCAGGCCGCCCGGGCCCAGATGGAGCCGGTGATCAGGACGCCCACCGCCAGCACCAGCGACAGATGGATGGCCACATAGGAGCGCATGTCCCAGCGGCGATCTTGCGTGCGCAGGTGGGCGATGGCCATCACGCCGCCGGCCACGAAGCCGCCGAGCGCCACGATCGCCATCGGTACGTGGAGGTAGAAGATCTTCTGCACGAATCCCTGGTCGCCGTCGTTGGGCGCGTAGAAGAACACGAGCGCGAAGGCGCCGGTGAGCAGCAGCGTGCTCGCGAGCGAGAGAGTGCGCAGGCCCTTGCCGTACATCAAAACGTCAGTCCTCCAGAAGGAAGTCGAACACCGCATACGCGATGAGCGCGAAGGTCAAATCGTACAGTCCGAGGATCAGCGGCCACTTCACCGCGACGGCGTCGCCGCCCGATTCGAGCAGCAGCGGGGTGGTCCCGCGGGCACCCGCGATCACCACCGGGACAAGCAGCGGCAGCGCCAAGAGGGGTCCGATGAGCTCTCGCGCGCGCGTCTGGATCGCCAGCGCCGAGACCAGCGTGCCGACCACGGCGATGCCGAGGTCGCCCAGCAGGAGGAGGCCGATCAACGCGGGAAGCTCCGGCCATGGCGAGGGGCCCAGAAGCAGCACGCCGAACGCGGGCACGGCCACGACCTCCACGGCGACCAGGTAGGCGAACAGGGCCGCCGCTTTGGCGATCAGCATTGCGCTGCGGTCGACGGGGGCGAGGAGGAAGCCGTCGAAACCCCCCTGCTCGCGCTCGGCCACGAACAGGCGGTTGACGCCGAGCATGGCCGCGAGCAGCAGCGTGACCCAGAGCACCCCGGCGGCCAGGTCGCCCGAGAGGCTGGCGCGGTCCAGGCCGAAGTGAAAGACCACCATGGTGGTCACCGAGAACAGCGCCATCGCCGGCACCGACTCCTTGGTCCGCAGCTCGAGCAGGAGATCCTTGCGCAGCAGGGCGGCGACGGTGCTCATCGATACAGCGCGCTCAGCCGCTCGCCGCCCACGTCTCCGGCCGGTGTCAGGAATGCGACTCGGCCGCCGCGCAGACCCAGCGCGAAGTCGGCTTCGCGCAGGCCGGAGCCCGGGTCGTGGCTGGTGATCACCCGCGTGGCTGTGGCGCCGCGCCCGATCAGCGGCTCGACCAGCGCCTCCGCTCCGGGATCGAGGTTCGCCCGCGGCTCGTCGAGCAACAGCAACTCGGGATCGTGAAGCACGGCACGGGCCACCGCGAGCCGCTGGACCATCCCGCGCGAGAGCACCCGCACCGGCTCGTCGGCCCGGGACGCCATCCCCACGCGCTCGAGCAGCTCGGCCACCCGCTCCTCGCGCACCCGGTGAAGCCGGGCGTGGTAGCGCAGGTTCTCCCGCCCGCTGAGGTCGCGGTAGAGCAGCGCCTCGTGGCCGAGGAAGCCCACACGTCCTCGGACCGCCCAGCCTTCGCGCGGCAAATCATGGCCGAGTACGCGCGCCGCTCCGGCATGGGGCGCCAGCAACGTGGCCAGGACCCGCAGCAGCGTGGATTTGCCCGCGCCGTTTGGCCCCAGCACGGCGAGGGTGGTGCCGGCGGCCAGCGACAGGGTCACCTCGCTCAGCGCCGGCCGCTCGCCGTAGCTGCGCCCAAGCCCCTCGAGCACGATCGCGGCGTCGTCGATGGCGGGCACGGGGTGCGAGCTTACGCGAGCGGCAGTCCGGCGCCGCACGCTCGGTCTCGTCGTGCACGGGCGCGTCAGGCCGGCGCGTGCACGCGCTGCGCTGCCGCGATCAGGTCGTGCACGGCGGCCGCGTCTCCCCGTCGCAAGAGCTCGATCGGGTCGGGGTCGCCGTTGACGATCCCCTCGAAGAAGGCCTTGCGGTCCTGGTAGGTGGGCAGCGTCGCCTTGGCCCAGCCGCGCGCGTCGTTGAGCATCACGGCCAGCCGCGCGTAGGGCTCGCCGTAGGCGTCGGAGATCTCGCGCTTCATGCGCTTGGCCAGCGCCGGAGATGCGCCGGCGGTGGAGATGGCGATGGCCAGCGGCCCGGTGCGGACGATCGCCGGCAGGATGAAGTTGCACAGCGGCGGCACGTCGACGAT
>JALYZC010000242.1 GCA_030945905.1 Actinomycetota bacterium
GATGACGGTCAGCCCATGGCCGCCGGCATCCACGACACCGGCTTCGCGGAGCACGGGGAGCAGGTCCGGGCCGCGCTTGACCGACTGCTCGCCCGCCTTGATGGCGTGCTCGAGCACCTCGGCGATCGTCGCATCTTGGACCTCGGGAGGCGCGTCTGCGCCCAGGCGGGTCTCTGGCATGTGAGCGAGCTGGGAGGCAATGCGGTGGGCCATCTCGCGAACCACGGTGAGGATCGTGCCTTCCGCGGGATCGCGCATCGAGTCATACGCACGATCGGCTGCGCGGGCCATGGCAGCACCGACCAGCACCGGATCCACGAGCTCGCCCGGACGGCTCACCAGCTCCTCCGCTGCCCCCCGGATCAGCTGGGAGAGGATCACGCCGCTGTTGCCGCGAGCGCCCAGGAGCGCCGCACGCGCAACGGAGTCGACGATCTCGTCGCGTCCGATCTCGTCGATCGTGCGCTCGCCATCGCCGCCCA
The DNA here is from genome assembly GCA_030945905.1 of Actinomycetota bacterium. GTDB lineage: Bacteria > Actinomycetota > Thermoleophilia > Solirubrobacterales > Solirubrobacteraceae > JALYZC01. Next base: position 483 of record JALYZC010000242.1, read on the forward strand.
GCCGGTCGAGCTCGGTGAGCACCGCTTGCAGGGTGAGCACCATGTTGTCGCCCGTGTCCCCGTCGGCCACGGGGAACACGTTGAGGTCGTTGACCTCGCGCCGGCGGTCCTCGAGCTGTGCCAGGGCGGCCTCGACGACGACGCGGAACCGCTCCAGGTTGTGCTCGGCCACGGCTAAGGCCGGGCCGAGGGCGAGAGCACTACAGCGCCTTGGTGACCTTGCCGGCCTTCAGGCAGCGCGTGCAGACATGCACGCGGCGCGGCGTCCCACCGTCGTCGATGCGCACCTTCTGCAGGTTGGCGTCGAAGCGCCGTTTGGTCGCCACCATCGAGTGGCTGCGGCTGTGGCCGAAGGCGGGACCCTTGCCGCAAGAGTGACAAACACGTGCCATGCCGCGGCAGTGTAGTACTCGCCCACCCGCCGGTGGAGGTTGCCCCTCCGCCGCAGCGGGTAAGAAAGAGCTGCGGCGCCTCGCGACGCGCACCTACCCATGTCGGCAATCACTCGCAATGTTTCGCTGCCCGACCGCTACCGGGTGACCAGCCACATCGCCAACGGCGGCATGGCGGGGGTGTGGGCGGCCGAGGACTCGGTCCTGGGCCGCTGCGTGGCGGTGAAGCTCCTGGCCTCGCACTACGCCGAGGATTCCGCCGCCGTGGAGCGCTTCCAGCGCGAGGCGCGGGCGGCAGCCAGCCTTTCCGGGCATCCCCACGTGGTGACGATCTACGACGTGGGAGAGCACGGGGGCCGGCCCTACATCGTCATGGAGCACATGCAGGGGGGCTCGCTGGCGGACGTCATGCGCTCGGGCCGCCCGGACCGGCGCGAGGCGCTGGCGTGGCTGCGCGACGCAGCCGCCGCGCTCGACGCGGCCCACCAGCAGGGGATCGTCCATCGCGACATCAAGCCCGGGAACCTCCTGCTCGACGCGCGCCGCCGACTCTCCATCGGCGACTTCGGCATCGCCCGCGTCGCGCTCGAGGAGACGCTCACCGCCACCGGCCAGGTCCTCGGGACGGCGGCCTACATTGCTCCGGAGCAGATCTCCGGCCGTCCGGCAACGCCGGCCAGCGACCGCTACTCGCTCGGCGTCGTGGCCTACCAGCTGCTGACGGGGACGCGGCCGTTCAACGCGGAGAACTTCGCCGCCCAGGCGCGGGCTCAGGTCGAGGACGAACCCGAGCCACCCACGCGACGCATGGGTGATCTGCCCGACAAGGTCGACGGCGTGCTCCTGCGAGCGCTGGCCAAGGACCCAGCGGCGCGCTGGCCCACTGCCACCGCCTTCGTCGATGCGCTCGAGCGCGCGCTGGCGCCCGCTCCGGCGGAGGCGACCACGACGCCGACCCGTCCGCTGGCCGCACGCCCGGCGACCTCTGCCTCGGCCTCGAGCATCCCGTGGTGGCGACGCCGGGCGGCGGCGCTGGCGGGACTGGCCGCCGTCGGCGTGGCGGCAATCCTCGCGCTCGCGCTCACGGCGGGGGGCGGCTCGGATCGATCGGCGCCCAGCGCCACAAAGCCCAAGGCGCCCACCTCGCCCGCCAAGCGCCAGGCGACCACGCCGCCGAGCGCTAAGGCAAACGACAGCAGCGGCTCCACCACGTCAGCGCCCACCGGTGCCGACGGGGCCGCGCTCAACGACCAGGGGCACGCCCTGGCACAGGCCGGTCGCTACGCCGACGCCGTCCCGATCCTCCAGCGCGCGGTCGACGCAGCGTGCCCATCCTCCGGTACGGACCTCACCTGCGCCTATGCCCTCTTCAATCTCGGCCACTCGCTGCGCCTGGCCGGACGCCCCGGCGAGGCTGTGCCCGTCCTGCAGCGACGCCTGCAGTTCGCAAACCAGCGAGACGTGGTCCAGCGCGAGCTCGACCTGGCTCGCAGCCAAGCCGGCCAGGGCGGCACCGCGGCCGCGGCGCCCGCGCCCGCATCAGGCGGGGAGAGAGGCAAAGGCAAGGCCAAGGACAAGGGTAAGGGCGGGAACTTCGGCGAGTCGGGCGACTAGAGGGGTCCCTCGCCGGCTGGTGAGTGGCACGGACATGGTCGTCCGATTTCCTGCCCACCGAGCACACGCCGAGTACGCCCTCAGAGGCGCTCTCCTACGACGAGCCGGCCAGCTCCTCGCGCAGCGCCGCCATCGTGAGCACCGCCGCAGCGGCGTCCGCGCCGGTGTCGCGCGTGCCTCCGCCGGAGCGCTCGAGCGCCTGCTCCATCGTCTCCACGGTGAGCACGCCGAACCCGCAGGGCACGCCGGTACTCAGCTGGACCTCCTGGACGCCCCGCGCCGCCTCGGCGCACACGTAGTCGTAGTGAGAGGTCTCGCCCCGGATCACCGCGCCCAGGCACACCACCCCCGCATAGCGTCCGCTACCCGCTGCGTAGGAGGCGGCCAGGGGCAGCTCGAACGCCCCGGGCACGTCGAATACGTCGACCTTCTGGACCCCGCCGTCCCGAAGCGTTGCCGTTGCGCCGGCGAGCAGGCGCTCGGCCAGCTCGTCGTAGAAGCGCCCGACGGCGATGGCATAGCGGCTCACAGCAGCGAGCCGGGCGGCGCGCCGGGAATGTCGTCGTCGTCCTCGTGCCGCGCGCGGTCCTGCTCGGCCTCGCGCTGGAGCAGCTCCTCGTCGAGCGGCAAGCCCTGGTGGTGCAACGTGTGGCCGAGACGCGCACGCTTGGCCTGGAGGTAGGCGATGTTGTGGGGATTGGGGACCTGCTCGATCGGGAGCTGGTCGGAGACCGAGAGGCCGTAGCCCTCCATGCCGATGATCTTCTTCGGGTTGTTGGTGAGGATGCGAATGCTCGTCAATCCGAGGTCGTGGAGGATCTGGGCGCCGATGCCGTACTCGCGCAGGTCGGCGGGCAGGCCGAGCTTGAGGTTGGCGTCCACGGTGTCCAGCCCGTCCTCCTGGAGACGGTAGGCGCGAAGCTTGTTGAGCAGCCCGATGCCCCGGCCTTCCTGGGAGAGGTAGAGCAGGACGCCCGCGCCCTCGCGTTCGATCATCGCCATGGCGGCCTCCAGCTGCTCGCCGCAGTCGCAGCGCAGGGAGTGGAAGACGTCGCCGGTCAGGCACTCGCTGTGGACGCGGACGAGCACGTCGGCGTGGCCGGCTACGTTGCCCTTGACCATCGCCACGTGGTGCTTGTCGTCGACCAGCGACCGATAGCCGACCGCCTCGAACTCGCCGAACGCGGTGGGCAGCCGTGTGGAGACCACGCGCTCGACGAGCTTCTCGGTCCGTCGCCGGTAGGCGATCAGGTCCGCGACGGTGATCATCCGCAGATCGTGCCGAGCGCAGTACTCGACGAGGTCCGGGACGCGCGCCATCGTCCCGTCGTCCTTCATGATCTCGCAGATCACGCCGGCCGGCGGGAGCCCCGCCAGCCGGGCGAGGTCGACGCTGGCCTCGGTGTGGCCGGTGCGTTCGAGCACGCCGCCGGCCTTGGCCTTGAGGGGGAACAGGTGGCCCGGCTGGACGAGGTCGCGCGGACGCGCGCGGGGGTCGATCGCCACTTGGATGGTGTGCGCCCGGTCGTGGGCGGAGATACCGGTGGTGACGCCCTCGCGCGCCTCGATGGACACGGTGAAGGCGGTCTTCAGCGGGTCCTCGTTCTTGGGGGCCATCAGATCGAGGCCCAGCTGGTCGCAGCGCTCGGGCGTGAGGGCCAGACAGATCAGGCCGCCCGCCTCCTTGCGCATGAAGTTGATCGCCTCCGGGGTGGCGAACTGCCCCGCGAGCACGAGATCGCCTTCGTTCTCCCGGTCCTCCCCGTCGCAGACCACGAGCATCTTGCCGTTGCGGAAGTCCTCCAGGGCCTCCTCGATGGCGGCGAAGCCCGTGTGCGTGGTCACCGCGCCACCAGACGCTCGACGTACTTGGCCAGCACGTCGACCTCCAGGTTGACCCGGTCGCCCGCGCGCACGGCGCCGAGCGTGGTACGAGCCAGGGTCTCGGGGATCAGCGAAACGGTGAAGCTGTCCACCCCCAGCTCGGCCACCGTCAGCGAGATCCCGTCGAGGGCGATCGAGCCGTGCTCGACGACGTAGCGAAGCAGGTGCGCCGGCGCCCCGATTCGCAGCAGCCGTGCGAACCCTTCCTCACGCTGGTCGAGCACCACCCCAAGTCCGTCGACGTGCCCCTGCACGACATGACCGCCGAGGCGGTCACTGGCCCGCAGGGGCAGCTCGAGGTTCACGCTGGCGCCGGGCGCAGCGGTGGCCAATGAGCACTGGCGCAGGGTCTGGGCCATCACGTCTGCCGAGAACGAGCCGTCCGCCACGGCGCTGGCGGTCAGGCACACCCCGTTGACCGCCACCGAGTCACCCTCGCGCACGTCTGCGGTCACGCTGCCCCGGATGCGAAGCCGCATCCCGTCTTGCGTGCGCTCCACGTCCTCGACCGTTCCGAGATCCTGGATCAGCCCGGTGAACATCACCACTCCCGCAGCCGCGCGCAGATGAGCAGGTCCTCGTCGATCGGCTCGCACTCGAGGGGGCCGAGCGAACGCACCGCCTCGGCCACCTTCTCGCGTCCCTGCCCCTCGATCGGGTCGCGCGCGGATCGGCCGCCCAGCACGATCGGTGCCAGGAACAGCCGCAGCTCGTCGATCTCCTCGGCGTCGAGGAACGCACCGGCCAGGCGCGGTCCGCCCTCGAGCAGGACCGACGTGATGCCCTGCGCTCCGAGCTGCCCGAGCGCGGAGCGCACGCGCGAGGGCTCGTTCTCGCCGGTGGCCACGATCACCTCGGCGCCTGCGCTGATCAGGCCGCCTGTGGCGGAGCGCGGCGCCGCTCGGGACACGACCACGGTGAGCGCCACGTCCTGGGC
>JALYZC010000255.1 GCA_030945905.1 Actinomycetota bacterium
GCGCCGCGGTCACCGCGACCAGCCGCGCCGGCACGCTCGCCGACGTCGCGCGGCTGCCCGCTGCTGGGGAGGTGGTGGTGGCCCTGCGCCCGCCTGCCGTGCCTGACGACGCGCTGTTCGCCGAGGACCAGACGTGGCGGTTCGCCGTCTACGACGGCGCGACGTCCGTCCTGACCGGCGAGTGCGAGCGCCCGGAGGAGCTCTCGCAGGCGCTGGGAGCGCGCCCGGTCGTGGTCCACGACGCCAAGGGCATGCGACGCGTACCGGACAACCTCGGCCACGACACGCTGATCGGCGCCTATCTGCTCGATCCCGCAGCCCGTGCGTATTTGCTCGAGGAGCTGGCGGCCGACCGCGGGCTCTCCAGCGACCTCGAGGACCCTGCGGCCCGCGACGCCGTGCTGACCAGCGCGTTGGCCGTCTGGCAGCGCGAGGCGCTGGAGGAACGAGGGCACGAGCGGCTGCTCGCCGACATCGAGCTGCCGCTGGTGCGGGTGCTGCGCGAGCTCGAGCTGGCTGGGCTCCGGCTCGACACGGGGCGCCTCGGCGAGATCGCGTCGCGGGTGCGCGCGGATGCCGACCGGCTGGAGCGCGAGATCTTCGAGCTGGCCGGTGAGGAGTTCACGATCGGCTCGCCGCAGCAGCTCGCCGAGATCCTCTTCGTCAAGCTCGGGCTCTCGCGCAAGCGCCGCGGCAAGACCGGGTTCTCGACCGACGCCCGGGTGCTCGCGGCGATCCGCGACGAGCACGAGATCATCCCCAGGATCGAGCGCTTCCGGGAGCTGACCAAGATCGCCCAGACCTACCTCGACGCGCTGCCGGCCTATATCGCCGACGACGGGAGGCTGCACACCACCTTCAGCCAGGTGACGGCAGCCACGGGCCGGCTCTCGTCGATCAACCCCAACCTGCAGAACGTCCCCATTCGCACGGAGCTGGGTCGCGAGGTTCGCGCGTGCTTCGTGGCCGAGCCCGGGAACCTGCTGGTGACCGCCGACTACTCGCAGGTGGAGCTGCGGGTCCTGGCGCAGGTGGCCGACGAGCCGGTGCTCAAGGACATATTCCGCGCCGGCGACGACGTGCACGCGGCCACTGCCATGCAGGTGTTCGGGGTGGCGCGCGAGGACATCGATCCGGCGATGCGCTCGAAGTCCAAGATGATCAACTACGGCATCGTCTACGGGCTCTCGGCGTTTGGGATGGCCGACCGCCTTCAGATCGCCCAGGAGGAGGCCGAGAAGTTCATCGACGCCTACCTCGAGCGCTTCCCCAAGGTCAGGCAGTTCATCGAGGCGACAATCGAGCGCGCCACCGAGGAGGGCTACGTGACGACCCTGTTCGGCCGCCGCCGGCGGGTGCCGGAGCTGCGGGCGCGCCGCTGGGAGGTCCGCAAGCTCGGAGAGCGCCTGGCAGTCAACACCGTCATCCAGGGGACGGCCGCCGACATCATCAAGGTGGCCATGGTGCGCTGCCACGACGCGCTGGCCCGGGCCGATCTGCGAACCCGCTCGATCCTGCAGATCCACGACGAGCTGCTGTTCGAGGGCCCGGCGGAGGAGGCCGAGCAGGCGCTCGAGCTGGTGTGCCGGGAGATGCGAGACGCATGGGAGCTCGACCCGCCACTCGTGGTCGACGCCGGGATCGGCCCCAACTGGATGGACGCGAAGTAGGCCGCGGACTGCGTCGGGTTCAGGCCGCCATCACGGCGGGGGGCCGCGCCGGTGGCCGAGCCTCCGCGAACTCGGGCGGCGCGATGCGCAGGTAGCGTTCGAAGCACAGGTCGGTGACCGCCTTGCAGCCGAGCACGCGGAGCCCGAGGTGCAGCAGTCGCGGGGGAACGCGCGGGACCATTCGCTGCACGCCCAGCAGCCAGTTGAACTTCCAGGCGTGGCGCTTGCTGAACGCTCCGTAGCGCTCCAGCGCCTCGGCGCGCGTCGCGCGACCCTCCACCACGGTGCGCAGCTCGCGGCCGCAGGCCAGGCCGAAGTACAGGGCGGTGCGGATGCCCTCCGCCGTGGTCGGCAGGCAGTGGCCGGCTGAGTCGCCGACGAAGAAGATGCCTCCGTCGGTGGCCGGGCGGATCTTGTGGGGAATCCAGTTGCCCTGGTAGCGCACCGTGTCCACGCCGACGTCCTGCGCGAGGCGCACGGTCGGATCCTTGACGTGGTAGCGGGGGTCGAAGGACCCCACCCCGACCCGCAGCTCGCCGTCGGCGGGAAAGCTCCACCCGTAGCCGGCCGGCACGTAGGAGCGATCGATCCACAGCTCCATCTCGTCGCCGCCGCTGTTGGGATGGACCTCGAGCCCGCGGGAGAGCGTCGCCTCCGGCGGCTGCACGTTGTCTCCGCTTCCCAGGACCCGCCGCCAGCCCAGCGCGTCGACGATCAGGGACGCACGCAGGTCGCCCCGATCGGTGTGGACCACCTCGCCGCTGCGCCCGTTGACCTTGGCGGTCTCGAAGGTCGCGTCGTCGCCCTGGGCGCGCAGCAGGGCGCACGCCGAGCGGTAGTCGAACGTGGAGAACGTCCACGGCAGCCGCCAGCGGACCTCGCCATGCGGCGTGTGGATGAGCAGCTCGGGGAAGGTCTGCTGGATCGCGTCCTCGAGCCCGAGGGCCGACATCCACTGCGTGGGGATCCCGCAGGCCGAGGTCTGGCGGTCGCCGATCTCGTAGCGGTCGACGATGAGGGTGCGCGCGCCCGAGCCTGCCAGCTCTCGGGCCACGGCGAGTCCGCCGAACGACGCGCCGCAGATCAGGACGTCCCATTCACCGGCCAGGGGGGTGCGCTGCGCTCCCCGCTTGGTCTCCCGCGTCGGCATCGTGGACGATCATAGGCGCCGCCCTCCGCTAACCTAGGCGGCTCATGGCCGTCCTCGAAACCGTTACGCCCGCCCACGCGAAGATCGTGGAGGGCTCCGATGGGCTCCTGCTCGAGATCGACGGGCGGATCGTCCCCAACTACGA
>JALYZC010000016.1 GCA_030945905.1 Actinomycetota bacterium
GCACCCCCATGATTGCGGTCCCCGCCGAGGCCACTCCTCGACGGTCAACCCGCGCACCTCATGCGCGGGTGCCGACCCTCACATCCACCCCGGACGCATCAGCCCGACCGGCCATATGGTCTAGGCCTGCCTGGGCGGTGGCGGCGGCTCCGGTCGCGGTCTGGCTGCGCCTCCGAACGCGTTGCCCAGGTTGCCCAGGGCCTGGGAGAACTCGGAGGGGATGACGAAGATCTTGTTCGCGTCCCCCTGGGCGAGCTGGGGGAGCATCTGCAGATACTGATAGGAGAGCAGCGGCTGGTCGGGTCCGCCGTCGTGAATGGCCTGGAAGACCTGCTCGATCGCCTTTGACTCTCCCTCGGCGCGGAGGATGGCCGCAGTCTTGGCCCCCTCGGCCTTGAGCACCGCCGACTGCTTCTCGCCCTCGGCGGTGAGGATCTGGGACTGCTTGACGCCCTCGGCGGTGAGGATCGCGGCGCGCCGGTCGCGCTCGGCGCGCATCTGCTTCTCCATCGCCTCCTGGATCGTGCTCGGGGGCTCGATCGACTTGATCTCCACCCGGTTGATGCGGATGCCCCACTTGCCCGTGGCCTCGTCGAGCACCACCCGCAGCTGCTGGTTGACGTTGTCGCGGGAGGTGAGCGTGTCCTCGAGGGTCATGCCGCCGATCACGTTGCGCAGGGTGGTGACCGTGAGCTGCTCGATCGCCTGGAGGGGGTTGGCCACCTCGTAGGTGATCGACTTCGCGTCGGTGACCGTGAAGTAGAGGACGTTGTCGATCTGCACGACGAGGTTGTCCTCGGTGATCACCGGCTGGGGTGCGAACGTCACGACCTGCTCGCGCAGGTCGATCAGCGGCTTGAGGCGGTCCACGAACGGGACGAGGATCGCCAGCCCCGGGCTGAGGGTTCGCTGGTAGCGCCCCAGGCGCTCGACCACTCCCGCCCGGGCCTGAGGGACGATACGCACGGTCCGGGCGGCGGCGAAGATCACGAACACGGCAACGACGATCAACACGATCAGTCCGGTCATCAATCCTCCCTGGCGAGTGGCTGAGGGCTAATCATGGACCAGCGCGGTCGCACCGCGGATCTCGACGACCTCGACGCGCTCCCCGATGTCGAAGATGTGGTCCTCGTCATAGGCTCGCGCGGTCCACACCTCGCCGTTCTCGAGCTTGACGCACCCCATCGCCTCCTGGTTGGCGATGCGCTCGAGCACGACGGCTCGACGGCCCACCAGCGCGGCGGTTCCGGTGCGCAGGGGAGCGGGGCTGCTGCGGTGCGAGCGCGCGATGGGACGCGCGACCAGCAGCAGGAGCAGCGAGGTGAGGATGAACACCGCCCACGAGGCGACGAGGTTGCCGCCGACCAGCGCGACCAGCGCGGCGAGCAGGGCGCCGGCGGCGAACGGGGCGAGGAAGAGCCCCATCGTGAGCATCTCCCCGACGGCGAGCACAACCGCGGCGATGATCCAGATCAGCCACGTCATCGGCCGATCGAGCTTATCTGAGCCCGCGCCCCGGCCCGCGCCCGTGGCATCACCCGATCAGCGCCCGGGCGAAGTCATCGGCGTCGAAGGGCCGCAGGTCCTCGAGCTGCTCGCCCATTCCGATGAGCTTGACGGGGATGCCGAGCTCGCCCGCGATGGCCAGGGCGATGCCGCCTTTCGCGGTGCCGTCGAGCTTGGTGAGCACGATGCCCGAGACGGGCACCGCCTCGGCGAACAGCCGAGCTTGGCGCACCCCGTTCTGGCCGGTCGTGGCGTCGATGGTGAGCAGCGTCTCGTGCGGGGCGTCGGGGAGCTGCTTTTCGAGCACCCGCCCGACCTTGGCCAGCTCAGCCATCAGGTCGTCCTGGGTGTGCAGGCGCCCGGCCGTGTCGACGATCACCACGTCGGCGTCGCGGTCGCGGGCGCTCGTCACCGCGTCGTAGGCCACCGAGCCCGGGTCGGCCCCGGGCGGGCCGGAGACGAAGGTGGCCTCCGAGCGCTGCGCCCACTGCTCGAGCTGCTCCACCGCCGCGGCGCGAAACGTGTCAGCGGCCCCGATCACCACGCTGTGGCGCAGCGTGTGGTGCAGATGCCACGCGAGCTTGCCGATGGTCGTCGTCTTTCCCGTGCCGTTGACGCCCACGAGCAGGATGACCGTGGGCTTTGCCGTCAGGTCGATGCGGTCACCGCCGTCGTCGGCGGGGCGGGCTATCTCCGCCAGCAGCTCGATCAGGCGTTGGGTGAGCGCGGCCCCGTCGGCCAGCTCGCCGCGGGCCGCCTCGCGCTCGAGGCGCGCCACGACCTCGGCGGTCGTGCGGGCGCCGACGTCCGCGTAGATCAGTGCCTCTTCGAGCCGTTCCCAGGTCTCGTCGTCGAGCTCTTCGAACAGGGTCGAGGACACCTCGTCTCCCAGCGCCTGACGCGTCTTCGCGAGGTTCGTGCGCAGGCGCCGCAGCAGCCCGCCGCGCTCCGCCTCGCGGGCCGGCTCGTCCTCGCCCGCCTCGAGCGCGTCGTCCGCGGTGATGAAGAGCTCCTGCCAGTCCCGGGCCACGTTAGGCGGCGCCGGCAGCCGCGGCCGGCTCCTCGCGGGGCAGCCGGCGGGAGATGACCCGGGAGACACCGTCATCGCTCATCGACACGCCGTAGAGCGTGTCTGCCGCCTCCATCGTCCGCTTCTGGTGGGTGACGACGATGAACTGCGACCCGCGTGAATAACGGCGAAGGAGCGTGAGGAAGCGATCGATGTTGAGATCGTCCAGCGCTGCCTCGACCTCATCGAGGACATAGAAGGGGCAGGGTCGGGCGAGGAAGATGGCGAACAGGAACGCCAACGCGGTCAGCGACTTCTCACCCCCGGAGAGCAGCGACAGGCGCTTCATGGACTTCCCGGCGGGCGTCATCTCGATCTCGACGCCGAGGGCATCGTCCTCGGCGTCCGATGCGCCGGCCTGCTCCTCGGCGGATTCCCCGTCCCCGTCACCGACCGGCGGCACGCCGCCGAGTACCGGGCGCGGGGTGGGCGGGCCGGCATCGTCGCGCACGAGGCGCAGGCGGCCCCGGCCGCCGGGGAAGAGTTGCCCCACCACCTCCTCGAAGTTCTGCGCCGCGGCCTCGAGGGTCGTCTCGAACGCCTCCCGAATGCGTCGATCGGTCTCCTCGATCAAGGTCTGGAGCTCGCGCATCGCGGTCTCGAGATCGTGGCGCTGGGCCTCCAGCTCCTCCACGTAGGCCCGGGCCTGCTCGTACTCGCTTTGGGCCAATGGATTCACCGGACCCAGCTGCTCGCGTCGACGCGCCAGCCTCGCCACCCGCTGCGCGAGCACCTCCCGCTGCTCGGGCGAGAGCTCGGCGTCGGCGGGCTCCGCGGTGAGCTCGAGCCGGCCGGCCAGCGCGCCGAGCTCCGCCTCGGCCTCGGCCGCCCGGTCGCGTGCCTGCTGGGCGGCGACTTCGGCCACCGTCACCGCCTCGCCCAGCTCTCGCAGGCCGGTCTGAAGCTCGGCCTCCCGCGCGGCGCACGTGCGCAGCTCCAGGGCCACGTCCTCGCCCCCCGCGCGGTCCGCGGCGAGTTGCGCCTCGGCGTGCGCAGCCTGCTCCTCGACCGCGCCGGATGCGGCCGTCAGCACATCGACCAGGCGCCGAGCGGCGGGCAGCAAGGCTTCGTCGCGTGACCGTCGTTGGCGCTCGGATGCCAGCCGGCGCTCGCGCTCGGCGCGGACCTGGCGACCGCGTGCCGCCAGTCGCCGCTCACCGTCCAGCTCCGCCTGCGCCTGCGCGCGTCGGATCGCGGTCGGACCCTCGTCCGGGGCGTTACGCCGCTGGTCGATCAGCCATTGGCCTCGGCGGGCATCCTCGGCCGCCTGGTCGCGCCGTCGAGATACGGCCCGCAGCGCCCCGTCGGCCTCGTGGCGCGCAAGATCGGCCTCGGTGACTGACGCTTCGGCACCGCGCACGGCTTCGAGGGTGCCACGCTCGGCCTCTGCGGCGCGTTCGCTGGCGTCAACCAGCTCTTCGCGGCGGTTGCGCTGCGCCAGGATGCGCTCCTCGCCTCCGGCGGAGATCTGGCGCAGCTCGCGCGACGCGCCGAACCATGCCCGCCCGCTCCGCGTAACGGCCACACCGTGGAAGCTCTCGGGCACGTCCTCCAGGCACTGCACCACCCATGCGTCGGCGAGCAATCCGCGGACCGTCGAGAGGGCCGCATCCCGGCCCGTGACTCGAGCGAGCAGTGACTCGGCCCCCGGCACCGGCGGGTCAGCGGGCCCGGTGGCGGCGGGGTGACCCGCGATGATCACGGCGCCTCCGTCGGCGCCTGCACGATCAAGCAGCGTGCCGGCGCGCGGGCGGTCCTCGACGACGGCGGCGGCCAGGCGCCCGGCCAGCGCGGCGG
>JALYZC010000020.1 GCA_030945905.1 Actinomycetota bacterium
GCGCCGCACAGACATCGAGGGCATCGAGAAACTCGCCTGGGGAGGGTTCTCGCTCATCCCTTTGGTGCCGTTCCTGTACGTCCTCACGGGTAACGACCTCTGGTAGCTCGCTCGAGCACTGCGCCTCGAAGCCGGACTCCATGTCGGAGCGCCTTTCATGCCGGAGATGCAACCAGGAGTCGCCCAGGCCGCCCACACAGAAATCAGTGCGCTAAGCCCGAGCGGCCGGGACCAGCCGCGGCGTCAAACGCAGCGAGGACAGGATCGAACGCGTGCCGGTGGCCGCCGGGGCCGCTTTGGCCGTTCTCGCATACCGGCGGCGCGCAGTCACACACCAACCGCCCGGCAGGCAAGAAGCGAGGATAGTCATCGGTAGGATCGCATTCCTTCGCGTTCAGAACTCGTGCAAAGACCGACGGTGACGCCCAAGCGACCCGGAGGAGGACGTGACTGCCAGCAATGAGCGCCTTCCAGACGTGGTCCCGATGCTTGCCTATGAGGACACCGCACGCGCTATGGCATGGTTGGCGGAGGCGTTTGGGTTTCGCGAGCGCTTTCGGATGCCTGGTCCAGACAACCGCGTCTCCCAAGCGGCGATGCACGCCGGCCGGGGCGTGGTGATGATGGCCGACGTGGGCCACGGCTATCAAGCTCCGCGACACCACGCCGAGTGCTGCGACATCGCGCGAGGCTGGCTCTCATCTCCAAATGTCATCGATGGCGTGCTCGTCCACATCGACGGCGATCTCGACGCCCACCACCAGCAGGCGAAGCGTGTCGGCGCTGAAATCCTCTCGCCGCCCGAGGACGGTCCTCCCGGCCGGCTCTACCGCGCCGCTGACTGCGAGGGCCACCGGTGGATGTTCCTAGCCACCACTCACCGACCCGCGTGAACAACACTTGGCATGGTGGGAAAGCATTCCCTCATCCGGGAAAGAGAGGACAGCGACCGTGCTCGAGTGGTCCGGGCCGTGGTGTGGTGCCCGCGGTCGGTTGGATGTCTCGGGGTGGCTAGCGGTGCCGAGGTCACGGTGGAGAAGTGCGCGGAGCAGCCCGCGATGGATGGTGTGCTGCCCGGCGCGGTGCGCACGCGGCTGGTCAACGGCGCACCGGGGTGCGGGCGGCGATGAGCGCGGTAGACCCACCCCTGCCGCTGGTCAAGCTGACACGCCACCCGTTGAAGTGGACGGCCAACAAGATCGAGCTGACGATCGCGGCGGTGGTGCTTGCGCACATCGGGACGTTGATCGTCGTCGGCGTGTATTACCTGCTGTTTGAGACGTGGGCACCGATCACGCACCTGTGGCATGGCACCGTCGCCGATAGCGGCACTCGCCACATGCTGCGCAACGTCTACGAGGGGGTGCTGGGCGGGACGCTTGCGCAGTTCGTGGTGTTCAACCACTTTGCCAAGCGCAGAACTAAGCTTGGCTGGCTTGACCGGCTCGAGATCCGGCTGGGCGTCCCGAACCTCAAGGACAGCCGGGAGTTGTCGGGGTGGCAGCTTGCGCTCTCGCCGCTCATGGTTCTGGTCTACGCCATCCCTGGCTTCTTGCTCGGCGCCGGCGCGGTATGGGGAATCAAACACGGTGTCACGACAGCGCACAAGTACGCGATGCTCATCGGTGGGCCCAACGCCGGACGCTCAGCGTGGCAGCATTTCCAGACGCTGTGGACGGCCAGCAGGGACCAGAAGATCGTGGGCCTGTTCGCGTCGGTGTTCATGGGTCGTCGCCCTGTGAGGGCGGTGGCTGAGGATTTACAGGGCTACTTCGTAGCTCGCCGGGTTGCGCTGGGCAAACCAGCGCGGCGGTATCACCCGCCGAACTTTCAGGCGCGCATGAACGCCGCGTCAGTCCAGGGCGCGACGGGGCGAATCGACAGGACCGGCGCGTGGGTGCCCTACCTGCTTACGGCAGCGATCCTTCTCGGCCTGTTGCTGGCTGGGTTCGGCACCTGGGTGCTCGCCTACAAGGCATGAGACCACTTGCGCGTTGACTGGGCGCTGGCGCTCCCGCGCATCTAGCGGCCCCGTTCGAGCCGCGCAAAGACTGCGCTCCGCTCTGCGGAGCAGGAGCGCATGGTCGCGGCGCGCGACTCTTACACCAACGCCCAACGCGACCGCGTCCCCTCCGCACGACTGAAGCATCGACGCTCATCTGCAGACCTAACGCGAAAGGGGGGCCCGACCGTCTCGTCAGGGTCCTACCCGACGCGCGCCGCTGAACGATGCCCAGCCTGCAGACCTGGCCCACCGGCCCGCTCGACGCAAACGACGAATGCCAGCTGCGGCAACCGCCTGTGAGAATGGGACACGCTGTGCCGCGATGCGCGAGCATTTATCGCGCTGCTCGCCGTAGGGAATCGGCGAGCAGCCCAACCACCGCGACCGGGAGCACCCACCACGCGGCGATCGCGCTGGTTGCAAGCAGGCCCGTGGTGGCGATCGCGGCGACCACGCCGAGCGCCACGCGCCAGTCGTCGCCGACGATGAAGATCCAAATCGCCGGCGCGACCCGCTTGATCGTGGTCATGCCGGTGCCCGCGGTACGGTGGCCGTCCGGCCGCTCGCGGCGCGGCGCAGCATCGCAAGCATCGTCAGCGCGACCGCAAGCAGCACGGGGATGATCACCAGCAGCGCGGCATCGCTGCCGGGCCACGACGCGCCAGCGCCTTCAGCACCCCAGAACACGCCAAACGAGGTAAGCATGATCCCCACTGCGAACTTCAGGGTGTTCTCAGGCACGCGCGCCAGCGGTGCCCTTGCGGCCAGCCCGGCGAGTGCGACGAGCACAACCGCTATGACCGCCGCGGCTCCAGCGAGTCCGACACGGTGCTGGTTGGCGCCGAACGTGACCACGATGAACGCAACTTCAAGGCCCTCGAGGAGGACCCCCTTAAACGCGATGGCGAAGGAATACCCATCAAATGCACCCTGCTCGCGCGTCGCGGCGCGCGCGGCCTCTGTCTCCTGGGCGAATGCTGCTGTTTCGTCGTGCAGCGCTTTGAGCCCGGCGGCGCGAAGAATCGCCTTGCGCAGCCACTGCAGCCCGAAGATGAGCAGCAAACCGCCGACGGCGACCCGCAGCACGTCGATCGGCAGGGAGGTGAGCGCCGGGCCAAACCCGGCCACGACTGCGGCGAGGACCACTGTCGCAGCGCCAACTCCCGACAACGCCGACGACCAGCTGCGCGTGGAACCGACCGCGATCACGATCGTAAGCGCCTCGACCGCCTCCACCGCGCAAGCAAGGAAGACTGCGACCGCGAGCCCGAGCTCCGGACCGCTCATCGGATCGACGCAAGGTGGTCGCGGTGGCGTGTCATGGTTGGTGTCGGGAGGCTGGAATCTCGGGAATCGTGGTCCGGCGCCGCTGCGAGGACCTCGCGAAACCGTCGACCATCTGCCCCCGAGCGGGGTCTAGTCATCAGCGAGAGGGTCCGGATGGCCGACGAGCCCAGACTGCCGACGCGGCATAAGATGGCCCGCTCCACGATCCACATGTAAGCCCTAGCACGGCGCCCGCTCGAGTCGCCAGCGTGATTTATATCCATCATCCAACGCGCTTTCGATCGTGCCGGCCGGGAGTAACGGACGGGAGGCGTCCCCCGGAACCGCCAGGCTCCAGCGCCCCCCGCCCCCGCCTTGTCTACCGAATCCACTCAAGTTCGTGGGTTGGGCTCGGGTTATGTTGCGTCCGCTCGGCGCAGGACGCAGCGTGCCCACGCGCAGTGCCCACGCACCGTTATAGCGGCGGGGGCTGGCGCGCAGCGAGAACGAACTTCGATGCGTCGCGCAGGTTATCCGCCCGCCTCTCGCCCGCGGCCGGGCCACATCGCTGCGCAGCGCCGCAGCACCCGGCGCTATCAGCCCGAGGGCGCGCCCGTGGAACCCTGAATGTCAGGTCGACCAGTCTGGGGCGAGCCAACCCAGCCAGCCTACGTCGACGGTCATAGGATCTCCAGCGCCAGCAGTATGAGCAGGATGATGGCGATCGCGCCGACGATCCCGCCGATTACAGCGACCTTGAGCAGAAACAGCACGATCGCAATGACGACAAGCAGGCCGATCAAACCTCTAAGCATGGAGTCCTCTCCGTCGCGTGGATTGAGCTTGCTGGATGCGGCCCGTCTGGGTATTGCCCGGCGGGCGTCTCGACGAAACGGCGCCTCGCACGCCACCAGGGTCCGCCGGCCTTAGTTCCTACGCACAGTCCTCGACGCATGGTTCGACCAAACAACGCGAGCGCCGTCGAGCATCGATGCAGACCTCCGCACGGGCTCGAGCGGGTGTAGAGGACGCTTTGCCTTCCCGACCACCTTCGACTCAAAAGCCGAGCTTGAACGCGTCGCGCACCCTCGGCCGCGCGAGCTCGACCGCCCCCCAGCCGTCCGCACCTTCCCTGGCTCGCAGCCGTAGGTGCGACACCACCCCCTCGGTAGGTTCGTAGGCGCGGCGGCCGAGGAACTCCGACACCCAGCTTCGAGCGCCTAATGCAAGATCAACCCGCTCCAGACGGCCAATCGTGTCCACCGGAGCATGCTCCTGACCGCAACGGCCAGACCTTTATCGAGCTGCGCGCGAAACCGCTCGCTCGCGAGCTAGCTTCCTCATGCGGGTGCACCTCCATCAGCTTCGACTGTCGGATCAAAGCCGGAGCTACGCCCGCATCACTTCCCCCTAGTAGCCGCCTAAGACACCGACTTGGGAACGCGACCCACCTGTATTGCCTTACTTCGCCCCGCTGAGGCGTCACTGGTCGGCCTAACAGACTCTGAATGGCGCGGGTCGTTGCCATCGGGTAACA
>JALYZC010000027.1 GCA_030945905.1 Actinomycetota bacterium
GATGACCCGTCCCTCACCCGGGGGGCGGCAACGGCACTTGACCGTCAGATGCCGACCACGTACGGCAGCTGCTTGAGCGTCTCGAGCACTTCGTAGGCGATCTGCCGTACAACGGAAGGCGCCGGGTTTGCCAACAGCTCTGGCGGGTCCGAGTCGCCAACGTCGCGCGCCGTTGATCGGGCGCGTTCATCGTTCCGTGTCGGGTCGGGGTTTCCGTCGTTGGCCAGGCCGAGGACAAAGCCCTTTCGTGAGAATTCCTCTCCGTTGCTGTCTTTGACGACGGTGTCGTTCCACCACGCGTCGAAAGGTTTGCTATGCCCCGAGCCCCGTGGCATGGCTACCCATCGCGCCCCCGCATGGCTGGATTCGACAGTCAGCAAGCCCATGAACGACAACAGGTTGCGCGGGTTCAGCGCGGGGGCAGTGTCAACGAAGGCCAACGGCTGCTGCTCGCCGAGCTGCTCCAGGACTGACGGCGAATCGGACGTGTTGTGAAGAAGCGTTCGCAGCGTGATAGCCAGCCGCTCAGCTTCGGCGTCCTCGCCCTGGTCATACGCCGCCGCCGATGACCGGAGGAAATCGACCTGCTCACGCAGGTGGGTAATCAAGTCATCTTGGGTGAGCTCGTATGCCACGTGCCGCCTCGATCCGCACATCCGGCATCCCGTTGGCTGCTCCAGCCCGTCGGTTGCCGCTCGACGATCGGAGGTATACACACCGCACCCCCGATCCCGTAAGGGCGGCCCACCTGTATGCAAATGGCCACCAGCCGCTCCAGGCGGCGTGGAGTGGAGGAGTTGGCGCGACAGAACACGCCGGCCGGTTCGCCGGCGTCAAGTCAGGCGCCGCGGAAAATCGGCGTCCTCACTCGGGATGACCTACGAAGGTCACGCTCCGACCTCGTGGATGCGCCCGCCGCGCTGGGACAGGCGCCCGCCGTCGCGGCCGTAGCGCACCGCCACGAGCTCGGCCATGATCGAGAGCGCGGTCTCCTCGGAGGTGACGCCCCCGAGATCCAGGCCGACCGGCGCGCTGATGCGCGCCAGCTCCGCTTCGGTCATACCGGCGGCCATCAGGCGCTCCCGGCGCTCGGCCTGCGCGCGCCGCGAGCCCATGGCACCGATGTAGGCGGGCTCGGCGTGCAGTGCGAGCAGCAGGGCGGCGTCGTCGAGCTTGGGGTCATGGGTGAGCACCACCAGGTAGGTCGCCCGGTCGATCGCCCCGAGCTCGGCAAGTGCGGGCTCGGGCCACGCGGCGATGACCGCCACGGCATCGGGAAAGCGCTCGGGGGTCGCGAACCGGGCGCGGGGATCGATCACGAACGACCGCCAGCCCGCCACGCGCGCGAAGTGGGCGAGGTGAACGGCGTACTCGACCGCGCCGAACACGATCAGGCGCGGGGCCGGAGCGGTGACGTCGACGAAGAGGTCGCCCCGTAGCTCCGAGCGCTCCGCCCACATGAGCTCCTCGGCGTGCGCCACCGCCTCGGCGTCCAGGGACGCATCGCCGAGGGTTCCCTCCGGCTCGGAGTCCGCCCGCACCAGCACCCGCGAGCCCGCCCGCGGCCCGCGGACGGCGGTCACCAGTGCAGCCCGCCCATCCTCGCGGGCGATCGCGGCGAACGATCCCTGGACGCTCACGGTTCAAACCGCTCGACCCAGACGTCGATCTCCCCGCCACACGGCAGTCCCACCTCCCAGGCGTCGCTGTCGGCGATGCCGTAGTGCAGGAGCTGCGGCGCGCCGCCGGCCAGGACGCCCTCGGCGACCTCGATGACCGCCCCCTCCACGCAGCCGCCGGATACGGCGCCGACCACCTCGCCGCGATGGTTGATCGCCATCTTGGCTCCCGGCGGGCGCGGAGCCGACCGGCGGACTCCCACCACGGTGGCCAGGGCGACGCGGTCGCCGTCGGCCACCCAGCGGTCAACCTCCTCGATTACGTCCTTCATCGCTCACCTCCGTTGGAGCGCTGCCTCAGATCTGTGTGAGATTCTCCGCGAACGCGGCGATCATTCCTTCGGTCACGCCGGCGATCACGCCCTCCCCCATCTGTGCGGCCTTGCCGGTCACGTTCACGTCGGAGTGGATCGTCCCCTCCGTCCCGTCGCCGGCCTCGGTCAGCTGGACCTCGACCCTCGAGTCGGCATTGCCCTGGCCGCCGGCCTCCTTGGCCTTGGCGGTCATCACCGCGCGGTGGGCCGCGTCGTCCTGCTCGACGATCTCGGCGGGACCGGTGTAGGTCATCGACATGGATCCCAGCCTGATCTTGACCTCGGCCTTGACGCTCTTCTCGCTCGTCTTCTCGATCACCTTGGCGCCGGGTACGCAGGGCACCACCTGCTCGAGATCGAGCATCGTCGCCCACACCTCGTCGATCGGCTTGGGCACCGAGAAAGAATTGTTGAACTCCATGCACCCTCCTCGTGGGGGTCAGGCGGCCGTCGGCCCGGGCCGCTCCTGTGAGCCATAGTCTGCCAAAGCCGCGTGGGGCGCCCGCGGGGCGCTGGTAGGATCGCGGCGCTCCTACGACGACCCATCGCTTGCCAGCGTTTTGTGCCGTGTCCCTTCAGCCTGGCACCCACACCCTAGGGCCGGACAACGCCACGCTTCGTGTGAGGACCGGCCGGCACGGTGCCGCGGCCAAGGCGGGCCACGACCTCGTCCTCGAGGTCACCGCCTGGCAGGCCACGCTCGACGTCGGCGAGGATGTCGGGCAGGTCAAGCTGGAGCTCGCCGCGGATCCTCGCTCGCTTCGGGTGCGCGAGGGAAGGGGTGGCGTGCAACCGCTAAGCGAGGACGACAAGGCCGACATCCACAAGACCATCGATGACGACGTGCTCAGGGGTGGGGCGGTCGAGTTTCAGTCCACGGCAGTCGAAGCCGCCGACGGGGGTGCCCGCCTGCGCGTGAACGGCGATCTCGACATCGCCGGAACCCGCCGCCCGCTCACCTTCGAGCTGAGTGTCGGATCAGACGGGCAGGTGAGCGGCAGTGCGAGCGTCAAGCAGACCGATTGGGGCATCAAGCCCTACTCGGCGTTATTCGGAGCGCTCAAGGTGACCGACGAGGTCGAGGTCGAGGTGCAGACCACGCGGCTTCCGGCCTGATTTGCCGGACCGGTTACATTTCCGCCACGCAGACCACAGTCAGGAGGCATCGCATGGTCGAGTCCGATCAGGACGACGGGCCGGACGACGGTTCCCCCCCGCTCGAGCGTCGGGACATGAACGAGAAGGCTGCCGGCTTCAGAGCATCACACCCGCCCATGGACACCGACGTGGAGGGCGTGGAGGACGAGGGTCACCGTGGCGCGCCGGGAGCGGCTGACGGCCCGGAGCTGGAGATCGACAAGCAGGCCGGCGACAACGCCGACGCGGTGGTCAACGCGCCCGCGGCGGCCAAGCCGGGGGAGAAGAACGACCCGGACATGAAGGACATGGGCGTCGGGCCACGACCAACCGACGACCAATCCGGCCAGTAGCCGGGCGCCCTCAGTCCCGGTAGGTCGTCTGGGCGTCGAGGCCGCCCTCGACGCCTTCCGGAAGCGACTCGCCGGCGAACGCCCTCAGGGCCACCGCCTGGATTCGGACGTTTCCTTCTCCGTCGCGCCCGACCGACCAGTGCCCGTTGTCCCAGCGCAAGCCCTGCGGCGAGGTCCCGAGCATATGAGCCGCGATCGTCTGTGCCTTGTCGCGCAGCCTGCGTGCGGTGATCGCCACCTTCTCCTCGGTGGCCGGGCTCGCGCTGGCGTTGAAGCTGTGCCCCTCCCCGAACCGATCGGTATCCGCGTGGACGACCGCGATGTCCTCGGGCGGGACGCCGAGCTCGTCAGCGGCGATCTGGGCGAGGCGCGCCTCCTGTCCCTGAGAGGCTTCGCTCAGGCTGAGCACCGCCTTCCCGGTGGGGTGCATACGCAGGAAAACCGCTCGGTAGACGGCGTCGTCAGCCACCCATCCCTCCTGACTCGAATGGTTTGATTCCCAACCTGGCCGCGGTCTCCGGCGAGGCATCGCCCTCGCCTCGCTGAAGGGCGCGGAAGACGCTGTGCGCGTTGTGATCGGGCGAGTCGCAATAGCGCGGCTCCGGCCCGCGTTCCGGTGCCGGCTCCATGACGATCTCGCACCCCGGATAGGCGCACGTCTTGCGCGTGGTCTCGGTCATGTACATCTCCTCAGCGGGTCCATCTGGCTGGACCCAACGTTATCGCGCCTTCGCCGCGAAGCCCGGCCGTCGCCGCGCGTTCATGCCGTGGTGTTGCCCCGGCTGGGACCGTAGCCACTGGGCATCGCAACCGGCTTCTGCGCGTCCGTGGGCTCGGCGCTGGGCCACGACGGTTCGACGGTCTCGATCACCGGGAGCGCCTTCCACCGGGCCTGCGGTGAGGCGCCGGCGGTGGCGGCGATCGCCTCGGCGAGCTCGTCGAGGGCCTTCAGGCTGTGGCCGCTGACCAGCGCATCGCAGTAGGGCAGGGCCGCCGCCATACCCCCGGCGCCCGGAGCGAAGCCGGAGGCGCTGACGCGCGGGTTCACCCACACGATCCGGTAGGCCAACCGCGCGAGACGCCCCATCTCCCGGGCGACGAGTGCCGGGTCGGCGCGCTCCCAGCCGTCTGAGAGGATCACCACGACGGCGCCGCGCGCCATCCCGCGGCGTCCATGCCGGTCGTTGAAGGTCTTGAGCGCCTGGCCGATTCGCGTCCCGCTCGACCAGTCGGGAGCGGCGGCGGCGGCGCGCTGGATCGCCGCCTCGGCGTTGCGCCCACTCAGCGCACGGGTCAGTCGCGTCAGCCGCGTGGCGAAGACGAACGCCTCCGCCGGCGTGCCGCCGGCGACGGCCGAGCGCATGAGCTGGAGGTATGCGCGCGCGTAGGGCTCCATCGAGCCCGAGATGTCGCACAGCAGCACGAGCCGCCGGGGTCGCTCCCGCCGACGCCGGCGCGCGAGGTGAACCGGATCGCCCCCCGTGCGCAGGCTCTCGCGCAGGGTGGCGCGCAGATCCAGGCGCTCGCCCCGGCGCGCACGCCGCGCACGCCGCGAGCGCCGCTGTGGCGTGGCCAACTCCATACGAGCCATCAATCGATGTAGCGCGGCCAGCTCATGCGGCTCCAGCGCGGCAAAGCTCTTCTCCGCCAGGCGCTCGTCCTCGCTGGCCATGGCCAGCGGAACCTCGACCTCGCGCGCATCCTCGGCGCCCGGTGCGGAGGAGGTCGCGCTCGTGGGGATGGACTCAGGCGAGCCCGGCTCCCGCGGCAGGGAGCGTGCGGGTGGGCTCGGCGGCCGCTCGGTCGCCTGCGACGCCCCGGGCGGCGGAGAGTAGGGATCGCCGCGGTCCTCGTCGAGCTCCAGGCGCCGGTCGAACACAGCGGCGAAGACGCGGTCGAATGTGGCCAGCTGGGCCTGCGAGGAGACGAACACCGCTCGCGCGGTCCAGTAGAGCTCCGGGCGGGTGACCGGCGTCACGAGCGCGAGCGCCCGCGCGAAGTGCGCCGAGCGCTCGGGCGTGACGGGCACGCCGGCGCTACGCAGGCGCTGTCCCAGCGCGCTCGCGAGGGCGGGGACGTCGAGCGTCTCAAGCACCACGATCCTCGACCAGGGCCTCGAGGCCCTCCGCGCGGATCAGCTCCTGGTCATCGCCGTACTTGAGCACCGAGCCGAGCGTGAGATCGGCGGCGCTCGCATCCAGGCGCGCCACACCGAGCAGCTCGAGTGCCGCCACCCAGTCGATCGCCTCGGCGACCCCGGGGCGCTTCTGCACGTCGCCGGCGCGCAGCCGGGCCACCGCCTCCGCCACTTGCACCGCCAGCGTCTCGGACGCCCCCGCCACGCGCCGGCGGACGATCTCCACCTCGCGCTCCGGGCTCGGGTAGTCGATCCAGTGATACAGGCAGCGGCGCTTGACCGCGTCGTGCAGGTCGCGCGTCCGATTCGAGGTGGCGACCACGGCGGGCGGATGCGTCGCCCTGATCGTCCCGATCTCCGGGACCGTCACGGTGGCCTCGGCCAGCAACTCCAGCAGGAACGCCTCGAAGTCATCGTCGGCGCGATCGAGCTCGTCGATGAGCAGCACAGCCGGCCGGGGACCGGGATGCTCGAGCGCGCGCAGGAGCGGACGGCGGATCAGGAAGTCGGGTCCGAAGAGCTCCTGCTCGCCCAGGTCTTCCCCGCGCGAGTCGGCGAGACGGATGCGCAGCAGCTGGCGCGGATAGTTCCACTCATACAGCGCCTCGGCTGCGTCGATTCCCTCATAGCACTGCAGTCGAATCAGCGGTGTGTCGAGCACCGCGGCGAGAGCCTTGGCCGCCTCGGTCTTGCCCACCCCGGCCTCACCCTCCAGCAGCAGGGGCTGGGGCAGGCGCAGGCTCAGGAACATCGACGTGGCCAGGCCCCGGTCGACGAGATAGTCGACCGCTTCCAGGCGCTCCATCAGCGTCGGGACATCGGGGACCAACTCCCGCACCGCGGCCTCGGCTCCCGCACGTGCCGGCCCGGTCATGCCCGAGCCTCGGCCAGGACCGCCTGGTAATCCTCGGGCGTGTCGACGTCACGCGGAATGCCACCGGCGATCTCCACCTCGACGACATCGCCGGCGCTGCGGTCCAGCAGCTTCCAGACCCCTTTGTCGCCGTGCAGGTCGGCGAGGTCGTCGAACACGCCGGCGGCAAAGGCGATGGGATGTCCGCGCCCGTCGTCATAGCGGCACACGGCCAGCGGCGAGCCGCCGCGGCCGTCCAGTAACGCCCGCACCGTCGCGGGAGTCACGCCCGGCTGGTCGCCGAGCAGGAGCACGAGCGCGCGGCAGCGAGGGTCCAGCGCGCTCAGCGCAGCCGCGATCGAGGACGAGCAGCCCTTGCCGTAGGCGCTGTTGATGACCACGTCGGCCCCCGTGAGGTCGACGCTCGCCCGCACTTCGTCCGCGTGACCGCCGATCGGCACGACGATCTGATCGAACGGGCACGCGCGGGCGACGCCGAGGACGTGCCCGAGCAGCGTGCCGCCGCGGTAGGGCAGCAGCTGCTTGGGACGCCCGAGACGGGTCGAGCCGCCCGCTGCGAGCACGAGCCCGGCGACGAAACCTTCAGCGGGGGACGGCAACGGCGCCCTGGTCCTGCTCGAACTTGGCCTTGCAGCCCTCGCAGCAGAAATAGACGGTCCGACCGTCGCGCTGCACCTGCGGCGTCTGTGCCACCGCCGCGACGGCCATCCCGCACACGGGATCCACGGCCGCGGGCGGCCCGTCGGGCAGCGCCGCGCGGGGCCGCGCGGGCAGCTGACCGCCGCGGCGCACCGCGACGATGCGCGCGAGGATCGAGAGCGCGATCTCCGCGGCAGTGCGCGCGCCGATATCGATTCCCGCGGGCGTCTCCAGCGCCGCCAGGCGCTCCTCGTTCACACCGCCGGCGCGCAGCTCCTCGATCACGGCCGCCCCGCGCACGTCGCTGGCCACGAGGCCGACGTAGGGGAGCCCGGCGTCCAGGCCGCGCCGCAGCGCTTCGAGCTCGTCGCGGCCGTGCGCCGCGACGACCAGCGCAAGATCCGCCTCACTCGGATCGGGCGCCCCGTCGTGCACCGCCGCGACCTCGAGCCCCAGCTCCTGGCCGAGGCGCTTCAGCGCGCCGGCAACCGGCGTGGCACCGACCACGACGACGCGGGGGGCGGGCAGCACCGGCTCGAGAAAGACCTCGATCGCCCCGCCGGACAGGCACGGGTTCTGGACCGTCACGGACCCCTCTTCGTCCGTCGTGTCCTCTCCATCCCCGGGCAAGATGCGCAGCAGCACCGCCTCGCCGGCTTCGAGCACGTGGAGGGCATGCAGGCGCACGCTCTGCTCGGCGCACACGCCACCGACGAACCCCTCGATGCTGCCATCGGCGAGCACCAGCGCGACATCGCCGGCCAGTGCGCTCGTCGGCCGCTGGGCGCGCACCACCTTTGCCAGCACGTAGGGCACGCTCTGGGCGGAAAGCCCCTCGGCTCGCCGCGTGAGAGCGTCCGTGGTCATTGGGGCGGCTCGGGCCTGCCCTGCATCGCCGCCCACACCCGTGCGGGGGTCAGCGGCATGTCGATGTGGGTCACGTCGTGGGTCTCATACAGGGCGTCGATGACCGCGTTGACGATGGCGGGCGGCGCGCCATTGGTCGCCGACTCGCCGACGCCCTTGGCGCCGATCGGATGGTGCGGGCACGGCGTGACGGTCGCCCCCAGCTCCCAGTCGGGGCACTCGAGCGCCGTGGGGATCAGATAGTCCATCATCGACCCGTTGAGGCAGTTGCCCTGCTCGTCGAAGGTGATCACCTCCATCAGCGCGATGCCGACGCCTTCGGCCAGGCCGCCCATGATCTGCCCGTCGACCACCATCGGGTTGATGCGCACGCCGCAGTCGTCCACGGCGATGAACCGCCGAACCGTCACCTCCGCGGTCCCGGGGTCGACGTCGACCACACAGATGTAGGCCCCGCACGGATAGGTCAGGTTGGGCGGGTCGTAGACCGACTGGGCGTCGAGTCCGCCCTCGAGGCCCTCCGGCAGCGCGGCGGCGCCGTACGCCGCCTCGGCGATCTCCTCGATCATCGCGCCCTTCTCGGGATCGCCCTTGACGAACCAGCGGCCCTTCTCCCACACGAGGTCATCGGGTGAGGTCTCGAGCATCCCGGCCGCGATCAGCCGCGCCTTGTCGCGCACCTTGCGCGCGGCGACGGCGGCGGCCGCGCCGGACACCGGCGTGGAGCGGCTGCCGTAGGTCCCCAGCCCGAACGGGGTGCGATCGGTGTCGCCGTGACGGACCTCGATGTCATTTGGGGAGATGCCGAGCTCCTCGGCGATGATCTGCGCGAACGTGGTTTCGTGGCCTTGCCCCTGGGTCTGGCAGCTGATGCTGAGCACCGCCTTGCCCGACGCGTGCACGCGCAGGTCGGCGCCGTCGGCCATGCCCAGCCCGAGGATGTCCATGTGCCTTCGCGGTCCGGCGCCGACGACCTCGGTGAAGAAGCAGATGCCGATGCCCATCAGCTCGCCCCGGGCGCGCTTCACGGCCTGCTCACGCCGCAGGTCGTCGTACCCGGCGATCTCCATCGCCGTGCGCATCGTCTTCTGGTACTCGCCCGAGTCATACGTCCACCCGGTCTTGCTCTCGTAGGGGAACTGCTCGGGGCGGATAAAGCTGTTCATCCGCAGCTCGACCGGGTCCACGTCCATCGCCAAGGCAAGCTCACCGACCATCCGCTCGACCAGGTAGATCGCCTCGGTGACCCGGAAGGAGCAGCGGTAGGCGACGCCGCCCGGCGCCTTGTTCGTGTAGACGGCCTTGACGTTGCAGTACGCCGCCTCGAGGTCGTAGGACCCGGTGAACACGTGGAAGAACCCGGCCGGGAACTTCGTCGGCTGGGCGGTGCTGTCGAACGCGCCGTGGTCGGCGAGGACGTCGACGCGCACGCCGGTGATCTTGCCGTCCTTGGCGCAGATCTCGCCGCGCATGATGTAGTCGCGGGCGAACCCGGTCGACATGAGGTTCTCCGAGCGGTCCTCCACCCACTTGACCGGCCGGCCGGCCACGATCGAGCCGACGATGGTGCACACGTAGCCCGGATAGACCGGGACCTTGTTGCCAAAGCCGCCCCCGATGTCGTTGACCATGATGCGGATCTTGTGCTCGGGCAGCCCGGCCACCTGCGCGTAGACGGTGCGATGGGCGTTGGGCGCCTGGTTGCCGTTGTAGATGTCCAGCTGACCCGTCTCGGGATTCATGTCCGCGATCATTCCGCAGGTCTCAAGCGGCGCCGGGTGGCAGCGTGGGTAGATCATGTCGCGCGTGACGACGGTGTCGGCCTCGGCGAACACCCGGTCGGCCTCGGCCCGGTCGCCGGCCTCCCAGGTCGGGCTGGCGAGGTTGTCCCGCTTGTCGGGCTTGTCGTCGCGGATCAGCGGTGCGTCGGCGTCCAGTGCCTTGCGGGCGTTGACGACGGCCGGCAGCGGCTCGTACTCCACGTCGATGAGCGGAAGCGCGTCGCGCGCAGCGTAGCGGTCCTCGGCGACGACGAAGGCGACCTCCTGACCCTGAAAGCGCACCTTGTCGCCCGCGAGCACGGCCTGCGAGTCATAAGAGATCGTCGGCATCCAGGCCAGGCCCAGCGTCTCCAGGTCTTTGGCGGTGATGACCCGGTGCACCTTGGGATGCGCGAGCGCGGCGGAGGTGTCGATCGAGAGGATCCGTGCGTGCGCGTACGGGCTGCGCAGCACCGCGCCGTGCAGCATGCCGGGCAGCTTGATGTCATCGAGATAGGTGCCCTGGCCGCGGATGAAGCGCGCGTCCTCCTTGCGCTTCATGCTGCCGTAGCCGATGGGGGCCTGTTCAGTCGCGGGTGTCGCCATTGCTCATCTCCTCTGCGATGGTGATGGTGCGCCCTCATGCTCGGCCGCCCAACGGATTGCTTTCACGATGTTCGAATACCCGGTGCAGCGGCAGATCGCGCCCGAGATCGCCGTGCGGATCTCGGCCTCGGTGGGATCGGGGTTGGCGTCGAGCAGCGCGCGGGCGGTCAAGATCATCCCCGGCGTGCAGAAGCCGCACTGGAGTCCATGCTCCTGGCGGAAGCCCTCCTGGACCGGATCGAGCACGCCATCGACCTCCATCGCCTCGATGGTGCGGACCGTATGGCCCTCGCACATGGCGGCCAGCACCGTGCAGGACTTGACCGGCAGACCGTCCAGCTGCACCACGCAGGCGCCGCAGTTGGAGGTGTCACAGCCCCAGTGCGTGCCCGTGAGGTCCAGGGTGTCGCGCAGGAAGTGGACGAGCAGCAGCGCCGGCTCGATCTCACGCGCGACCGCCTCGCCGTTGACGTTCAGCGTGACTTGCATCAGGCCTCCCGGTGTAGGGCTCGTTGAGCCGCGCGCCTGAGAGCGCGACGGGTGAGCTCGCCGGCGAGGTGGCGCTTGTAATCGACCGGACCTCGTCCGTCGGCGCTGGGGGAGCAGTCCTCGGAGGCGATCGCCCCCGCCTGGGCGAACAGGTCCTCCGAGGGGGCCTGGCCGCGCAGCAGCTCCTCGGCGCGTGAGACATGGACGGTGGTGGGCCCCACGGCGCTGAGTGCGACGCCCGCATCGACGATGGTGCCGCCGTCCAACCACAGCGCGCCGGAGACCGCAACGATGGCCCAGTCGCCGGCCCGGCGCTCGACCTTCACATGGGCGCTGCCGCAGCCGGGTCGCAACGGGATGCGCACCTCGACCACCATCTCCGCGTCCTGAACGGCGGTTTGATAGGGGCCCACGTGGAAGTCCTCCATGGCCACCAACCGCTCCCCTCCCGAGCCGGCGATGACCACCTGGCCCTTGAGCGCCGAGCACACGGCCGAGAGATCCTCGGCGGCGTCGGCCTGAGCCAGCGAGCCGCCGATCGTGCCGCGATTGCGCACGATCGGGTCGGCGATCACCCGTTCCGCGTCGGCGAAGACCGGAAAGTATCGAGCGAGCAGGGGGTCTTCGAGCAGCTGGTGGTGGCGGGTCAGGGCGCCGATCCGGATCTCTCCGGCCTGCTCGCGGATGTAGGAGAGCTGGACGAGGTCGTTGACGTCGATCAGGTACTCGGGGTTGGCCAGGCGCAGCTTCATCATCGGCAGCAGGCTGTGGCCGCCGGCGATGATGCGAGCGTCGGGTCCGAGCGCCTCGAGGCGCGCGACTGCGTTCTCGACGCTCGTCGCGCGCTCGTACTGAAATGGGGCCGGGGTCTGCAAGCGAACTCTTCCTCCTCACACATGGTTGCATGTAGAACATCGCGACAGTACGGGCCAGGGCCTCCCGCGTGGCTCCCTCGACGTGCCGTTCCTACGGGCGGGGCGTAGTGGGATTCCCGGCCGGAGGAGGCCGCTTGCGGGGCGCGCCGACCTCCTCCCCCGGGCGGTAGGCCTCGGGAGCGCCGGTTCCGATGGTGGGTGACCGCGGTCGGCTGTCCGGTCCTCCAGGCCTGGCGTACAGCGCTCGCGCAGCGGCGCTCGAGGACGGCGCATCGCGCAGAGCCGCTCCGGAGAGGGCCCCTACGCCGAGCGGGCTCTCCCGCCCCAGGCGAGCGAGCTGGACGGCTCCCCTCGTATAGACCTCGTCGATGTTCTTCACCCCTCCGCGCCGGCCCTGGCGGGCGAGCATGGCGCTACCGCCGCCCGGGAACACCGACTCCACCAGGCCTGCGGCGTCCTCGGCCCCCGCCTTCTTCTCGAGCAGGCCCTCGAGCAGGCCGCCCCCCCGATCGAGGTCGGAATCGATAGCCGCCACGATCTCGTTGACCGGGGCGCTCTTGCTCACGATCTCCCCCACCGACCCGATCACCACGTCGAGACCCGAGTTGATCTTGCGCAGCTCCAGGATCACGCCGACCAGATAGACCACGAGGGCGGCGATGACGAGTACGACGGCGACGATCGTGACGACGGCGGCGGCTTCCATGGTCCGGGTCAGGCGTCCTCGAGGATGACGTCGAGGGAGCCGCCGTAGTTCTCCACCGTGGCGATCGTCTCACGGACGTCGCGCCGGGTCGTGTGCAGCAGCTCCACCGCATCGAGGTCCCGCGACGCAGCGCCCGCCACCCGGGCGATGTTCTCCACGCTGGGCACGATGCTCCTGGCCGCGTTGAGGACGCCACGGAGCAGGATCACCACCACCGGGATGATCACGAACAACAGCAGGACGTTTCCGATCCACCAGAGAATCATCGTGCCCTCACGTGAGCGGCGACCGTGGCGGCCTTCTTGGCCACACCGGGCAGTCTGCCGAGGACGACCCCGAGCCCGTTGTTGATCGCCTCGACGGCGGGCCCCAGCGAACGCAGGTGCTGGGACTCCACACCGGCCAGCGCCGACCCCAGCGTGTCGAGGCCGTCGGCGATGGCGGTCAGGCGGCGGCGCACTTCGATAAGGGCGAGAGCCAGCACGAGCACAAGGAGGACGGCCTCGACGAGGCTCAGCACGATGAGTAGCGGCGTGCTCACTCCGGCGCCTTGGTGTAGCCCTGGGTGAGCGCGTTCATGTAGGCGTCCTGGACCACGACCTCGTCGGCGATCTGCTCCAACACGGGCGTGGTGGCCTCCAGCGCAGGGATGTACTCCGTGTTCGCGGCCACCTTCCCCGCGACGTCCAGCAGGCCGCCGACACTCGCCTGGATGTTCTTCACGAAGTTCAGCAGCACCAGCATCAAGGCGGCCACGACGATCACCCCGACCAAACCCAGGGCGAGGGCTACGTACCACAGGTCGCGCTCGGCCCCGGCCAACGCGATCGGCAGGATCGTCACTTTCCGACCGCCGCCTTCCGGAGCGCCCGAGCGGCATGAAGGATCCTGACGCCGGAGCCGTTGATCCGCGCGATCCCGCCGAGCTGCGAGGTCTGCGCCCGCACCGTCTCGACGGCATCCCTCGAGGTCCGCGCCTGATTGGCGATCCGGGAGGCCAGGATCAGGATTATCCCGACGATGATCACGGCCACGACCACGACGACGACGCCAAGCGACAAGCCCACGTACCAGGCGGTTGTGTCGGAACTGATCAGCATGGTCACAGCCTGCAGTACTCGGTTGGCCCGCGCACCTGCAACGTGTTCCGGCGCACCAGGCTGCCCGGCCGCCGGGCGGCAAGACTAGTACAGGCGGCCCGAGCGTGTCCAACGCGCGGAGGCCGAGCCCACCCAAGCGCTCGCGCTACTACTCAGGCTCCAGCCCTCGTGCGCCTTCTCACAGAGTGTTGAAACGTTCTTCCTACCATGGATCGTATGACAACAAAAAACCGTGCAACGCATGACACGAACTTCGCCGAGGAGGCTGCATCAACCCGAGCCCCCGACGGTCGCCAGGTGCGGTTGGGGTATGTAGCGCCCAACGGTATCTCGGCCAGCATGTTCGGCCTCGTCCAGCTCGGAACGACCAAGCGCCCGCAGCTCGCCCAGGATCTGCGCGGGACCGTCGAGCTGCGCTTCCAAGAAGACTTCGCCCCCGTCCGAATCAACTTCGCAGCGGACGGAATACTGGTCGAAGACGCCGAGGAGGAGAACGCCGGGAAGCCCGAGCTCGTCATCTCGGGCTCCCTGCCGGACATCATCAAGCTGACGGCGGCACCTTTCGTCGGGGGGCTGCCCAAGCTCACCGACGCCCGCGGTCGCGCCGCGCTGGCCAGCATGGCCGGCGGGAAGATAAAGATCGACGGGAGCGCGACCCTCGCGCGGCGGCTTCTCAAGCTGCTTGAGATATAGAAGCTGCGTGCTTCGCGCGATTCCTACTTTGCGCCCTTCGTCGCGTTCTTGAGCCCAGCGCCGGCGGTGAACTTGGGTGACTTGGAGGCCTTGATCTTGATCGCCTCTCCGGTAGCCGGATTTCTTCCCTGACGGGCGCCGCGCTTGGCCACGTGGAACTTGCCAAAGCCCGTGATGGCCACCTCTCGGCCCTTGCGCAGCTCGTCGCTCACGGTTTCCACCATCGCGTCGACTGCGCTCTGTGCGTCGCGCTTGGACAGCTGGGCTCGCTTGGCGATCGCTTCGCTGAGCTCGGTCTTGTTCATCGGTTCTCCTTTGCGGTGGTCATAGGCGCGCCGCCAATCTACCGTGACGGCCCGGTTCGCGTCATCCCAGTGTCAGCTGCCAATTGCGCCCTCCCCGAGAGAGCGGAGTGTTTGCCGACCGTCGCGTGCAAGCATGCGGTGAGCCAAGCAACACCTGAGGGGCGGCAACGGTCGTTATCTCGCCGGTCGTAACGGGGTCGAGCCGGGCTGGATGCAGGAGCGACGGGGGAGGGACCTCGCCGCTGCTCGTCGCCCGTGGCGCCCGTGGTGCTCGTGGCACGCGCCGCGCTGGTGGTGGGGGCTGGGGCGGCGCCTCGAGGAGGGAGAAAGCGAGTCCGATCAGTGCGCGTGGCTGCCTAGCAGAAGTCCAAACAGCGTGGCCGAGATGAGCGCGACGCCGATGCGCTTCTCTTGCTCGGTAGTCAGACTGGCCAACCAGCTGCCCAGGCGCCCGGCTGGCTGTACGATCGCAAAGACCAACGCCGCGATCGCCACCTCGTCAAAGGTGGCGATCAGATCGATGAGTCCAGCCGCCTCGGGCTGGCCGACCTCGGGCCCCAGCGGCACACCGGTGGTCCGCGAGACCGCCCAGACCACGGCGACGGCGATGTTCGCAACCGCTGCGACGACCAGCGACCCTCGCGTGGTGGACCGACGATAGACCCATCCCCCCCACGCCAGCTGGCAGGCTGCCACAACGGCGAAGAACGACCCGTGAGCACGCCCTCATCAAAATGTTGAACCATCGCCACGGCGTGAATGACACCGGCGACCAAAGACATGGCCGCCACCAGGCGGATCGGGCGCAGGGCCGTCTCGCTCATGAAATCTCCTTGATCTCGAAGGAAAGCCCGCGTCCACCGGATGTGGAGGGGGCGGTTCGCTCAGGAGATCCGCGGCGGCCCGCGGCCGGCCAAGAAGCGCGCGAGCGGCGAGCGCGGCAGAGTCGGCGC